>JADJGQ010000001.1:743077-1114616 GCA_016708025.1 bacterium | reverse complement strand
TCGCCCGCCTTCGCATTCACCAGACCGGCCACGGGATGGACGACTCCGCCAATTGCGCCGAGTTCTGCAGCAAGTATCGACAGGTCTATTTCGATGATTCTCTCTTCGCCCAGCGTCAGCTCTGGCGCGAATGCGGCGATAATCCGCTCTATCCGCAATCCGGAACCTGGATCTTCGACCGTGCCAACTGGTGCCCCGGCTCTGTTGTCTACCCGGACTGGTACGACTACCAATTAACCAACAAGCCATCGCATTCGGTTGATATCGCCATGGAGCCGTATATCAATCCCAACAAGCCAACCGCGAATTGGCATATCTACTCGTATCTCTTCCAATGTCGCGCCCCGTGGGCCGAGTATGATGTCAGCGTCGAAGAAATCATTGCCCCAAGCATGGAAGATGAGTACTCACGCCTCAATCCTATCTGCGCGCAACCAACCTTTGTGATGAAAAATCAGGGGAGCGAGACAGTTACCTCGGTAGCTGTCCGCTATGGCTCTTCGCTGGAATATTCCAAGAAGTACCTCTGGACCGGCCTTCTCCCTCCGCAGGGGTACGTCACGGTCACACTCCCCGGACAACTCCCTGTCCCCGGAGACACATCGCAGTTCTCAATCTTCCTGAGCGCGCCGAACGGTCACGATGACGAATACCCTGAAGACAACCATCTGACCTCATCTCCTTTGACGCCGCCGCATTACACGAACAAGATCATTGTCGTCCTTCGAACCAATAACGACACCAGTCACACGTCCTATCGCCTGACCAATGTCAACGGCGACCTGGTCTTTGAACGCCCGCAGGGGACTCTCGCCGCCAAAACAACCTATCGTGACACCTTTGATCTGGAGCCCAATTGCTACCAATTTCTGGTCAGCGACACCGGTGGCGATGGTTTGGATTTCTGGTTTAATGTCGAAGGCGGCTACGGCTATGTCCGCTTGCTTGACATCAATGGACGCCTGATCAAAACATTCGGCTCTGATTTCGGAAGCAATATCAACCATTGGTTTTCTGTCGCCCCGGGAGTGGAGACGATTGCGCCGGACGAAGACCTCCCGATCGTCCAACCCTTCCCGCCACGCAATGACGGCAAGTTCGAGGTTGACCTCTTCTTCGACAAACCGACCGATGCTTTTATCTCGGTGGTCACCGAAGACGGCACTAAGTCAGTTTTTCAACAGGATGTGAAAGGGTACAAAGAAGGATTTCTGCCGATAGACATCTCGGCTTCACCCGATGGCGTCTATTACCTGAAAGTCAGTGCCGATGGTGAGACCGTCACCCGCCGCATCCGAGTCAAGCGCGATTAATAGAAGGGGGAGATTTCCCCCTCTGGCTATTTCTTGGGATACCCCACCGTCTGTGCCAGCACCACATGTTGCTCCGGGCGGAGCTTTAACAACGTGGCAATTGACTCTCTATCGACCGATCCACGCACCACCGTTCCCAACCCTGCCGATGCACAGTACAAATAGACATTCTGGCTCACAAATGCCGCATCAGCCGCGGAATAGAACTGCTTCTGATCCTCCTCTGCATCCTGCATCCGGGAATAGTCGGCCACAAACAACAAGTTGAGAGGCGCGACGCCGACAAATTCCTGCATACCGGTCGCCGCCCGATGGTCACCGTCGAGGACCGGAGTCAGCGTATGTCCGACCGGATTGTAGAGAGAGACTCCCTGTGCAGTAACTGCGTAGATCTCGATTTCCTGCCAGTTGCGGGCCGAGGGGGCGGTTCGCTTGCCTTCTTCCTCTCGGTTTACCCCGCATCCCGCCCAGAGCAGATTAGAAAGCACAGGCATCGGAATTGAGTCGATTAGATATTCGCGTGTCGACTCGCGTTCTTTCAGTGCTTGCATGAGCGGCATTCCGCCGGACGTATCGGGAGAGGGGAGAGGGATCGGTTTCAGTTCCTGGGCAATCACACCGGCACAGAGAAGAGAAAGGGAGAGTCATAAGTACAAACGATCTCATTTATCGCTCCAAAGATAAGTGTACGTCATAGAATCCAACATAGAGCCGTGAAAGTCAAGTATCATGGGTATGGATGGAGATTATGGTCTTGACGGGCAGGGCGCTATCGATTATCTTGGAAATAACTGGGGTTCTATTCGTTACACTCCTTATCTGAGCTACATACAATCGTGGGGATGCATATGGCTACACCAGATTTACGGCAAATCGCCATCCAGTCAGTCATTGTCATTTTGTCGCTATTGTCTCCTTGCCAAAGTGAACAGGCTGATGGCAATGCGACCGATACAGTTGGATGTGCCAACTGTGGTTGCAGCCCGACCGATTTTGCCACTCAGGGGCATGATTTTGGTCGAACCGGTCATAGCGGTACATCGCTGGGCGATGCCTGGAACGATTTGACACTGGCCTGGTCATATGAGTCGCCAAATGTTACCGCCCTCCTGCCTAGTCAGAGTGTCGATCGGGTCGGCCATACCACGCCGATCGTCTATGGCGAGTACGTGATCGCCTGTTTCGGTGACTCTTATCGTATTCTCAGTTTGAGTACAGGCGAGGTTTTGAAGACTTTCAGCGGGTCAGATGCGCCGTATCATATTGCGCCGGGAGATATAGAGTCTACGCCGTCAGTGGCCACCGTCGGTTACGGGGATACCGCAAAGCTGGTCCTCTATCTGGCCGGAGGCAGCACCGAGAGTATCACCGCTATCGATCTGAAATCTCCTACCTTTGACACGCTCTGGACTCTCCATCCGGGAAATTGCGTGGCAAAAGGATATACGGGAAGCATTGGCGCGACTACATTTTCAAGTATCACATTCGCCTATGCAGGCGGAAATTACCTGGTCTACTTTAATACTCTGAATGGTGACGTGTATGCCGCCAACGCAGCCACAGGTGACCGGGTGTGGGGTCCGGTAGTATTGGATGGGCCCTCGTATGGAGCGATGGCAACGGATGGAGCAAGTCTCTATGTCGCGACAGCTGCGGTACCGCCATCGAACCCCGAGGGTGACATTTATGCACTCAATCTGGAAACTGGTACAATCGTATGGCAACTGTCAACTGCCGGCGGGCTGAGAGGAAACAGCACGGTTTATCCGGGCAAGTATCCTAATGAGAGTTTTGTGTCCGGGCTGGCCACGTACTTCGGTGAGCTTTATGCAGTGTCGACGACATCGTGTGGAGTAGCGTGGGACGTAATATATCCTGCAGACGGCGTTTTCTATCAACTGAATGGGTTTAACGGCGCAGTCAAATATGCTAAACCTGCCCAGCATGTCTCCAATGCCAACGGCCCGGAGAGACAGGCCGGCCCTCTTATTGAGGAGTCGCTGACCATTCTCGCCGAAGGTACGAGATGGTGGGCACCGCCGCTCGGCCAAGACATACTGGCTTTCAACCGATTTAGCGGTGATTTGACCTGGCTTGGCGAAGGTGGGGCTAACGCTACACTCAACCAGTACCGGGCTGACGGACTGATAACGTGTGAGAATAGTGGTCAACCGGGAACAGCAGTGCTGTTTGACGATCATGGCTATCTCAGTTTCTTCAAGACCTCGACAGGCGAGGAATATTTCAGCCGAAGAATCGACTATACGGGGGAATCCGGGTTTGGGTCGTTAAACAATCGTGGAGGGGGAGTGGCACTGGCCAAAAGTGGCCAACTGATCGTTTCCACCTACTTGGGAGGCATCTATTGTCTCACCTCTCAGAGTTACCGTCCGCGGCTGGAGATACTCGACTTTCAGGAGGTGGTGTCAACGTATGGTTCGAATCCGTCGACGCTCTTTAGCTTCGAGAAGATGTTTACCAACACCGGCTTCGGGACACTCTCGGGCGTGTTGCGTTTCAGTGCTACGCCGAGCGATGTTCTCCCCGGCCTGAGTCGGCAAAGTGTCGCAATTCCGGTTGACCAAGGAGAAGCTGAATTTGCTGGAGGTAGTGATAAACTTAGCAGAATGCCGTTCTCATCTGACCAGAGTATGGTGAAGAATGCGGGAGAACGGATGCTGCAGAATCAGTCAGCCGGACAACCACCAGACTGGCTTGTGTCGCCGTCTACAGTTCCCTTTATCCTGGCCTCACAGGATACAGCCGACATTGAGATTGTAGTCGACCAGACTCGACTTCCTCGGGGACCGCAACGGCTGTATGTCACCTTTGAATCGAACGATCCAGATTATTTCCTGAACGATCCCGATCTGATGCCGGAGTTGGTCCTGACTGTCAATGGCGATTGCGGTATCGATACGACTTACTTGAACTTTGGACCGTCGGCACAGAACCTTCAAGTGGTTGCCAATACCGGGCGTTTTGGAAGTATGGCGTGGTCGTCACCTTATGGTGGTCCGGGGAATTTTGTGTTCGATGGATCTCGATCGGTTCTTTTCCAGGGGACTTACCTCTACGGGGTAAGCCGGAGGAGGTTAGCCTTAAATATGCCTGATTGGTGGGTCGGCAGCGGTGAAGAGAGTGAATGGAAGTCACTGCTGGGCGATCTCAATCCTGCCACGGTCGATTGTAAACCTGCACTCGCGGCCGGAATCAGTCTCGGCCAGGCCACCCTCGACGGTTTCACCTATGTCCCGTTGACAGGAAATATGGTGATCAGGAGTTTCTGCGATTCTGTGCAGATGTTTGATGCTTCTGGCGTGTGGAACTGGCTCGATTTCGACCATGCATACTATAGCCAGGATTCGACTATCGGGCTGGCAGTAGAGTCGCGAGTGATAGGAATTCAGAATGCTCCACCTGGATTTGAGTTACTAAATAATGTGACTGTCGATATGATGGAGATCAGGGCTCGAAACGGACAACCGGTTCCAGGCTTTAAGTTTGGAGCGGGCATTGACTACGACATAACGCTCATGGACACTGCGGCGATCAATCGAGAGATCTCCACAGCCTGGTTTCACTCGCTGCAAAACCTCAGTCAGGGGGCGGCAGTTGGATTGATCAAGATTCCGTTTGGAGGGTGTGCGGGGGCAATGGAAGAGCCACTCAAGTCGGTTCGCGCGCTAGATAGGAACATGTCTTTCATCTCCTTGTTTGGAATTGGGTCACCGATGCTCGATTCTGCCTACTACTGGATGAGCCAGGCACCCGGAGCCTACAGTCAGGGGAGTATGCACAATACGAATGATCAGGGGCTGTTTGCAACTCTCCTGGAACAGAATATCCCTCCGACAGGTGGCATAAAGTTTGCGGTTGCGCATTTCGGCTTCAAGGATATATCGTCGCCTGGCAATGGCGAGAATTACCGGGGACTTGCGACACTGGTCAACAAGTGGATGGGGTTTGGGCGAGGGGATGTCAACAACGACGGCGTCGTCAATCTGGCAGATATCATATATCTATCCGACTATGTCTATGGCGGTGCAGGGACGCCGGGACCGATCCCGTTCGAGCATTTGGGAGATGTCAATGCGGACGGGGCGTTGACCCAAGAGGACATTATTTATCTGGTGAATTACTATTTTCATTACGAACCTTGTCCGCAAGGGAAATTTATTCAATTCTGATAAGTCCCGACAGATCGAAATATTCATTCGGATGCGTGCGGAGCTTGTGTACAGACAAGGCAGTCGATATATTATCGGCTGATGCCATGACGGCACCTCCCGATATCAACCACCGCAGCCAGATTGCTGGGGAGCAGACATGCTGAATAAGATTTCGCGCCTCTGGAACGCGGGAGAAGGCGAATCCCGCCGCACCCCGCTGTTCATTTCTCTTGCCATTTTGATCATCTTTGTCACCGCAACCATCACCATAAGTCTGCCGGACAATGAGATCAGAGTTATATCGTTCGAACCAACTGGTCGAACCGAACTTCGTACCAATGTCACAATTAAGTTCTCAAAGCGCATGGTGCCGACCGACAGCCTCGATAAACCGGTCTTGAACCCGCCGCTTCGTTTCGAGCCGCCTATTCCCGGTATTGCCCGATGGGTCGATAGCGACCTGTTGAGATTTTTCCCCGATGCCGCCTTGCTTCCGTCCACCGAATACACGGCAAGTGTGAAGTCAGATAGGGTCTGGATCTCCGGCCTGAAGATCATCAACCCGGAAACCTACAAGTTCCGCACCCCCGGACTCCGTCTTGAACGCCAGCGCTGCAACGCAGAAGAACTGTTCGATGAAACCGGTCGCCTCCGCCTGGTCGGTCGTTTTGTCTTCAACTATGCCGTCAATCTGAAAGATTTGCAGGATCGACTCGAGATCAAGGGGACCAATAAGGCCGCCAAACCATCGCTCAAATACACCATTACTTTCACTGGCGAGCGAGTTGATGGAGCGGACGAAGAAGCTGGTGGCGAAAATGCACCTGCCGCAACTCAGCCCTCATCGCAATACGGCTATGACTATACCGTCATCAGTGAACCATTTGAGCGCACCGATGCTTCCCAATACTACGCCTTTACCATCAGCACCGGACTCGGATGCCAGAATTGCCAGTTTCCTCTCGAGGATGCCATCAGCAACACGATTGCTATCGATCCCAAACAACCGCTTGTTATCCAGTCGGTCCGTAGCTCCAATGAGGGAGAGATGACCGACCTCCGCATTGACTTCTCCCACCGCATTGACGCAGAGATCGCGAAGACTTTCATCTCCGTTGAACCTGCCATAGAGTTTACGCTAGAAGAAAACTACTCCACCGTTATCCTCCATGGAGGGTTCCGTCCTGGTGAAACCTACAATGTCAGGGTCGCCAAAGGGCTCGCGTGTTTTAACGGTTCGCCCCTGCAAAACGATTTTTCCGCTCTGGTGCAGATCGCCGACCTGAGACCCTCGATCGGATTCACCTCCAAAGGAATTTTCCTCCCTCGGACCGGCAACGGCCTGCTGGAATTCAAGTCTGTCAACATTGACAAAGCCGTCGTGGAGATCGAACAGGTCTTCGCCAATAACCTCGTCTATTTCCTGATCAGCGGATACTCCAGCCCGTATGCCGCGGAAGAATCCTATTGGGATAACCGCGCCCAGATGCTCGGGCGTTCTCTCTTTATCAAGGATGTCCCCCTTGACTCTCCCAAAAATACCCCGCTCCTGACTACCGTCGATATCGGCAGCCTTGTCGGCCCCAAAGCCAAGGGGATATTTAAAGTCTCAGCAGTGGCCAAGGATGAGCGATGGACAGGCGAGAGTCGCTATGTCATGATCACCGACATGGGCTTATCCGCCCGCATGGGGGATAACTATCTGATGGTCTGGGCCAATTCTCTCGCCAACTCTACTCCGATACCCGGCGCAACCATCCGTCTCATCAGCAAAAACAACCAGACTCTTCTCGAAGGGAAGACCGATGGCCGCGGTATGGCCATCTTCAAAGATATCAAAGACAAACTCACTAATTTTGAACCGTTTGTGATCATTGCCGAACGGGAAGATGACCTCTCCTACATCCGTCTCGATGAATCACTCCTCCCGGTCGCCGACTTTGATGTCGCCGGCCGCCCATACCTGACCTCCGGCTACGAAGCCTTTCTCTACACCGACCGCGGCGTCTACCGTCCCGGTGACACCCTTCGCATCACTTCAATTGTCAGGGGAGTTGATGTCAAAGTGCCGCCTTCATTCCCTTACAATATTGTAGTCTTCGATACGAAAGGGAGAAAGTTCACCAGCTTCCGCTTGACCAGTGATGCCGGCAACCTGAATACGCTGGATTACGTCATGCCGGAGTATGCCGCCACTGGCAAGTACGCGTTGACGGCCATGATCGGCGATGAACTGACTATCGGCCGCGTCGAAGTACTGGTCGAGGACTTCATGCCTGACCGGATCAAAGTGATTGCCGCCACCAATGCGCCTTCCTACCAGGCCGGACAAACAATCCTCACAGATGTCGATGGCAAAATGCTCTTCGGCCCACCTGCCGCCGGATACCAGCTCCGCGGTAACATCCAGGTTGAAAACCAATCTTTCACACCGAAAGAGTTCCCCGGCTATTCCTTTGCTAACTCTGACCGCACATTCACACGGATGGATGTCGATTTTCCCGATGCCCTACTTAATGACACCGGCGGCTACCAATACTCCTATCAAATCCCTGAGAAGCTGGCCGCCCCCGGCCTCCTGAAGGGCCTGATCGGTGTCACCGTCTCGGAACCGGGCGGACGAGGCGTTTCCGCCTATTCAGAAGTCGTGATCCATCCCTATCCGCGCTATGTTGGACTGCGCATGGCCCGCGAAGAATATGCCGAACCCGGAACACCCACCGAGGTGAAACTGGTCGCGGTTGGTCAGGATGGCAATTCTATTCCTCTGGAGAAATGCGTTGTCCGCTTCTTCAGCGTCCAGTACAACACGATCTACAAAAAGGATCGCACCGGGCTATATCGCTGGATCTCCGAGCGACGAACCAAACTGATCGACTCCAATCTGGTCGCGCTTCCGGTCGGTGGCACAACAGTCCCGTTCACTGCTTCAACCTACGGTGCCTATCGTCTGGTGCTTGAGGATCTGCAGGGAGGCCATTCTTCCTCCATCGAATTCTGGGCCTCGGGATGGGGCTACACTCCCTGGGCGATGGATAACCCGGACAAGATCGAACTCGGTCTCGACAAAAAGGAATACCAGGCTGGCGAGACCGCTCTGTTGCAGGTCCGCGCCCCCTTCGGCGGCAAATTGCTGGTAACTGTCGAAAAGGATCAGATCCTCGACGTCATCACTTACGACATGGCCGAAAACACCGCTGAGATCAAGATCCCGGTCCAAAAGCAGTTCCTCCCGAATGTCTACATCACTGCGACGGTCATACGACCTTCCGCGTCGCTCGAACCGCTCAAACCAGCCCGCGCATTCGGCCTGATCCCGTTGCGTGTCTCGAATGAATCGAAAAAGATCGCCATGACCATCACCGCTCCATCGGTGATGACCCCGCGCAGCAAAGCGACTGTCACCGTCCAACTTCCCAAAGGGAAACAGACCGACCTGACAATCGCCGCCGTTGATGCCGGCATTCTCCAACTGACCGACTTCAAGACTCCCGATCCGCTTGATTTCTTCTGGGGAAAAAGACAACCATATCTCAAACCCTATGACCTCTACGCGTTTCTCTATCCGCAGGTAAAGAAATCGTCCAACCATCTCGCCGCAGGCGACAAAATGTTCGCCGCCGCCAGAAAGCGTCACCTCAATCCATTCATGGCCAAACGCGTCAAAGCGGTTTCACTTTGGTCCGGCCTCGTCAAGACCGACAAAAACGGCTTGGCCTCAGTCACCTTTGATCTGCCCGAGTTTAATGGCAAACTCGTGCTCATGGCCGTTTCTGCCAATGGCGACCAGTTTGGCTCCGCTACTGCGGAAATGTTCGTTCGCGACAAGATCGTCGTGATGGAGAGCTTCCCGCGCTTTGTTAGTCCAAACGATGTATTCGAGGGGCTAGTCACGCTCTACAATAATACCGGCGCAGCCGCCGACATCACCGCCACGCTTTCTGCCGATGGACCAGTCGAATTACTTTCTCCGACATCCGTCAAAGTTGCCGTAGAGAACGGGAAAGAGGGAAAGGCGATCTTCCGCCTCAAAGCCGGACAAGCTCCCGGCAAGCTTTCGTTCCGTATCAACGCGACAGCAGGAGGGGAGAAGTCCGGCGTTTCAGTCGAACTGACCAACCGGCCAGCACTCCCGCTGACTACGCTTTACGGTTCCGGTACTGCCTCCGTCGGAAAACCGGCCGAATTCAATCTGCCCGGCAACTGGCTCCCGGGGACCGATCAATTCGTCATCCAGACCTCGGCCATCTCAACCACACCATTTGCACGCAACTTGCAGTATCTCCTGGCTTACCCATACGGATGTGTTGAACAGACAACCTCAAGGCTGTTCCCCATGTTGTATTACGAGGACCTTGTCCGGGTAGTCAACCCCGCCTTATTTGGCGGGAAGAGTGCCAGCTACTTTGTGCAGGAGGGCATCACTCGGCTTTATGCCATGCTGCTTCCTGATGGTACCTTTGGTTTCTGGCCCGGTGCCACCTATAGCAATCCATGGACCACCATCTACGCGTCGCACTTCCTCTCCGAGGCAAGCCGCGCTGGCTATGTAGTCGACAAGAAATTCCTCAACGCGATCTATGAAAACCTCGAGGATGTCGCCGCCGGAAAACGGACCAACGACATGACCGATGTTCACCGGATCTATGCCGCCTACGTCCTCGCTGGTGCCGGCAGACTGAATCAGAAGACGATCGGCTACCTCAAGCGACTTGATCCGGCCGTTTTGATGCCGGAGTCCCGCTTCCAACTCTCCGCGGCACTCGCCCTGTCGGGCAACGCTGCCGAAGCTACCAAGCTCTTGCCGGTCACTATCCAGCCAAACATCTTCGAACCGGAAACCGGCGGCCTTTTCCGTTCCGGTGTCAGGGCCGATGCTATTGGGCTCGATGCTCTCTTGATCGCCGCTCCCGGTTCACCTGCGATCGAGGTATACGTTCGTTCATTGGCCGACCGTGCGTCCGCCGGTGAATGGTACTCCACGCAGGACAATGCTTTCGCTCTGCTGGCTCTAGGTAAATACTTCAAAATGAAAAAAGGATTCGGATACTCTGGCACACTGACAGTCAATGGCCAGTCGCCTGACCGCATTGACTCCACCGGATTCAAACTTTCTCAGGCAGGTCTCTCAGGCAAAACCGTCAAGATCAATATCGCCTCAGGCGAAGGAACCTGCTATTACTACTGGCAGGCCAGCGGTGTCCCGTCATCTCCAGCCATCCCTGAGTTTGATCGCGGCATGAAAGTCCGTCGTGAATATCTTGATGAAGACGCCCGCCCGATCGACCCGACGAAAGTGAAGCTTGGTGACCGTGTCATCTGCGTCATCACTGCCGAAGCGATAGACAAAAACCTGCAAAACGTCGTCATCAACGATCTGCTTCCGGCTGGTTTCGAGATCGAGAATCCTCGCCTCAAAACTTCCGCACGACTCTCTTGGGTCCCCGATGGTGCCCCAGTTGACTATCAGGATATTCGGGATGATCGTCTCTTGATCTTCACCTCGCTCTATCCGAGGCAGTCGATGAAATTCTACTACAGTCTGCGCGCGATCTGCGCCGGAGAATTCAAAATCCCGCCGGTGTCGGCAGAATGTATGTACAATCCGATGATCGCCAGCTCCGCATCTTCCGGCGCGCTGACGGTCACTCGGTAGGGAAGACAATGCTGGCCGCGTTGACATCCGTCCGCTCGTTTGCGCGGCGACGACACCGATGGTTCCTCTGGGGAGCCGGTATCCTCCTGATACTGGCGACCCTCCATTGGATGATCTTTCCTCTGCCGAAAGAAAACCTCTCTCGGCCGTACGGTTCATTTGTCTACAGTCGTGACAATCGCCTGCTCAACTGTTTCACCGCCTCGGATCGCTTCTGGCGCAAACCGGTTAAGCTGGAGGAAATATCTCCGCAACTGATCGATGCCGTCATCGCGACCGAAGACAAATGGTTTCGCTTTCATCCGGGTTGTAATCCGATTTCGCTTTTGTCCGCCGCCTACGACAACGTCACCGCCGGAAAATTCGTTCGGGGCGGCTCCACCATCACCATGCAGATCGCACGGATGATTGAGCCGAAAGAACGAACCGTCTTTAACAAGTTCATCGAGATTTTCCGCGCCCTGCAACTTGAACTGACCTATTCCAAGGATGAACTACTTGAATTCTATTTCAACCTGGCTCCATATGGCGGCAACATTGAAGGTGTCGGAGCAGCCTCGTATCTCTACTTTGGAAAACGCCCGTCTGAACTGACCCTTTCCGAAATAGCCATCCTGACCGCCATTCCGGCTTCGCCCAATCAGTTCCGTCCGGATGCCAATCTCGAAAACTGTCGCCGTCGTCGCGACACCGTAATTAACCGCCTCCTCACCGATTCAGTCATCGACTCTGTCGATGCTGCCCAGGCCAAACGAGAGGAGATCCCCGACACGCGTGTGCAACCGGCTGTCGCCGCCCCGCACTTCTGTCAATTGATCGCGCGTCGCTATCCAGAACGAACCGAGCTCGCCTCCACCATCGATTTCAAACTGCAGGTAGTCTGCGAACAACTCGCCACCGGCTTCCAGCAATCCTTACGAGAAAAAGCGATCAACAATCTCTCGCTGGTGGTTCTGGACAGCCGCACCTCTGAACTGCTTGCCATGGTCGGCTCCGCAAACTTTGGAGATGTCGCGCACCAGGGTCAGGTAAATGGCGCCATCTCCCCGCGCTCTCCCGGCTCAGCCCTCAAACCCTTTGTCTACGGACTCGCTTTCGACAAAGGACTGATCTCTCCCGGACTCCGCCTCGAGGACCTCCCCGTAAACTACTCCGGCTATATGCCGGTCAATTATGATGGTGAATACCACGGCATTGTCCGGGCCGATGACGCCCTGATTCAATCCCTCAATGTCCCGGCGGTGAATCTTGCCTCGCGGGTTGGTGTTGCGCAGATCTACAATCTGATGAAACGCGGCGGGATCAGTACCCTCACTCGCAAACACCAGGAATACGGCCTCCCGTTGGTCCTTGGCTCATGTGAGGTCACCCTCCTTGAACTCACCAACATGTATGCCATGCTCGCTCGCGGTGGGCAATATGAGTCGGTCGCGCTTCTCGCCGACCACAAGTCCGGACCGGGGGAGAGACTCCTCACCTCCGAAACAACGTATCTTCTCGCCGAGATACTCTCCGAACTGAAGCGCCCTGACCTCCCATCAAGCTGGGAATTCACCACCGATATGCCCCGCGTTGCCTGGAAAACCGGAACCTCCTATGGCCGCAAAGACGCCTGGGCAATCGGCTACAATCCGGATTTCACCATCGGCGTCTGGGCCGGCAATTTCACCGCTGAGGGTTCCATCGCTATCGTTGGGGCAGAAATTGCCGCTCCCCTCATGCTCTCTATCTTCGATCACCTCTACACGAAACGGCAGGCCCCCTGGTATGCTCGTCCCGACAACGTGAAAGTACGTTCTATCTGCGCAACCTCGGGAATGACTACCACCGCCGCCTGTCCTTCCAGCGTCGACGAATCCTACATCGCCGGTCTTTCACCAACCCGTCAGTGCGACCTCCACAAGAAAGTCCTGGTCGATAACCGATCCGGCTATCGGCTCTGCCCGCATTGCTCCGATGGAAAGAAATACACCGAAAAGGTGATTGAACAATACTCCCCCAAGATCGCCACCTGGCTCCTTCGACGCGGAGTGATTTCGCTGTTGCCTCAACATGATCCTTCATGCACTGGCGCAAGCGGGGGAGAGGACCCGGTCATCACTTCGCCCGAACATGGCGCCGTCTACATGGTGCAGGATAACGCCCCGCTGGAATACCAGAAGATCCTCTTCGAGGCATCCGTCGGTTCCGATGCCGCCGAGATTCACTGGTTTCTCGATGGTGAGCTTTTTGCCACTGCCACCGATCCCGATTCGCGAATCTTTTATACCCCCAAGAAAGGGGACCACCGGCTGATGTGCGTTGACACACAGGGCCGCTCAGCCTCTATTTCTTTTCGCGTTGAATAATGCTATAGTAAACCTGTATGGAAGTACCTGATAACGCTTATTCGCAGAACGAATTGTCGGACGAGGAACGGTCCGCGATCGAAACCCACAAATACTTCCTCTCTCGGGAGGCCGGGCGCGATGTCGGCATGGCTTACGCCATTGCTCACTGGCTGGTGAATCATGCTGAAAAGTGGCGGCATGAGAGACTGCGCAAGGATCTGGAAGAACAGTGGAAAGAGATCGAAAAACACAAGTGGATAGAATCGGAGAAGGCCGGCACCGATCTCGGTGCTTCAGCCGCTATGGACTGGATCCAAAAGCACGCCGCCGACTGGCGACGTCGCCGCCACAAACAAACCTGATTCAACTGTCCGCTGGATTTTCTCTGCCGGAGGTCGGAATCGAACCGACATGTTCTTGCGAACGGGGGATTTTGAGTCCCCTGCGTCTACCAATTTCACCACTCCGGCAAAAGTCAATTTGAACCCTGAAAGTATACTCCCGCCCTAAAACTGTCAATAGAGAACCATCAGCAGGGAAGAACTTCAAAAATGAGAACGGTCGTCCTTTTTTCGACGGTCCGGCTCCCCAAACCGGTACCCGCGAGCCGGATGGAGATGGCATTCCTCTGTCGGCTGGTTATCCTCGCGGAATACCTCGCTCCGGACATTCGGGCAACGGTGCGTTGCCAACTCACCGGATTCCGGGCAGATATCGAGATGCACTATCCCTTCCGGCTCCTCGAATTCCATGATTGGCAGCGAATCATGCGCCGCCAGCATATACTCGGTCCAGACCGGAACCGCGTTACGACCACCATCTTCGGACTGGCCGAGCGAAGTTTTGTCGTCAAACCCGACCCAGACTCCGGCCGTTATCTGTGGCGTAAACCCGACAAACCAGTTGTCGCAGAAATTGTCCGAGGTCCCCGTTTTCCCCGCCGCTGGCCGGCTGAAGCCCATCGCGCGAGCACGTACCGCCGTCCCGGCATCCACCACAGACTGCAGCATATTCGTCATGATATAGGCGGTTTGCGACGACAGCGCTTCCTCTTTCTGCACCGCCGTATTGTCCTCAAGTATTTTCCCGTATCGGTCCACTATCCGGTGGACTATGCGATAGGGGATATGTATCCCCTTGTTCGGGAACGTCGAGATCGCCGAGGTCAGCTCGATGACTTTGACTTCGCTCACGCCGATCGCCAGGGAAGGGACAGCCTGAAGCGGCGAAGTGATCCCCATCCGCTTGGCATAGAAGATCGCCTGCTCCGGGCCTACATCCAGAAGTAACCGAATACTCGCCAGGTTGCGCGACTGCCGCAACGCATCCCGGATCGTGATCGGCCCAAGGAACTTGCTGTCATAGTTGTGCGGACGCCATTCACCGGCGCCCGGTATGTTCAACACCAGAGGATTATCATCCACGATATCCGTCGGCTTATACCCGTTGTCAATGCACGCCGTATACACAAACGGCTTGAATGATGACCCCGGTTGTCTGAGCGCCTGCACCGCGCGATTATATTCCGACTCCCGGAACGACCGCCCACCCACCAATGAGATCACATCCCCATTCTCATTGTCAATCGCAACAAACGCCCCCTGCACCAACTTCGGCACTCGCGTTGTCTTGCCCGTGACACTGTCTGTCACCGCTATCGTATAGTCCGGATGTTTTGTCCCGCGTTCTTTGCGGATCTCTTCGCGAAGTTCATCTATCTTCTTGGAAATCGCATGATCCGCCACGCGCTGAAGGCCTGCATCGAGCGAAGTGTATACCTTCAAACCACCATTGTAGAGGATCGTCTCGCCATACTTGTTCAGGATATACTGGCGAATCGTCTCGGTGAAATAGGGAGCAATACCTTCGTTTTCTGTCGGCAGAGCGGTTTTGATCGGCTCCTCTTTGAGGCTGTCAAAAGTCACTCGGTCGATATGCCCCTCTTCGTAATAACTATATAGAACGCGATTCCGCGCCTTGAGCGCCTTGTCCGGATTGTTGAACGGCGAATTGATATTCGGACCCTTCAGCAATCCGATGATCACCGCACACTCTTCGACATTCAGTTGCGATACCGGCTTGTTGAAAAACAGATGTGCCGCCGCCGCGATCCCATACGCCCCCCTGCTGAAATAGTACTGGTTGAGATACATCTCCAGTATCTCTTCCTTCGAATAGGTCCGTTCTAGCTTGATCGCCGTGAGCGCTTCCTTGATCTTGCGCTCGAGCGTCTGGCGCTGGTTCAGGAATAGCATCCGCGACAACTGCTGCGTTATCGTTGATGCCCCCGCCTTGATCTCAAGATGCAGAATATTGGTGAACGCGACTATCGCCACTCGCCTCAGATTGATCCCCCAGTGGTTATAATATTGCTGGTCTTCCGAGGCCAGCAACATATCGATCAACGGCTTTGGCATGTCCGCAAACGGCGTCAATGCCCGATTCTCCGAATAGAACTCCTTGAGCAGCACACCATTCCGGTCGTACACCCGCGTCGAAAGACTCGGCTCTATATTGTGGAGTTGCTCGAATGACGGAAGTTCAGATTGGTAGACGTCGTATGTCTTCGCCACTAATAGCACAAACAGGATCATCAGGATACCGGCAACCACTACCAGTATATTCCGGATCCGTCGCTGCATCGTTGCGGAATGAAGATCGATCTGGGGGAACCAAGCCATGCGGCCTATTTACCACCTTTGATGAAGCCCAGTCAAGGTAAAAGACGAACCGTGGTAAGTCATTACCTGATTGCTTTTTGCTCTCATTTTTGCTATGCTCTGACCTATCCGGGCGGAGTTCGGCATACCGCCTTTGGCGTAAGTCTCGACTATTATATGCCGATATTCTCCTTGAGTTGACCACGGAGGTGACATTCTTGACCGCCACATCGTTTGAACCCTGGGTTGAGTCCGAATTCGATCGGCAATGGAAGCTGATTTCCCGCGGAGCAGTCGACCTCCTACCCCTGGACGAATTTCACCTCAAACTCAAGCGCGCTATCGCCGAAAAACGCCCCCTCCGCGTCAAGCAAGGCTTTGACCCGACCTCACCCGATATCCACCTTGGTCATACTGTCGGTATCCGCAAACTCAAAACTTTGCAGGATCTTGGGCACCAGATCGTCCTGATCGTCGGCGATTATACCGCCTCTGTCGGCGACCCGTCCGGCCGCAATTCGACTCGCCCACAACTGAGCTACGCCGAAATTCTCAAAAACGCCGAGACGTACGAACAACAGTTCTTCCGGATACTCGACAAATCTAAAACCGAGGTCCGCTTTAACGGCGAGTGGTTCAAAAAGATGGAGTTCCTTGAAGTCATGAAGTTAGCCGCGCAATACACTGTGGCCCGGCTACTTGAGCGCGATGACTTCACGAAACGCTTTAAGGCGAACGAACCGATCTCCGTGCACGAACTGCTCTATCCGCTTATGCAGGCGTATGACTCGGTCGCCATCCGCTCCGATGTCGAACTCGGCGGTACCGAACAGAAATTCAACCTTCTGGCCGGTCGTGTCATTCAGGAAGCCTACGGTGTCGAACCCCAGTGCATCCTCACCCTGCCGCTCCTGGTCGGAACCGACGGCATACAGAAAATGTCGAAATCGCTCGGCAACTATGTCGGCATCACCGACACTCCAAAAGAGATCTTCGGCAAGGTCATGTCCATTCCCGATGCCTTGATCTACGACTACTTCGAACTGGCTTCTGATGTAGACTTGCAACGATTGGCCGAGATAAAAACGCTTTTGGCAGACAAGACGACCAATCCGATGTTACTGAAAAAAGAACTCGGCGAACGTCTGGTCGAAATGTACCATCCCTCCGGTTCCGGTAAAGCCGCCCGCGACGAGTTCGAGCGCATCTTCTCGCAAAAGCAGTTGCCTGACCAGATCGAGCAGATCAGCCGTACAGAGCTTGAAAAGCACGGCATAACGGGGGAGACCCCACTTCTGGTCGCCATCCTTACCGCGGCAGGGCAGACCAAGTCGAATGGTGAGGGGCGCCGCCTTATCGAAGGTGGCGGTGTGCATATCGGCGACCTCAAGATCACTGACCCAAATTTCGCCTTTGATTTCAATAAGGAACTCGCCCAGGGGGAAGTGATTCTTAAGGTCGGAAAACGACGGTTCCTGAAGATCACCCGCTAGGATTCCGACTGGACCGACGTCTGTATAATGAGAAAGTGATCGACAAGGCAAGTTACGGAATGAAACGAACTCTCCATACCCTCGCGCTGATCGTTGCGCTCCTCGGTTTCTCGGGATCCACCGCTCGGGCGCAAGTGCCGCCGGATACCGGCACGCAAGTCATGCGCATTACCCTGGCGAACTTGACCGCAGCTGGCCAAAGCTTTAACCCGCTTGCGTACAACGCATTTGTTAACGCCGTTCTCCTCGAGCAGATGGGAGACCTCTACAGCGCCGCCGAAAACTATAAGATCGCACTTGGCTATTATCCGGAGTCGTACGAACTTGGCTACTCGTTGTCCGAGGTTTACTATCGCCTCCGCGAACCGGAAAAGGCCCTCGCTCAACTTGCCTTCCTGAAAGAACTCGATGCTTCCGGATATCGCCTTCAGGCCGCCTGTTATCAGGCTCTTGGCAACCCCGACCTCGCGCGCCGCGCCTTTCTCAATCTGGTTAGTCTCGAACCGGATAACGCGCAGGCTTTTTCATTTCTTGCCACGGCCTACCGTGCGCGCAACGATATCGACTCGACTCTCTGGTCATATGCAAATCTTGTCCGCATCGACCCAACCAACTATCGCGTCTGGAACGAAATGGGTCGCGTTCAGGCACAGCGAGGGGAGATCCCCGCGGCCAAAGAATCCTTCCAACGTTCCATCGAGGCGAGCCCTTCTCCTGACAATATGATGTCGGTCGCCGGGCTCGGCGAGATCTACTCGCTGAACAACCAGCCCGACTCCGCCGAACTGATCTACAAGCGAGGACTGGAGATCGACCCGGAGAATATCCTCCTGCATCGCCAAATGGTCGGCCTGTATGTCGATCGCGACTCATTCTTCCTCGCCTTGCCACACGCCAGGAAGATCGTCGAACTGGCACCGCTCGATCGCCCATCGGTCCGAAGACTCGCCCTCCTCTATTTCCGCGTCGATTCTCTTAACCAGGCTGACTCAATATTCAGCGATCTGGTCCGCGGCGGGGAAGAGGCAGTCTTCAATCACTACTACCTCGGCCACATCGCGATGTTCAAGAAACAGTACGAACGTGCTCGCGATGAATTCCAGCGGGTCGTCGCTGTCGAAGATACCTCTGCACAAAACTGGATCGATCTCGCCTTCGCCTTTCGTCAACTCAAGAAACCCGAAAATGAGTTGAAGTGCTATCAGGATGGCCTCGCAAAAGTCAGATCCGCCGCCGACACGTTACGAATTACATTTGCGCTCGGCGCGTTTCATGAACAGCAGGGAGATATTCCCGAGGCTATCACCGTCTTTGAATCGATCCTCAAAGCCGACTCCATGCAGCACCAGGCCCTCAATTACCTTGGCTATATGCTGGCCGACCGGGGAGAGAAACTTGATTATGCCCGCACGCTGATTGAAAAAAGCTCTCGCTCTTCAGCCCGCCAATGCCGCTTATCTCGACAGCTACGGCTGGGTGTACTACAAATTGGGCATGTACGATGAAGCGCTGATCCACTTGGAGAAAGCGGCCGGTATGGTCTCCGATGCTACCGTCTTCGATCACCTTGGTGACACCTACAAAGCGGTACACTCCGAAGACAAGGCACGCCTCTGGTGGCAACGCGCCCTCGATCTCGATTCCAGCAACGCAATCATCAAGGAGAAACTGGGGAAGTGACCTCTTCCGGTCGGGCTCCCTTCAACTTTCTCGCCGGACTGACCATTCTCAGTCTGATCGTCCTGCTCAGTTGCGCCGAGGTCCAGCTTCCTCCCGGCGGTGAACCGGACAAGCGTGCTCCTCGCGTTGATTCAACCCTCCCGGCCAATGGCTCGACCGCCGTCCCCTCTGGCAATACCATCGAGATTTATTTCTCTGAGCGGGTCCAGTCATCCACCGGTAAACAGATATATATTTCACCGCGACCTGCCGCAGACCCAAAGATCAAGTGGCACAGCGACCGGCTCTCCATCACATTGGCTGAACCGTTCGCACCCAACCAAACCACCGTCGTTTCGCTCGGCTCCGGTGTCACCGATCTCCGCAATAACCGGCTCGACAGCTCCATGACCATCGCTTTCAGCACTGGACCGACTCTTGACTCCGGACGAGTCGCCGGACAGATCCTTTCCGGCAATGCCCCTCAGGCCGGTATGTTGGTTGGATTGTGGCAAGAGGATCGGCTCACCGATTCAATCCCGCTCGACTCACTTTATCCAGACTACCTGACCGTGACTGATGCCAAGGGGTACTTCACCTTCAAGTTCCTTCCCGATCTTCAGAACCGCTTGATCGCCTTCATTGACAAAAACAAAGATGAACGCTTTGGCTCCAAGCGCGAAGCATTCGCCATCCCGGACCGTCCAATTGCCGTTGGGGGAGATATTCTCATCGACAGCCTCGTCATGGCAGTGACTACCTCGGACAGCTCCGCCATCGGGATTGTCTCAGTCAGTTTTAACCTGAGTGGAATGGCTCGCATTCGGCTGTCGGACATCTACTCAATCGAGTATCTGCGGACTCATCTGTCCGATGCAATCCTAACATCACTCGCAGACTCTCTGCAGATCTACCCGGCGTCTGCCATGCTTGAGAGCGAGGATATGCTCTCTTCGACCGTTACCCTCGCCTACGGGCGAATTCCTGCCGGCGCCTATTCTTTGGTTCTCCCATTAAGAGCTGACTCGAGTCTCGTCTACGATAGCTTGAATGTCCGCGACCTCCCCGATACCGAACCCCCGACTATTATTCAACATCTCCCGAGCGACAGAGCTATATTTGCCACCGATGTTTCTATCTCGCTGACATTCAGTGAGCCGCTTGACACCAGCAAGTTCGGTCCGGAAACCATCCAGCTCGTTCATTCAGATTCTGTTCTGGTAGCGACCCGCAATCAATGGCGAGATCAACTCCATCTTGAGATCATTCCTGACACTATGCTCGATGGACACACGTATACCTTGCGCCTCTCCGAGTTTGAACTCGTCGACCTGGCTGGCAACCCCTTTGGAGATTCTCTGACTGAGTTTGTGATAAAGACCCTGAATACCGATTCGCTCGGCCTCGTTTCGGGAACCGTTGCCATCAGGTTGAGGGAGAAGATCACCGACCCGGCCGTTCTTGTTTTTCGGGAGATCACCAATAAGTACTCCGACACCGTGGCCGTGAAGGGGAAGGAATTCAGCCTTAACGTCCCCGCCGGCAAATACCTTCTCTCGGGTTTCATTGACTCCAATCGCGATGGTACCCGCAACAGCGGCTCGCTCCATCCCTTCAGCCTTGCCGAGACCTCCGCCATTCATCGCGATACCATCTCCGTCCGGGCTCGTTTTGAGACTACCGGCATCGAGATGATCTTCAAATAGTCGCCACAGAGAAAAGCCGCGGATCTTTCCGCGGCCGTCTCAATTCACTGATCTGTTAAGATTTCCTGCTACTGTCCGGGCGTTGCCTGTGCTGTCTCCGGCGATGGTGGCGCCCAGACCGTCACGGTCACCCGACGTTGCTTCGAATTGGAGCGACGTTCATCCGTCAAGCCAGTTGCCTTCTCTTTGCCATGCGAAACCGTGAACATCCGGAACATCCCGATACTGAAACTATCGCCGATATACCGCTTCACTGCATCTGCTCGACGTTGTCCCAGGACAAAGTTGTATTCGCGACTACCTGTCCTGTCGGTATACCCGGCGATCTCAACAATTGACCGGGGTCGCGCCATTAGCTCACGGCCTGCTTCGTCCAGGACCACCTGGCCATCCGGTTCGACATCATACTGGTCGAACCCAAAAGAGACCTCGCCTTGCCAGACTACTTGGTACTTTTCGAACCCGGCAGCCTGGTTGATTGCCATGTCTGTCTTGCGGGATAGTTCCGCCGCCAACGACTGGAGTTGCACTAATTGCTGTGCATTGTCGTCGGTTCGTCCTTCCAATGTCGTCAAACGGGCCGCAGCGCGCTCCTCTGCCGCTGTCACCTGCTCATTGACATACTTTTTGTTCGCCCCGCATCCGATTAACAGGAGCGGAACTGCCATTATGGCCAGCGTACGCATCATGGGGAATCTCCTTTCCTGTCCCTTATATGCAGTACATACGAATCTCGATGATTTTTGAGACTACCGGTTGCTCGTGTAGGAATAAATCGGAGATACTCGTGCGAAGGCTATTGCTTTATCGCTCCGGCAGTTATGCCGGACACAATCCGCCGCTGCAGAAAAATGAAGAGCACCAGTACCGGAAGCACCGCCACCGTAGAACCCGCCATCAGGTGTTGCCAGTCAATCGCCTGATGTCCCTGGAGCATCGCCAGCCCAACCGGCAGTGTCCTCACCGACTCGCTTTGCGTCAGGATATACGGAAAGAGGAAGGAGTTCCAGTTCGTGAAAAACACCTGAATCGCCAGTACCGCCATAGCCGGCTTACACAGCGGCATCACGACCGTAAAGAGAATGCGAAGTTCTCCCGCACCATCGATCCGGGCTGCCTCTTCCATCGATCGGGGAATCGACTCGATATACTGCTTCATGAGGAATATCCCGATCGGGTTCACCACCCACGGCAAAATAAGCGCCCAGTAGCTGTCGTAGATCTTCGCCTTGACCGCCATCAAATAAAGCGGAATAATGACAATATGTGCCGGGATCATCAGGATGACGATCACCGAAAAGAAGAGCAGCTTGTTCGGCAACGTCTGATACCGTGCCAGAGCATAAGCCACCATAAACCCAAACAGCAGATTCCCGACCGTCACCACCAGTCCGACCAGGATCGAGTTGAAGAAGTATCTCCCCATACTGGTCTGCTCGAACAACCCAATATAATTCTCCAGCGTAAAACTGCCGCTGAACAGACCGATATTACTCAGCGACCCCGATTCCATCAACGATACCCGCACCATCCAGCCGAACGGGAAGAGCATCCCAATCAGGATAGCGCCCAACACGGCGTACCGTATCGTCTGCCCGACCGCCCCAACTCTCCCTACCATCCGTACTCCTTCCGCTGCCGGAACAACAGGAACTGGGCGAGGGAGAAGATCCCAATGATCACAAACAGAATATATGCCGCTGCCGAAGCATACCCGAATTCAAACCGCGTCGTCATCCCGCGTTCATAAATGAAATAGACCGAGGTCAACGTGTCGAACTTCCCCTTGGTCATCACGAATATCTCAACAAACACCTGGAATGACTTTATCGAATTGATAACTATAATGAATAGCGCCACAGGCTTTAGTAGAGGGAGCGTGATAGATAAGAACTGGCGCATCGGCGATGCCCCGCTCACCTCCGCCGCCTCATACAGCTCATCCGGTATCGACTTCAGCCCCGCGAGAAAGATCAGCATGTAGTACCCGACCGACATCCAGACATCCATCGCCATGATCGCATACAGCGCCGTCCCGCTATCGTAAAGAAATCCGTTGGTCGGTACATCCAGTCCAACCATCTGCGCCAGCATCGCCAGGTATCCATCCCGGCTGTACAGATTGCAGAAGATTAGGGAGACCACCACCAGCGACGTGATCGATGGTACAAAATACCCGGCGCGAAACAGCCCCCGCCCCTTAAACTCTCGATTGACCAACAGCGCAAGCAGCAATGCCGCGACGGTTGTCACCGGAATCGTACCAAACGCGAATATGAATGTATTCTTGAGCGCACCAATGAATTCAGGATCGTTGAAAAGACTGCGGTAATTCTGCCAGCCGACCCAATTGTATTCAGGGTCCAGCAACTGATAGTCGGTAAACCCCATCAGGAAGGAATAGATGAGGGGGAAGGTCCAAAAGAGGAGGAAGGTCACCACCCACGGAAGGGTATAGAGATAGGCAATGAACTTATGGCTTCGCATTCCGCCGCTTGATCTCCATGATCTTGTTGTTGGCGTCTCGGAGCGCCTGAGCGGGGAGACCCTTGCCAAACAGTGCGTCCTCTACCGCCGCCTCGATCGCATCCTCATACGCCGGCCAGTTTGGGTCAACCGGTGGGTGAATCGAATTCCTCATCTGCTTGATGAATACATCCAGGATCGGATTCGATGAAAAATACGCGTCCTTCTGAGTCACTTTGCTCGATGGGTTGGCTGAACGGTTGGCCCTACAGAACGCCAATTGCGCTTCAGGCGAAGTCATGAAATCAATGAACTTTATCGATGCATCCTTCTTGGAGGATTTTGCATTCACCGCCAAAAACTCACCTCCCAAAAACGACCGTCCCGGGAATCCCCAGCCCGGCATCAGGAATGCCGCAAGATTGATATTCCTCTTTTCTAGTTCGACTCGCTTCAACAGCCAATCTCCGGAAATGATAAACCCGATCTTGCCATCCAAAAACGCATCCTCGATCGACCGCTGATCCCCCACAAAACTGATTGAGTCATGGATCCGCTTGTAGAAAGTCAGAGCGGCGATCGCATCCTCCGACGATATGATGCAATACTTCCCATCTTCCGTGAATATCTGCCCGCCCCATGACCAGAAGAACGGGAGAAATTTCTTATAGAGTCGATGCTTCTCTGCCACATTAGAGCCCCATCCTTAGATCCCGGGCCCCAGCTTGGCGATCTTGTTCATCGCATCGCGCCACTGCACCAACTCAACCGGCACAAAATCCTGTTTATGCCCAGCTCTATTTAGCAGGTCGCGATTGGCGAACAAGACCCGCGTCCCCAATATCCATGGTTTGGCGTACAGCTTCCCCTGATATGTCGACATCGACCAACCGGAAAACTCACCGCTATCTGCCGACATATCCGAACCGATCTCCGCCAGATGCCCTTTATCCGCAAATTGCGCGATCCAATCCGACCCCAACTCCATCACGTCGGGCCCTGTCCCCGAAGCCATCGCGATCACAATCTTCTCCTGGCCGTTCGCCCAGGTCAGATCTGTGACATTTACCTGGATATCCGGATTCCCCTTTTCAAACGCCTCGACCAGCGAATCGATCGTCGGTTTGATCCCCGGATCAGTCCAGAATTGCCACCACTCGATTGTCGTAGCGGCCGTCGCCGACAGACTCACCAGCAGAATCGCGAATACAATAACGAGCATACGGTACATGCGGATATTCCTCTTTGCTTTGCGGCCAAAATATAGACTCTCACCAGCACCGGCGAAAGAAAAAAAACTTTAGTTGCTTTCAGTCTCCAACAGGTCTAAAGTCACTCCATGATCCTGCTGGTTCCGCCAACTCCTGATCCGTGGTTTGACATCGTCAAACTCCCCACCTTGATCGCCGCGATCATTGCGATCATCGTCGTGCTTTATACCACCTATCACAAAGCCAGCCGTGACAAATATCGTCCACGTCCCATCGCCGGCCTGCGAGCGGTTGATGATGCCATCGGCCGCGCCACCGAAATGGCCCGTCCGGTTCTTTTTACTCCTGGATGGGGGGGAGATATCCAGCGTCCGACTACCATCGCCTCTATGAATATTCTTGGCCAGGTCGCAGAAAAAACCGCCCAATATGACTGCCGCTTGCTGTATCCGACACATGACCCGGTCATCCAGTCGGTCGCTCAGGAAGTGATCCGCGAAAGCTACGTCCGCACCGGCTACCCGGACCGCTTCCGCGAAGACGACATCCGCTTTGTTTCTACCTCTCAATTCGGCTACGCCGCCGCAGTAGAGGGGATGATCAGCCGACAGCACCCGGCCGCTGTCCTTCTGCTTGGTACCTTTGAGGCTGAATCGCTTATCATTGCTGAAACTGGCAATTCAGTCGGCGCCATTCAGATCGCCGGAACCGACTCAACCATCCAGCTCGCTTTCTTCATCGTCGCCTGCGACTACACCCTGATCGGCGAGGAGCTTTTCGCCGCTTCCGGATACCTCTCCGGTGACCGGGCGATCCTCGCTTCAGTGCGCGCGCAGGATATGCTTAAAGTTATCATCGTTTTGGTGCTGATTGCGTCGATAATCTGCGCCTGGATTATCCCCACTGCAACCTGGTGGAAGTTCTAATGTCACGCCGCGTTGCCCAGATCGTCTGTGCCATCTTTGGCATCGCCATGTTTCTACTATTTTTTTCGCCACACCCGACCGCGCGCGCCATTACGCTTTCGATTACCACTGAATACTGGCAACTGATATATGCCTCCGCTCTGATCGTCGGGACCATCTCATTCCTCCGGGTTAACCTGAAAAACATCCAGCGCGGCAACGACACGATCTATCGCGTCGTCTCGATTATCGGCCTGCTTGCCATGCCGGTCTGCGCCATCATCTGGGGCATCAACGTCGGCTCACCCTTTATGTGGACCTTCGAGAATATCCAGGTCCCGATGCAGTCTACTGTCTTCGCCTTGCTCGCCTTTTTTGTCGCTTCGGCCTCATTCCGTGGTTTTCGCGCACGCTCACTCCCGGCGGCTGTCCTTTTGCTCTCAGCCGTCCTCATACTGATGAGCCGCTCATGGGCCGAAGGGGAGATCGCCAACGCCTTGATCTCCACCGCCGATTGGGTCCGAAGTTACCCATCTATGGCTGCTCGACGTGCCATTCTGATCGGCATCGGCCTCGGCTCACTCACTACATCGCTTCGCGTGATCATCGGCATTGAGCGTACCTGGCTGGGAGGTGGAAGATGAAACTCGAACCCAGACACTACACCTTCCTCGGTCTCCTGGTTGTCGTTTTTGGCTCGATGCTTCTCGGTATTCGTCCCGAGGTTTCCATCTCCGAGGAAACCCGACGGATGCATGCCTACATCGACTCACTTCCTGAAGGCTCAACCTTGATCTATTCCTTCGACCATGAATCCTCTTCGCTTCCGGAGATCCGACCTGCCGCTCTCGCCCTGCTTCGTCACTCCTTCAGCAAAGGGCACCGTATTGTCGGACTCGCCTTGTTGGCCGAGGGTACCGGCATTGGCTATCGCCTGATGGATATGGTGGCGCATGAGCAGAATAAGCAGTACGGCTCCGACTGGGTCTATCTCGGATTCAAACCGCAGTACATCGCGGCCATACTCTCAATGGGAGAATCACTTCAGAAAACCTTCCCGCAGGACTATCTGGGACATCCGTATGACTCACTCGCTCTCCTGTCTGGGATAATTAATTACTCGCAAGTAAACGCGGTCGTCTCCATTGGCGATGGCAACATGGCGGTCCACTGGATAGAATATGGCCAATCTCGTTTTGGCGTAACCATCACTTCAGCCATGACCGCCGCCATGGTCACCACCTACGATCCGTACATTTCATCCGGCCAATTGCATGCCCTGATCGGCGGACTCCGGGGTGCCGCCGAATATGAGACGCTTTCCGGACAGAGTGGGGGAGGGCTGCGTGGCATGTTGGCTCAGGCTTCAGCCCATGTATACGTCCTCCTGCTGATCCTCGCCGGGAATGTTATCTATTTCATCGCGCGACGGAGGGGAGCCTGATGGATATCAACACCCTCATCGCCGCTATCCTCACTATCGCGATACTCACCTTCCTCTATCGCGACAATCCGGTCTACAAAATGGCCGAATATCTGCTAGTCGGTGTCTCCATCGGCTACGCCCTCGTCATCGCCTGGACCAGCACAGTCATGGACTTGCTGGTTGAACCGCTTGCCGATGGCAAACTCTCACTCGTCTTTCCGTTAATTCTCGCGCTCATGATGTTCGCGCGCATTTTCCCCAAAGCCGCTCCGATCTCCCGCATTCCGCTCGCTATCCTGATCGGCTCCGGTGCCGGCGCAGCGATCCCGGCCATGCTTGGCCCACGCATCCTCAATCAAATGAATGACACAGTTTTCAGCACGGTGGGAGGCACCGGAGAAATCAGCGTCTCCGGTCTGATCGTCGTGATCGGGCTATTCGCCACACTTTCATACTTCTATTTCAGCCGACCACAAACCGGAGCTCTCGGTATTTCATCTAAGATCGGCACCTACTTTCTGATGATCTTTTTTGGCGCCACTTTCGGCTATACGGTCATGTCCCGGATGTCCACCTTTATCGGACGTGCCGAATTCCTTCTCTCCGATTTTCTCGGACTCTTGCGATAGGGGAGAGGACCCGATGCTCTGCCGTAAATGCAAGATCGGAATGAAAGAGCAGGGGAGAAGCTTTCACAAACAGCGCAAGTGGATCTGCCCAAAATGCGGCAAAGTCAAATTCCAGAAACTATCCAAACCCTGACCTTTGACAATTTCCCTTCTCCCTCTGGGAGAAGGTGGCGCGAAGCGCCGGATGAGGGAAGTCTGAATATCACATCTAATAACCACCCCACCTCCAACCATACTTTTTCCCGCGATTTCCCATTATATTCCGCTCATGCAGTCCGATCTGATTCAATCCGCCGACATCCGCGTCGGTACCTCTGGCTATAGCTTTGCCGACTGGATCGGCCCGTTCTACCCCTACCATATCCCCAAAGGGAAAATGCTCGACTATTATGTTCAGCACTTTCCGACAGTCGAGATCAATTCAACTTACTACCGCATCCCACATCCGGCCGTCATGTACAACATGGTGAAAAAGGCACCTCCCGGCTTTGATTTTATGGTCAAAGTTCCCCAATCGTTCACTCACCACCGCAACAGCATGGCCTCTGAGATCGACGCATTCAAAGAATCAATTCGCCCTATGGTCGATTCCGGCAAGCTGGCCGGTCTGCTTGCTCAATTCCCTTATTCTTTCAAACGGTCCCCGGAGGCTGAATCGCATCTGCTTGCCTGCTGCGAGGCGGTCGCGCCTGCCAAACTTTTCGTTGAATATCGCCACAGTAGCTGGAGTAGTATATCGGTGGTTGAAAAAATGAGAAGGGAAGGGGTCGGCTACGTTTCCGTCGATGAACCCGACCTTCCCGGCCTGATGGACCGCTCGGTTCACCTTACCACGGACACCGCGTATGTTCGTTTGCATGGACGAAACGCCGATGGCTGGTGGGTGTCCGGCGAACAGCGCTACAACTACCTTTATTCGGAGTCCGAACTCGAAGAATGGCGGCAACGAATCGAGGCGATCCGCAACAAGGTCGCCCGAGTATACGTATATTTCAACAACTGTTACGATGGCAAAGCAGCATCCAACGCACTCGATTTCATTAAGCGGCTCAATCTCGACCGCTGATTGCCTGTTTTTGTTGACGGCCGCCTCTGGCACTACCCATACTGATAAACCCTAACCAAAGAAAGCGAACACGGGACGCCCATGTACCTTGAATTGGATCAGATACGCAAAGAGTACGACGGCAAAGTCGCGGTGGAGCGCCTCTCGCTCCAGGTCCCGCGTGGTGCCATCTACGGCATCATCGGCCCGAACGGAGCAGGGAAGACCACTACCATCCGCATGGTAATGAACATCACCGCCCCCGATTCAGGAAAGATCCGCATTAACGGCAACGAACGCCCCAACGATTTTACCAACCATATTGGTTATCTTCCGGAGGAACGCGGCCTCTACAAGAAAATGACCCTCGAGCAGGTCATCATCTATATGGCCGAGCTGAAAGGGTATTCCCCCGAGAAAACCCGCCCCAAGATCGACCCTTGGCTCGAACGCATGCAGCTCTCCGGCTATCGCACCCGCAAAGTCGAGGAACTCTCCAAGGGGATGCAGCAGAAACTGCAATTCATCACCACCATCGTTCATGAACCGGAACTGCTCATTCTTGATGAGCTTTTCTCCGGCCTCGATCCGCTTAATACCGAGTTGATCAAGAATATCATCCTCGACTTAAAACGGGCCGGCACCACGATCCTTTTTTCAACCCATGTCATGGAACAGGCCGAAAAACTCTGCGATAACCTCTGCATGATCTCGCGGGGCCAGAAAGTGATCGATGGCAAACTCACCGACATCAAGGCCCGCTTCGGCAAAAACGCCGTGCAGATCGAGATCGATGGCGATGGTTCTTTTGTTGGGTCAATTCCCGGTGTCGCCGCCGTCTCCGACTTCAATCGGTATATGGAACTCCGCCTCGCCCAGGGAGCCGATCCAAGCAACATCCTTCGGGCGATAATCGAAAAGGTCTCTGTTCGACGGTTCGCTATTGTTGAACCCTCGCTCTACGACATCTTCATCGAACTGGCC
Source organism: bacterium (assembly GCA_016708025.1). Classification (NCBI taxonomy): domain Bacteria; species bacterium. Next base: position 1,084,961 of record JADJGQ010000001.1, on the reverse strand, counting down.
AAAGTCGATCCCAAGGAAATGCAGGGTCAGGAGGTGACCAATGTCTAAGATCTGGATAATAGCCAAGAACGAATACGAACAGGTCGTCAAAAAGAAATCCTTCATCGTCGGACTCCTGTTGACCCCGGCCATCATGGCCGCATTCATCTTTATCCCGTCGCTTATCGCTGAAAAGAAGGCCAGCAGCACCGAATCCATGGCCGTCATTGATTTCTCCGGAACGGGCGTCGGACAAGAGATTGCCTCCGATCTGGCGGAATTCCGTCTCCCCGATGATTCCACGGCACCGTATTATGATATCGACCTGGTGGTTGCTCCGCCTGAACAGTTTGCCAACGCCACTCCCATGCTCGATTCCGTAAATCATCTGGTGAATGAGGAAGAGCTGAAATACGCCCTGGTCGTCAAAAACGCCTCGCTGACCGATACTAGTGTATATGCCATTACGAACAGTGATGATTTCGTCAGCCTCTCCCGATTTGAGAACATCATCTCCAATCGCTTCTCGACCAGGAAACTGCATCTCTCAAACGTCAATCTGCCGGTCGATTCTATCATGCAACTGACCGAACGGATCGACCTCTCTTTGATGAACACCCAGGGAAAAGAGGTCTCGATCAAATTCAAGTACTTCTCCATGATGCTGTTTGTCATGACCATGTACGGCATGATCCTCGGATACGGGATGCAGGTGATGCGCTCCGTCATCGAAGAAAAGACCACCCGCATCATGGAAGTGCTCGTTTCCTCCGTCACTCCGTTCCAACTCCTGATGGGAAAAGTCTTGGGACTCGGCGGCGCCACCTTTACTTCTGTTGCGGCCTGGATGCTTATGGGTGGGATCTTCATGGGTGGCGCAAGTATCTTCGCCATGGAACTCGACCCCGCCATGACCTCCTCATTCTTTAATCCGTATGTCGCCATCGCTTTCACGCTCTTCCTGGTCTCCGGCTACCTGCTTTACTCGACCATTTATGCCGTCATCGGCGCGATCTGCACCACGGAGAAAGAAGCGCAGAATTTCCATTTCCCCATCATCATGGCGCTCATTCTCCCCATCATCATCGGCTTCCGCGTTATGCAGGATCCAAATTCAACACTACCGGTAGTGCTTTCGTTTATTCCGATTCTCACTCCGACCATGATGATGATGCGCGTCGCTTTCATGGCTTCCAGTGCCGGCGCGTTCTCTCTTTTTTCGCCCATTATGTTGCAGATCATTCTTGGATTCCTCATCGTGATCGCCGCCACCATCGGCGTTATCTGGGTGGCGGGCAAGATCTTCCGCGTTGGCATATTAATGTATGGAAAAAGAGCCACTTTGGCCGAAGTTATTAAGTGGATTCGATATTAAACTGTATTACTATTGTGGGACTATGTTCTGGAATGATAGGACAATGAAAGCATGAGGCTCGCCTCCTGGATCAGCAAAGTTCTGATCGTCCTGGCAGGAATTCTCCTGCTGGCGTTTAATCAGATCGATGTGCTCGAGGGCGCCAACCATGTCGAGGCCAAACTGGTCACGGCAGGGAACTACGCCTTTGATTTCGAGACCGTCAAGGCCAATGGTCCACGCCTCAATCTCCGCTCCGCCATTTTGGTCAACTATGAAAATGGCGATGTCCTCTACGCTAAAAACGCGGAAATGACTCACCCGATCGCCTCGATCAGTAAACTGGTCGCGGCGATGGTGGTACTGGATAATGTCAAGGACTTCAACGCCCGCCAGTCGGTCAGTAAGGAAGATGCCGTCAAGTCGTCGTTCTCTCGTTTACGGCCGGGTCATGAGCTTTCGCTCCGTGACTTGCTCTATACCTCATTAATGATATCCGACAACCGCGCCACCCGAGCTCTGGCGAGAGCCACCGCTGGTTCACTGACCTCGTTTGTCGACCTGATGAACACCAAAGTCCGCGCCCTCGGCCTCGACCATACTGTCTTCTTCGATCCGACTGGTCTCGACGAACGCAATGTCTCAACCGCTCATGAGGTCGCTATCATTCTGCATCACGCCTACACCTATCCTGAGATCGCAAGAATCACGGCCCTCAAAAAGCAGACGGTTTATATCAAGCGGGGTCGCAAGACCTACAGCCTTCAGCTCGGCAACACCAATCGCATGATGGATGCCCCTTATCGCGTGTTGGCTGGCAAAACCGGCTATATCGATGCTTCTCGCTATTGTCTCGCTTCCATGGTTCAGGATGCCGGCGGCCACAAGCTGACTTTGGTCGTCCTCGGAGCCCCTGGCGGTTCGACCCGCTTCCGCGAAGCTCGCAAACTGGCCACGTGGGGATTCAAGGAAATAGGCGGGGGAGAGCCGGTCGTTCAACCCAAGGCCGCTCGTACGAAGACAAAGTCTAAGACTCCTCGCTCCAAAAAAACGTAATACGCTCGCTAGTGCTCAAGCCTGAAGCCTCTTTATATAGGAGGCTTTTTTCATGCCCAGCACGCCGTATTACATTTCCAAAAAACTCCCCAAAAACAGGACACACCTCAAACGCGCAAGGGCCTGGAAAAACCCGGATTAGACATCACAGCTTGTGATCACCTCGGGCGTTTGTATGACACGAAGGGGGACGTCAAAGTAGGGATTGATTCACCGCCCGACTCCAAACACCGAGCCACCTGCGAACCTTATCCTTGAGATTGGTTGGTGCGTCCTATAAGATATATTATGTTAACCCGTACACCAAAAAGAAACCCGGCCTGACTGACCGGGTATCTGATAGTTCGAACCTGAGGCCGCTCCCTAACCCTTCACCACTATATTAAGGAGTCTCCCCGGCACATATATCTTCTTCAGTATCTGCTTCCCATCGGTAAAACCACGGACTTTCTGACTCTCAGATGCCGCCGCCTCTACCAGTGCCTGATCCGCGTCGGCCGGAACTGTCACGGAATCCCGAAGTTTCCCATTCACCTGGACCGCGATCTCGATCGTATCGCCGACAATCGCCGCCGGATCATATTCCGGCCAGCTCGACTTGAAAATCGATTGGCTGAACCCGGCTGATTCCCAGATCTCCTCGGCCAAATGCGGCGCCAGCGGCGCTATCAATTGGACCGATTTCAGTACTATCTGGTCATTTAGTTCATCAGTCTTGATTTTGGTCGAGTCGTAATCCCGCGTCAATTCCATAATTGCCGCGATCGCCGCATTAAACTGCAGCCGCTCGAACGACTCTGAAACGCGCTTGATCGTCTGGTTCAGCTTTACATAGATCGACCGTTCGTCCGCGTCCAGTTTCTCGAGGTTAAAGTATCGCTTTAAGTCTGGTCGCGAGCCGCGATACTCCTTGAGGATCGGCACCATCCGGTTCAGGACGAACTTCTCCACCCCGGTGATAGAATCCGAGCTCCAGAGCACCTCTTTTTCCGAGGGCGCCGTGAAAAACATCGCCAGCCTGGTCACGTCGGTCCCGCGGCTTTCCATCAGCGTGATCGGTGAAACCACATTCCCTTTGGATTTCGACATCACCTCGCCATGGGCATCCATGACCATCCCGTGATTGAACAACCGAAGCGCCGGCTCCTCGCACTCGGCCCACCCGATATCCTTCAGGAACTTGGTGAAGAACCGGAAATAGATCAAATGGCCGGTCGCGTGGGTGATCCCGCCGATATACAGGTCGACTGGCATCCAGCGACGCGCCTTGTCCTTATCCCAGGGCGTCGCCGAATTCTTCGGGTCCAAATACCGGAGGAAATACCACGACGAGCAGACAAACGTATCCATCGTATCAGGATCCCGCTCAGCCCTGCCGCCACATTTTGGACATCTGGTATTGATATACTCCGGGACATCCGCCAGCGGCGACCGCCCCTTCGGCATATAGTTTTCGACCTTCGGAAGCACCACCGGCAACTGCTCATCCGGAACCGGCTGCTCACCACATGTGGTGCAATGAATGATTGGAATCGGCGCCCCCCAGTAACGCTGGCGGGAGATCGACCAATCCTTCAACTTGTAGTTCACCTTCCGACGCCCAAACCCTTGTCCCTCGGCAAATAGCGAAACTGCCGCGATAGCCTCTTCCCCGGATTTCCCGTCGAATTGTCCCGAGTTGACCATCGGACCAGTTTCCGTGAACTCGTCAGCTAACGCATCGGCATCCAGCGACATAGCTGTGCTATGCGAAATCACTACTTTAATCGGAATGCCATACTTTTTGGCGAAAGCGTAATCACGTGTGTCATGCGCAGGAACCGCCATCACAGCCCCGGTCCCATAGCCGGCCAATACATAATCAGCTACCCAGAGCTGAACCCGCTCACCGTTAAATGGGTTGATTGCGTACTTGCCGGTGAAGACACCGTCTTTCTCCAACGTTGCCGCCGCCCGTTCGATATCCGACCGCCCCGCAACCAGCTTCTGGTACTCCTTGACCTTCAGGGCATACTCCGGCGCCAGCTCCAGCTTCTGCAACAGCTCGGCCTCCGGCGAGATCGCCATAAACGTCACACCGAAGATCGTATCTGGCCGGGTCGTGAAAATTGCCAGCTTCTCCCCCGACCCCTCGATCTTAAAGTCGACCTCCAACCCATAGGAGCGCCCGATCCATTCCTTTTGCATCGTCCGGACATTCTCCGGCCAACCCGGCAGTTTGTCCAGGTCGTCGATCAGACGGTCAGCGTAGTCGGTGATCCTGAAATACCATCCCATCTGGTCTTTCTTTTCGACTAGGGTCCCACACCGTTCGCAGCGACCTTCCTTTACCTGCTCATTTGCTAGGACCGTTTTGTCCTCGGGGCACCAATTAACGAACCCCCGTTTCCGGTACGCCTTCCCCTGCTTGAACAACTGGATGAAAATCCACTGGGTCCATTTGTAATAGTCAGGGGCACAGGTCACCACTTCGCGCGACCAGTCAAACGCGATTCCTACCTTCTGAAGCGTCGACCGCGATACCCCGATATTCTTCTCCGTCCACTCCGATGGATGAATATTCCGCTGAATCGCCGCGCGCTCTGCTGGCAACCCGAACGCGTCCCAACCAAACGGGTAGATTACTTCCTTCCCCAGCATCATCTGGAGGCGCGCTACCGCATCACCAATGATATAATTCCGGAAATGCCCCATATGGATATCTCCGGAGGGATACGCGAACATAACCAGCATGTAAAACTTGTTCTTGGGGTCAGGAGAATCGGAACCGCGAAAAGCCTGATCTTTCTCCCAGCGTGCCTGCCACTTCGCCTCGATTGCGGCGAAATCGTATTTTTGTCCCGTTTTTATCGGTGTTGTCATACCTTTTCCTTCAGTAACCTCAAGAACCTATGGTAGTAAGAACGGCAATCACCCGCAAGAGTTTAGTCCAACCGCCGCATGCGGTTGAGGAGGATTGTCCCACCCGATAACTGATTGGTAATGGAGACTTTGAGAGCCTCGATCCGATGCCACACTCCCTGACCCATCTTATTCCGGATCGTCAACATCGTGTCATATCCATACACCGGAATGCGCCCCTGGGATAGCACATGATCGCTCGACATCGGCAATGTCATGGTATATCCGGCCGTATAACCTGCCCATTCCGCCGCCTCAAGCACCATCTCATTATGGCGCCCGAACGGATAACTGATTGCCGTGATCTCTCTGGCCGCCAGATCGCTCAGAATCTCACGCGACTGTCGCAATTCCATCTTGAGCTTCCGCTCCGATGCCGCGGTCAGGTCAACATGACTATGCCCATGCGAACCGAATATCACTCCAATATTTGCCAGTTCCCGGATCTCTCGACGTTCCAAATGCGGCTCGCGTCGAAACCAATGACTGTAATCCCAGCTATTTGGTTTTCCGATCCATCCGGTCGGCACGAATATGGTCGGATGAAATTGGTATCGGTCCATGAGGGCTGGAAGATTGTTTGCCAAGTGCTGGTATCCGTCATCAAACGTCACCGTGAACCTGGTCCCGTTTGAGTTCAGCCGATGGAGCAATTTTGCGAATCGTTTTGGCGAGTAATTAGTAGCCCCAAACGAAAACGACGCCTGCAGCTTGTGAAAAACCAAGACTGCTGGCGCCGCGTGCTCGACTCCTGATTGAGTCACTCGGTCAGAATGCGCCATCCAAAGCGCCTTTGGGGACTGGCCCCAGCACCGCCGCTACCGCGCGGGATTCATCGAATATTCGATTCGCCAGATCCTGCAACCGCTTTGCCGATACTGCTTCGATCTCCGTGACCATATCGGTCAACGGCTGATAGCCGCCGATCAGCAACTCCTGGCGTGCCAGCCGATTCATTCGGCTGTTCGTCGATTCCTGGCTCAGGATCAAATGCCCCTTCATCTGCGATTTGAGCTTATTCAGATCCGAGGTCGCCAGCTTTTTCTTCCGCATATTCTTCAACTCGGTCAGGATCAAGTCGACACCTTTGTTGAGATGCTTTTGGTCTGTCCCGAGATAGATGCCGAATATTCCGGTATCGCGATAGAAATCATTGAAGGTATACACCGAATACGCCAGCCCACGATCCTCTCGGATCTTCTGGAACAACACCGAGGACATCCCGCCGCCCAGATATGAACTGAGCGCCAGCAAGGTCATCCGCTCGGTGGATTCATATGGCAACGCCGGGAAGCCAATACAAACATGCGTCTGCTTGGAACGGTTCGACTCGATATTGATCTTCAGTGTCGCCGGTTCATTTGCACGAGGCGCGGGCGCCGATGCCCCCTCGCCGAATTTGAAATGCTTCTTTACCAGCGCGACTATTCGTTCATGACTGATCGACCCAGATGCCGCGATCACGATCGATTCGGCGCGATAGTTCTTCTTGACGAAATCAACCACTCCGGGACGAGTCAACCCCTTGATGATCTCCTGCGATCCCATGATCGGCTGACCCAAGGGGTGTTTCCCCCAGAAGGTACGCGAGAAAACATCGTGGATCTTATCCGAAGGATTATCCAGCGCCTCTTTGATCTCCTCGCAGACAACCTGCTTTTCGCGATTGACATGCTGTGCAGTCAATGTCGCATTGCAGGTCAGATCCGCCAGGACATCCACCGCTATCGGCAGATGTTCATCGAGAACCCGGGCATAATAGCAGGTCTGTTCGCGCGAAGTGAAGCCGTTGAGGGAACCGCCTAGCGTTTCCAGAGCTGCTGCCAATTCCCGTGCTGATCGCTTGTGCGACCCCTTGAACAGCATATGCTCCACGAAATGGGAAAGCCCATTCTCTTCCGGTGTCTCATTTCGCGATCCGACATCAACCCAGACGCCGATCGCTATCGAACGCACTGATGGCAGCGTCTCCGTAACGATACGGAGCCCATTTCTGAGCTCCGTCTTGCGATATACGCTGCCATCTGTGATAGAATGCTTCTTGTGTGCGACCATATCGCGGCTTCTCGCCTAGGCATCCTGCTTCTGCGTCAGGAGCGCTTTGCGAGAGAGGCGGATCTTCCCGTCACCGTCGACATTGATCACTTTCACTTCCATCCGGTCACCCACCTTGCAGATATCTTCCACGCGACGAACGCGGTTGACATCCAGCTCGGAAATGTGCACCAGACCATCGGTCCCCGGAAGGATCTCGACAAACGCGCCGAATTCGGCGATCCGTCGCACCAGACCATTGTATGTCCGGCCGATCTCCGGCTCTTCGACGATCTCCTGGACGCGGGCCAATGCGCGACGTCCGGCTTCGCCGTCGACCGAGGCGATCAACACCGTGCCGTCATCGCTGATATCGATCTTCGCGCCGGTCTCTTCGATGATCGCGCGGATCACCTTGCCACCGGGGCCAATCACCTCACCGATCTTCGACGGATTGATCTTCAGTATCAGGATGCGTGGCGCGTACTCGGACAACTGGTCGCGATGCTTCGAGATCGTGCGATTCATATTGTCCAGAATACTCAAACGCGCGACCCGGGCGCGATCAAGCGCCGTCCGCATCGTCTCAACATCCAATCCCTGGATCTTGATATCCATCTGGATCGAAGTGACGCCATCTTTCGAACCGGCTACCTTGAAGTCCATGTCGCCGAAATGATCCTCGTCACCGAGAATATCGGTCAACACGACCGTCTTGTCGTTTTCCTGGATCAACCCCATCGCGATGCCCGCGATCGCCGTCTTGATCGGCACACCGGCATCCATGAACGCCAGCGATGCTCCGCAGACCGTCGCCATCGAGGACGAACCGTTCGATTCCATGATATCGGACACCACTCGTACCGTGTACGGGAAGTGAATCTCCGACGGGATCACCGGGATCAACGCCCGCTCGGCAAGATTGCCGTGACCGATCTCACGACGGCTGGTGCCGCGGATCATCTTCGTCTCGCCAGTCGAGAACGGCGGGAAGTTGTAATGCAGCATATAGCTCTTGGTCGACTCGCCTTCGAGTTCGTCCAATCGCTGCTCATCCATCTTGGTCCCCAGGGTCACGGCCACCAACGCCTGCGTCTGTCCACGTGTGAACAACGCCGAGCCGTGCGCGCGCGGAAGCACGCCCACTTCGCAGGTGATCTCGCGAATGTCATCTGGCCCGCGGCCATCGATTCGCTTACCCGTATTCAGGATCATCGAGCGCATCGAGTGAGAATCCAGCTCTTCCAGAACGTTATTGATCGCGTTCTTTTTGTCCGGGAACTCAGGCTTCAACGTCTCAAGGATCTCTTTCTTCAGGGCCCGCTTGGACTCCCGACGAGTATCCTTGTCGGCGATCCGGTTGAAATCGTCATACTTCTTGCCGGCGAGTTCTTTGACGCGAGCTTCGATCGCCGCATCCTTCACCACCGGCGTATAGGAAAATTTCTTCTTCCCTACCATCGCCGCCAGCTTCTCGATCTGCGCGACCACCTGTTTGATATGCTCGTGACCGAACATCAGCGCCTGGATGATATCCTCTTCCGAGACCTCGCCCGCCGCGCCTTCGACCATCGCGATACTATCGGCAGAGCCGGCCATCGTGATATTGATATCCGCTTCCTCAAGTGTGTCGATCGTCGGATTGATCACAAACTGCCCGTCGATACGGCCTACGCGCACGCCGGCGATCGTCTTCTGCATCGGAACATCCGATACCGCGATCGCCGCGGCCGACCCGATCAACCCAAGGATGTCGGTGTCGTTTTTCTGGTCGTGTGATATGACGTAGCAGATGATCTGCGTTTCGCCATAATAATCGTCCGGGAAAAGCGGACGGATTGGGCGATCGATAATACGCGCGGAAAGGATCTCCTTCTCCGACGGACGCCCCTCACGCTTGAAGAACCCGCCCGGGATCTTACCCGCGGCGTATGACTTCTCACGATATTCGACTGTCAGCGGGAAGAAGTCCTGCCCTTCCTTGGGCTCCTGCATCGCGCATACCGTCGCGACCACCATGGAGTCCGCATACTGTACCGTCACGGCGCCGTTCGCCTGTTTCGCCATCTTGCCGGTTTCGATGATCATCGTCCGGCCGCCAATTTCAAATTCTACTCTATGTGCCATAAATGTGTTCAGTTCCTTTGTTATCGCCGCAGACCAAGTTCACCAAGTACCGCGCGATAGCTTACGATATCGCGATCCTTGAGATAATCCAACAGGCGACGCCGCTGTCCGACCAGCTTCAACAGGCCGTGGCGGGTGTGAAAATCCTTCTTGTGTGTCTTCATGTGCTCAGTCAACATGTTGATCCGTTCCGTCAACAGCGCGATCTGAACCTCGGGTGAGCCGGTATCGGTCCCGTGCAGCCGATGCTGCTCGATCACCTTCGCCTTCTGCTCTTTCGTTACTGGCATTTCTCTGCTCCTTTAGATAGTATTCTCATAACATTGATTTTGTCTTGCTCGATCTGCGATACCAATGCGGCCGTTGAGTCGAACCGCTGGTTGGATCGCACGAAATGGGTCGGGTAAACCGATATCTCATGGTCGTAGATATCCCGGTCAAACTCAAACAAGTTTGCTTCGACCGTCACCCGTCCCGATGGATTAAAGTGATTCGTTCCGATAAACATCATCCCGCACTTGTCCTCGCCGTCTATTTCAACCCAGCAGGCATAGACGCCCTCGGGCGGGAGAAGTTTCATCGGACTATATTTAACATTCGCCGTCGGATACCCCAACTTCCGCCCCAGGCCGATCCCGCGCTCTACCGTTCCGTAGATCGCATAATTATGCCCGAGCAGGTCGAGTGCCTCAGCGTATGAATTTCCCTGGATCGCATTGCGGATCCGCGTCGAGGATACCGCCGAACCATCGATGATCACCGGTTCAACTACCTCCAACTCAAACCCGTAGACCGAGGCCATCCGACGAAGCTCCGTCGTGTTGCCGCTTCGGTTTTTGCCAAAGGCATGATCATATCCGACAATCAGCTTTTTTACTCCCAGCTTATCCAGCAGTATCTGCTTGACGAATTCCTCCGCCGACAGATTCATCAGCTCCTTCGTGAACGGAAGCACCACTACCTGGCCGTCAAAGTAGGCCGGTATGAACTCTTCCTTCTCCGGCGTGGTCGTCAGCAACAACGGCGCATGTTCCGGTGACACGACAAAGCGCGGATGCGGATCGAATGTCACCAACACTGCCGGAAGTCCGCTCGCTTTGCTCACTTCCTTTACGCGGCTGAAGATCGCCTGGTGGCCGCGATGTATCCCATCAAACGTCCCCAGCGTTGCTACAACCCCGGTCGACGACGGATGATACTGCGCGATGTCGTACACAAATCGCGCCGTCATGCCAATACTCTCACATAACTCGAGACCGGCTGTCCACCATGCTTCGTAAACTCGTTTGAACTCGAACCTGCAATCCCGACTGCCAGCACTTCGCCGGCCATACTCTTGATCACCACTCGATCTCCCGGCTCGAATACGCCTTCGATCCGATTGACATCAGTCCAGGCGGGCATCCGTCCAAAACCAACCTGCTGCCGGAAAGAATCCTGTATACAGATCGCGCCGAACTGCAAGACCTGATCGATCGGCATCAACGCACTGCCGGCTTTTCCTTCGTCTGCCAGTTGAGCCAGATGGATCGGCGTGACGGCATCCAGCACCGAAAACGGCCCTACCGAGGTTCGCCTTAACGCTGAAAGATATGCTCCACATCCCAGTTGCTGCCCGATCTGATGTGCCAGACTCCGGATATATGTCCCCTTGGAACAGCAGACTTCAAATCGGATCGTCGCATCCGCAAACGACTCAAGCCGCAACGAAGTGATCGTCACTTCCCGTTCCGGCAACTCGAGTTCCTGTCCATTGCGAGCCAACTCGTACAAATGCTGACCGTTGATCTTGACCGCTGAATGCGCCGGGACCTGTTGCATCTGCGTCCCAAGAAATCCATTCATCACCGCCAGGACCTCTGACTCAGTCACGTGCGATGTCTCAACCGGCACGGCGTGCGGATCGAGCCCTTCGGCATCATACGTTGCCGAACTCAACCCCAGTTTCACTTCCGCCAGATAGCATTTCTCAAGATTCGAAATGAACTGCGCTATCTTGGTCGCTCTTCCGACGCACATCACCAGCAACCCGGTTGCCATCGGATCAAGCGTCCCGGTGTGGCCGACTTCCTGCTGCTGCAATATCCGACGAACGCGGTAGACCATATCATGGCTGGTCACGCCCGACGGTTTGTCGAACAGTAAAACTCCGGAATGTTTGTTAAGCCACGCCATGATCAGCCTCACAAAGCATGCGGGCAACTTCCACCCGCGCTTCAGCAAAAGGCTTCGGGATCGTGCACCCTGCGGCATTAAAGTGTCCGCCGCCGCCATAGCGGTAGGCTAACTCTGCCACGTTGATCCCATCCTGCGAACGAAACGACACTTTGGTCTGTCCGTTCTGCAGTTCTTTGACCAGTGCACCGGCTTTCACTCCCTCGGTAAAGAGAGTGAAATCTACCAGCCCATCTGACTCCGATTCCACCGCTCCTGACTCTTTCAGCATATCCTGCGTCAAAGAGAGAATACAGACTCGCCCCATGCAAAAATACTCGATGCTGTTGAGCACTTTGCCGGTCAGCTTCATGCTCGAGGGGCGCATGTTGTAATAAACCTTCTCCGTGATCAAATGCGGATCGGCTCCCAATTCGATCAGCTCGCCCGCGATTGCCATCGTCCGTGGCGAGGTCGAGGCATACCGGAACCGCCCGGTGTCGGTCAGGATCGCCGTATACAAACAGGTCGCGTCCTCCGGTGTGATCTGGTGCCCAACTGCGCTCAAAAACTCGTACGTCATCTCTCCAACAGAGGAGGATGAGATATCTACCCAATTCACTTCACCAAATGCATCGTTATCCCGGTGATGATCGATATTGATGATCCTGACGCCAGGAATAAGATACGCCGAAGCGGAACCGACTCGCGCGATGGTCGGACATTCCAACACTACCGCGGTATCAACGGCAAATCCCTTGGGGAGCGTGCTGGTTAACTGGATATCATCAATTCCGGATAGAAACTGATACTTGGCCGGGATCTCCGAATCGCGCACCAGGAAGACCTGCTTCCCCTGGCTTTTCAGATACTCACCAAAGGCCAACTGCGTTCCCAGCGCGTCTCCATCGGGATCAATGTGCGATACCACCAGGACCCGCTCGGCCGCCTTTAAGATCGAAGTGATTGCGGCGGTCGGCATGGCCACCGTAATGAGATCACGAGTCTTTATTGCCTTCATTCCTGATCTGCGCAAAGAGCTGCTCGATGCGGATCCCCTCTTCGATCGAGGGATCAAACTTAAAGGTGATCTCGGGGATATTGCGAACCCGAAGGTTCCTCCCGAGTTGCGTCCGGATCCATCCTCGTTCTCTCTCCAGATACCCTTCCGCACGCTTGCGTGCCTCGGCATCTCCCAGGAACGAATAGTAGATGGTTGCATAGCGAAGGTCATTCGTCATCTTCACGCGGGTAAAGGTCAATAACCCCGGACCCTGTTCCCGCAACGGCGACTCCAGAAGCGTGGAAACATCCCGCAACATCTGCTCCTGTAGCCTGTCCGAACGCTTGAATTGTTTCATGGTCTCTTATATCTGACCGGGCTGCACTAACATCCCGGCACGTACTTTCTTCTCTGATCGCCCGCCTAGGCCTGTAACGTCCGTGCGGTTTCTACCAGCTCGAAAGCTTCGATCCGGTCACCCACTTTGAGATCGTTGAAATTCTCGATCCCAATACCGCACTCGAATCCTTCTTTCACTTCGCGGGCATCATCTTTGAATCGTCTGAGCGATCCGATCACTCCCGTATAGATCACCTTTCCGTCGCGGGTCAGGCGGATCTTATCTTTGCGGTTGATCCTACCTTCACGCACATAGCAACCGGCGATCACGCCGACCTTCGGTACGCGGAACAGATCCCGCACTTCGGCGGCGCCGACAAACTGCTCGGAAACCGTCGGGGCCAACAGCCCTTCGAGCGCTTTGCGAACGTCATCTTCCGCTTCGTAAATGATATCGTAAGTTCTGACATCGACTTTTTCACGTCTCGCGATCTCACGGGCCCGGCTATCCGGCTGCACCTGGAAACCGATGATGATCGCATTCGACGCAGCCGCCAACAAGACGTCCGATTCGGTGATCGCACCGACACCCCGACGGATGATATTGGTCTTCACCTCGCTCGTCGAGATCTTGCCAAGTGTATCAGACAGCACTTCGACAGAGCCATCCACATCCCCCTTAATGATCATGCGGACTTCTTTGATCTGACCTTCTTTGATCTGATCGAAGACTCTTTCGAGCGTCACATGGCCCATCGGACGGCGCGATTCGTACTCGCGCTTCACCTGGCTCCGCTTGGTGGCGATCTCTTTCGCCTCGGCATCGTCCGCCACCGCCATGAAGGTGTCTCCGGCCTGCGGAACACCATTCAAGCCCGTTATCTGCGACGGGGTCGACGGATACACGATTGATATCTTTTTGTCATGGTCGTTCAACAAAGTACGGATACGTCCGTAGAATGTCCCCGCCACGATCGGGTCGCCGACTTTGCAGGTCCCCTTCTGGATCAGAACCGTCGCGATCGGACCGCGTCCCTTCTCAAGACGTGAATCCACAACCACACCCTGCGCCCGGATAGTTGCATCCGCCTTCAGATCCATCATTTCAGCCTGCAACAGGATCATGTCGAGTAGTTTCTCGATCCCTATCCCCTGTTTGGCTGACACTTCAACCATGATAGTTTTGCCGCCCCAATCTTCCGGTAGAAGATTGTGGTGCGACAACTGCGTCCGGACATTTTCCGGATTAGCTCCTGGCTTATCGATTTTGTTGATCGCCACAATGATCGGCGATCCGGCCGCGCGAGCATGGTCGATAGCTTCCACCGTCTGCGGCATCACTGCCTCATCGGCCGCCACCACCAGCACCACGATATCCGTCAAATGCGCGCCACGAGCACGCATTGCCGTAAATGCTTCGTGACCGGGAGTATCCAGGAAAACGATCCGGTCCTTCTTGTGCATCACTTCATATGCACCAATATGCTGCGTAATGGCACCGGCTTCGCCGGCCACCACGTTGGTCTTGCGAATGTAATCCAACAGCGAGGTTTTGCCGTGATCGACATGCCCCATCACCGTGACGACCGGCGCGCGATGCGTCGCCATCTCAGAATGCTCTTCTTCGCGGAACTCTTCGCCGATCTCCGCCCGCTGCTTGACTTCCACGCCGAACTCCGAGGCCACCATCTCGATCGTATCCATATCGAGACGCTGGTTGATTGTCGCCATCATTCCCATTTCGAATAGTTTGGCGATCACTTCGGCCGGCTTATGGTCGAGCAGGTTGGCCAGTTCAGCCACCGACATATATTCATTCACTTCGACGACATCAGCTTCGGTGCCTTCGGCATCCGGACGGTCATCCGGGCCGCGATGATAACGCTTTTTGGTCTTCGTCCCGCTCAGGTTGGCCATGGTCGAGCGAAACGCCTTTTGGACTTCAGCCTGATCGACATCACGACGGTCCTTTTTGCGGCGACGCTCTTTCTTCTTTTTCTTCTTTTCGATCTTCCGCATCAATCCGGCGACCGGCGTATTCCCATCGCTTACCTTGATGCCGCCGATAGCGACTGCCGCTCCCGGAACCGGCGTTGGTGAAGCTTCCGCCACAACAGGTGTGGCCGGAGGGGTAACCGAAGGAGTCCGCGGGGCACTTGGGGCGTGCGTATGCGTGTGGGTGTGCGCCGATGGCGGCGTCACGACCGGACCTGCCGCAGCGGCGGCTGCCGCCTTCTCCCGCGCTTCTTTCGCCTGCGTCTTCTGCTCCATCTCTTTCTTGGCAGTCTGACGCTCTTGATTGAATTTCCCCTCGACTGCGGTGATCATCTCCGGAGAGGCGACGGACATGTGCGACTTAGGCGCAAAACCCAGCTCCTGCAAAATCTTCATCATCGCAGGCGACGAGATCTTGTAATCCTTCGCGAGCTCGTAGATGCGTTTCTGGTCGGTTGTGATATCTGCCATATGCGTTTACTACTCGTATCCCTTCTGTCCTCTCACGCGCCTTACTGGCGCGGCCGCTTACTCCGTGTCGACAGCTTCATCGCGAAGCCTGCCCACGCTCATGCTCCCTTACTTCCCTTTACTCTCGTCCTCCGCTTCGCCGTCACTCCCGGCTTCTTCTTCATCCGTATCATCATCTTCGTCATCATCATCATCTTCATCGTCGTCGTCTTCTTCGGCTGCTTCTTCAGCGGCCATTTCCGCATCCGTGTGGAAGAGATCGCTCTCCGCCAGCTTGTCATCGGCGACTGAGACTGTCGAAGTAGCCACACTCAGCTTGTCAGCGGCAAGTCGATCGCGCTCGATCTCCACCACCCGCTCCTTGGCTCGCTCGATCAGCGTCTCCGCCGTCTTCTGCCCGATCCCCTCGATCTTCATCAGCGTCTCAACCGAGGCAGCTGCCAATCGCTGGATCGAACTGATATCCGCCTCGATCAACCGGTCGCGTATTTTCGAACCGATCCCCTCAAGATCTCCCACCGGCACCAGCATCTCAGCTTCACGCTTCTTCTGGTCGTTGTATTCGGATTCAGCGAGGATATTCACTTTCCATCCGGTCAGTCGGGACGCCAGCCGAGCATTCTGCCCATTACGGCCGATCGCCAGCGACAACTTCTCATCCTCTACGGCGACCGTCATCTTCTTCTCGGCATCGAACACGTCGATCGCGGTAACCTTGGCCGGAGCCAACGCACGCGTCACGAATACTTCGGGATTCGAAGTAAACGGCACGATATCGATCCGCTCGTTATTCAGTTCGCGGACGATACTCTGCACTCGTACCCCTTTGATCCCGACACACGCACCCACCGGGTCGATTCGCTCATCCGAGGAATAAACCGCGATTTTGGCTCTTTCACCGGGTTCGCGGGCGATCGCCCGGATCTCGATGATCTTCTCGTAGATCTCCGGAACCTCAAGCGCAAAGAGCGCCCGGAGGAACTCGTTATTGACACGGGACAGAATGATCTGCGGCCCGCGCGGCGTCTTCTGGACATCGAGAATGTACGCCCGGATACGGTCTCCCTGGCGGAACTTCTCGCGCGGGATCTGCTCTTTGACCAGAAGGATCGCTTCACCGCGCCCGAGGTTGACGATCACATTCCCCTTGTCGATCTGCTGCACCACACCGGTGACCAGCGTGCCGACCTTGTCGATAAACTCGTTGTATATCCGCTCATGCTCCGCTTCACGGATCTTCTGGATCAATATCTGCTTGGCCGAATTGATCGCATTGCGACCGAATTCAAACTCGTAATCCAGGTAAATATCCAGTTCATCCCCAAGCTGCGCTTCCGGATCGAGCTCTTTGGCATCGATCAACGGGATCTCGATATTCGGGTCGTTCACCTGGTTCACCACCTTCTTGGTGGCGATCATGGACAGTTCATTGGCTTTGCGGTCGAACTTGAAGGTAATATTGTCCGTGTAGGCATATTTCTTCTTCGCCGCCGCCAGCAAACTGGCTTCCAGGGTTTCCACGACCGCGTCAAAATCGATATTCTTCTCGCGGGCGATCAGGGTCATTGCTTCGAGCATGTCGAATGCCATCAGACCAACTCCATCAAAACTGTATTTTTGCTCTCTCTATTTCCGCGAGCGGGACATCGAATTCCTTGTCCTTTTCGCGAAACGTGACCGAATCCTCCGTCGCGGAGACGATCTCGGCCGTTATTGCTTTCCGTTTGGAATCGACAAAGGCGATTTTGACCGTCTCGCCAACCCGGTACCGAAAGTCCCGGGAAGTCTTCAACGGTCGATCAAGACCGGGGGAGGACACTTCAAGTGTATAACCCCCTGCAAACAGTTCGGTTCCCTCGATCACATTGCCGATGACATTCGACAAGTGGCTGCACTGGGCCAACGTAGGACCGCTCTCGCCGTACACATAGACACGCATCAACACGCTTGTCCGATAGCGTGATAACGCCATGTCGGCAATCTCGAATCCTTCCGCCCGTAGCGCCGGTTCGATCAAGTCCAATACCTTCTGTTTCAGGTCTTCTGCCATACCTCAAAAATCTCACATATACCCAAAATCCGGGATAAACCCGGATTTCGCCAAGAGGATATGATAAAGAGTAACTTGTTATGAAGCAACAAAATTCTGGACTAAGGGAGTCTTGATGCCAGCTTCTGGACCGCCTCCACCACGCCTGCAACCGGCACCAGCTCCATCGTCCCCTCTGCCCGGGCCTTCAGCTCGACATTACCGTCCTTTAACGACTTGTCCCCTATAGTGATACGGATCGGCAAGCCGATCAGGTCAGCATCGTTAAACTTGACCCCCGCGCGCTCCTCCCGGTCATCGTAAAGGACCTCAATCCCGGCTTGGTTCAAAGCGGCGTAAATTGCCTCGGCGGCCACTTTCTGGGGCTCATTCGCCAGATTGAGCGGGATAAGCTGGACCAAATAAGGCGCCAGATTCTTCGGCCAAATAATCCCCTTTTCGTCGTGGAACCGCTCCAGCGACGCCTGCGGCGTCCGTGTGATTCCGATCCCGTATGACCCCATGATCATCGGGTTCTCTTTCCCCTCGGCATCCAGGAAAGTCGCATTCAGCGGTATAGAGTACTTAGTACCCAACATAAAGGTATTCCCAACTTCGATACCAGACTTGGCAACCATGTGCGCTTCGCAGTTCGGGCAGATATCGCCACCACGCGCCGCCGACAGATCGACCACCTGGGAAGCTGTGAAATCACGCCCCAGATTGACATTGATGATGTGCTTTTCGTTCTGGTTGGCGCCCACGACGAAATTCGCCATTGATTCGACCAGCGGGTCAACCAGGATAGTGACATCCTTCAGGCCGACCGGTCCGGCAAAGCCGACCGGCGCTTTGGTGAACTCGGTCACCTGCTCGGCGGTCGCCATAGTCAGGTCGATCGCCTTCAGAGCGTTTTTCAATTTCACTTCGTTCAGGTCGCGGTCGCCGCGGATCATTGCGGCCACCGGCTGACCATCAGCCATGTAGATCAGTGTCTTGACCAGCTTGGTTGCCGGCACTTTCAGGAACGACGTCACCTGTTCGATTGTCGCCGCGCCCGGCGTGTCGACAACCTGCATCGGCTTGTGATCGGTCTCTTTGGCGATATTGAGTGGATCGCGGAAAGTTGCCTTCTCGCGGTTCGCCGCATAGTTGCACTTTTCGCAAAAGAGGATCACCTCTTCCCCGGCTTCGGTATCGACCAGCAGCATGAACTCATGCGCCGCTTTGCCGCCCATCGCGCCGGTGTCGGACTCAACTTTGACGACATCGATCCCGGCCCGCTTGAAGACATTGAAATAAGCCTGGACCATCCGGTCGTAGGTTTTCATAAACGAGGCTTCGTCGGCATCAAACGTATATGCATCCTTCATGATGAACTCACGGCCGCGCATCAGTCCGAAACGTGGGCGGATCTCATCGCGGAATTTCACCTGGATCTGATAGAGATGCAGCGGCAGTTGGCGATAACTTTTGACTTCGCCGGCGACCAGATGAGTGACGGTCTCTTCATGCGTGCCGCAAAGGATCATTTCGTGCTGGTGACGGTCCTTCATCCGCATCTGTTCTTTACCGACGGTCGTGTATCGACCGGTCTGCTGCCAGACCTCGGCCGGGCAAAGAACCGACATCGTGATCTCAAGTCCGCCCGCGGCGTTCATCTCTTCACGGACGATATTGGAGAACTTGTCGATCACCCGGTTCATCAGCGGCAGGTAGATATAGACTCCTGCGGCGAGTTTGCGGATATAGCCGCCGCGAAGCAGCAGTTGGTGGGAGATCAGTTCGGCTTCGGCCTGTTGTTCACGGAGAGTCGGAATGTATGTCTGCGACCAGCGCATGGGTTAATCCTTATATCACAAACGGTTATAATCAGCTTATGCGGCTTGACTGCTCCACCATTCGAACTCCACAATAGGGCTTGGACAGAGCATCATGCCGCGCAGGCGGGCATCCAATCCTGATGGATTATCTTAGCCGCGCCTATTCTTTTCAGAACTGCAAAGGTAGGCGACTTGACCCGCTAAATCAATGGAATTGTTGGAGGTTGACTTACTCTCGGTCTTGCTGGGCGCGCCTCCACTTTCCAGCACATCCTTGCGACCGTCCACCCGCATCATCCCGCGTAGCATGCCCCGGGCTCGAACCGGGAGCGGGGATCCTTCTTCACTCTTCACTTCGACCGATTGCGCGGCAGACGTCCCCGTCTGCCCGCCACTCAGATCATTGCGTGGAGCGAAGCAACGAAGCAACCTATTCCCCCTTACTTTTCCTTATTGCCCTCAACCCTTCAATTGTGTTATCTACTGATTCCAACCGAATCTGGTTGGTCGGCGGGAGCCGACCGGCCTCGGTCAAGACACTGCCCCCGTGGTGTAATGGATAACGCACTGGCCTCCGAAGCCGGTAATACAGGTTCGATTCCTGTCGGGGGTACTGATTATTTGAAGTAGTGTTGTGATTAGTTGAGTCCAATGCCTATTTGCCCCTTCGATCAAACTCAAATATGCCACATGGTACGCCGGCAGTCTATGTCTGGACTTGATGCTACTATTATTGAAATTGATTCCAAACGGTCCAATGCAGAACTAGGGGAAACCAATGCTTCGTATCAAGTCATTTAGAATCAAAAATTACAAATCGATTTCTGACAGCGGAGAGTGTTACGTCGAGGAAGGAGTGACTATTCTGGCTGGAAGGAACGAATCCGGCAAAACGTCCATCCTTGAGGCGCTTGAAGATTTCGATGTGGAACGGCATATTAGAGAAGATGCGAAACCGATAGGGATGTCCGAAGCTCTGCCCGAAATTGCATTGACCTTCACCGCGGATAAAGAGAGTATAAATGAAATCTTTGGGAAAATGGAAGTTGAGAGGTCAGTCAGCGGCAATATCGAGCTTCGAATCGTTAAGTCATTTCCCGACAAATACCGCATTACCGAGGAGACTGCAAAGCGTGCTAAAGTCTCCTTTGAATCCGAAGTCGTCGAGCGTCTCGCACTTGCTCGAGCAAGTCTGAACCAAATACAGAAACTACTCAAAAAACTATCAGGTACACTGCAACCCTTGCCTGAGTTGACGCTAAAAGTACCCAAGTCGGATCTAGCAATCTTCAACAAGTACAAATTGATCACACAGATTCCACTCTCGACTCTTGCGAACACTCCCGACAAGGATCTACTTCTTGCGGCACTCGAGTCATTTCCCAATTTATTGACGGATCTTGAATGGGCCACTCAACTTGATAGCGTGTTCCTCGAGCATCTCACATCGAGATGGGTTCCGAATTTTATTCTCTTTAGTTCTTTTGAAGATGTGTTTCCTAATAAAATCCCTTACGCCGAATTAACAACGAATCAGTGGATAAAGGATTTGTCTGTTGTTAGCGACTTAGACGTTGATGTAATTCAAAATGCCATAGATAGAGAGAAGCACAGACATAAAACCGACGTAAATTTACGCCTCAATAAGGACTATGAGAAATTTTGGACTCAGGATTTGACAAGATTGAGTGTAGATTGGGATTCCCAGAATCTGCAATTCTGGATTATGGAAGACGGCTATCCATTTGAACCAAGCCTCAGAAGCAAAGGACGTCAATGGCACTTGGCATTTTACGTGAAAGTCTCGGCCAGAGCGCGAGAAGGCGTCCCTAACGTAATCCTAATTGATGAACCAGGGCTGTTCCTTCACGCAAAAGCTCAAGCTGACATACTAGGGAATCTTGAAGATTGTTCTAAGAGCACTCAGATAGTCTTCTCTACTCATTCACCGTACTTACTTGAGGCAGACAAACTGAATAGAATCCGGCTAATTCAGAGATCACGAAAACGAGGCACCGAAGTCATTAATAGGGTGCACACAGCTACCGATAAGGAGGCTCTCACGCCAGTGCTCACAGCGATAGGGCTGGATCTCAAGAGTGGTATTCTGAACCACAGTCAGATGCAGAATGTTGTTGTTGAGGGACCCTCTGATCAGTACTACTTGACCGCATTCAAATGCCTCTGCAATTGGAAGGACATTAACTTCGTGTTTGGTGGCGGTTCAGGGAATATGCCGATTGTCGGCACCATACTGCGGGGTTGGGGTTGCGATGTCATTTATCTATTCGACAACGATATGGGCAAGAAGAACGGTCAGCAGAATCTAAGGAATAATTGGCTCGTCTCTAAAGATCTTACATTGGCGGTTTCCGAAGAAGTGGGGACGATAGAAGACCTGTTTGACAAGCGTGATTTCGTGTCTCACATTCTACAAGATGAAAGAATCGAGTTCGATTGTAGCAACTCCGAATATCTGAAGAAATTGAGATTGAATAAAGTGCTAATTGCTAAGCAATTCCTCGAGCGAGCCCGTGCAAAGGGTGGGCTAACTTTGCAGCAAGTTACTTTGAAGAGGCTCGACGCACTGGTAGGTTCGATACGGAAGGCTCTGCGAGCAAGTAAGGAGCCAGCCCAATGAATGAAAGCCCATCGAGAGATGAGTACTTGGATGTGAGCGGCAATATGCGACACTACGCTAATGCTCGTTTCGCCAACTAACCCTATTTATTGCGGTTACAGCAGGCATCATAGCGACAATTTACACCTCACAAGACAAATTGTCGGGGACGGTTACGACTTCATTAAACATTGGCGGTCTGTTAGCGGCATTAACCTTCTTAGTCATTGAAAATCGCGCTTCGCTTTACTGGCATAAGTTCTGCGAGAGGGCTCTTGAACTTGAAGCACAGGCTAGGACTGAAGCAATACTCAAAGAAACCACCGAACAGCATCTTGAGTGCTACAAATGCGACACGTGTTTATACTGCTATCATACTGTTCTGGGTTCTTTCGTTGATCTGCCCAAGTAAATTCGGGCGATAATCTGGATACGTAATGCGCCGATATGCAAAATCCCATGCCCTCCCCCCTCATCCGCCGTTACACGCCTGAAGATGCCGAAGCCGTTGCGGCGATCATCGATCATTTCGCGCTTAATACCTTCGTCTCGTATAATTCCCAACCATACGGGAAGATGATCACCGAACGGTTCAATACACAAACCGATGATTACCCGAATTACGTCGTCGAGATTGAAGGCAAAGTGGTCAGCTCAGGCGGACTTCGCCCGGTTCATCCCGGCGACACCGTCAAGCAGACTGGCGAGATCGGCTACTCGTTCTTCCCCGAGTATACCGGGCGCGGATTGGGGTCGCTGCTGCTTGAGCGGATCGAGACAGATGCTCGCACGCTTGGGATGATCAGTTTGGTGGCATCGATATCTTCTCGCAACGAGCAGTCAATTGCGTTTCATCTCAAGCATGGGTTTGTCGAGTGCGGACGGTTCAGACGCGCAGGAATTAAGTTCGACCAGGAGTTTGATATAGTGTGGATGCAGAAGTTCCTATGATCGAGCGACCAACCTCGGCCCTATTAGTATCCGCCGATTCAGTCACCGCATCATTCCGCGCAGGCGGGAATCCAGACTTGATTTCTTCCACCTTGAATACGCCATCAAACCCGCTAATTGATTGTATAATGCTTAAACGCACTAGTCCGAGGCAAACATGAAACCACTCCTGCTATTAGTCGCGATTGCTTTGACTATCTCCTGTGAGGCTCCACCCAGAACTTCGAAAGGTAATAGCGTAGACCAGGAGTATCCAAACCCATTCAGCCCTACCACAACGCTGCAATACGAGGTAACAACAGCCGATACGGTCACAGTTGTTATTTATAATCTAACTGGGCAAGTCATGGATACAGTAGTTCGGGCATTCCAGGAACCCGGGATAAAGACTGTGAAACTCGACGATCGAAAGATTTCGAGCTGGAAAGAGGGTATCTATTTCTATCGCGTGACTATTGGCGACATCTCCTACACCAAGAAGATGGTTTTGATGAAGTAGACTAATTGGGTGCCCCCGTATTACATTCGTCAGTGCTTCCGACTACGCCCCCATATATAGACGCTCTTGATTCATGAAGCCTCGGACTTTCTCCTTTCCCACCATCAATCCCCTTTTCAAAAATACGTCACTTGATGGTTGCATTCTGGGGCCGTCGCCAATTTCACCCCTTTTCAGATTACGGTTTGCGGCATTCCCAATAGGTTGATGGTTGCAGTTCGAGACCAATTTTACTCCGCTGATATCCTCCAATGGGCTGAAGGTCACTACCTGCAACTGCAACCTCGCTCCACGTTGTCCGTCAACCCCCTCCAGTCTCCCCACCGAATTAGATTCATCGGACAAGCTTTCCCTCCCTGTATGATTTTTGAAACGATCGAATACAAGCATGCCAATTCGGCAAATGAATCGAACTTCCGATGCAATTGAGTGTTAGGAAAAAGTGAGTTCATAGCCTATATTAGAGCAGGTTGCGGATCAGAAAGGGGAGGACAAAATGACGAAGGAAGGTTTAGTTCGATGAACCCATATCGAATCCTCGGCGCCGCCGCCAACCTCTTTTTCATCATTCTTTTTGCGATCTATCTCTCGCTTGATACGCTGGAGAACTCGCTTTTCCCGACTGAAGTAATTCTGGGCGGCTCAGTGTTGCTCTATGGTATCGCGATCTCCGCATTGGCGATCTGTTTTGGTCTTCCCTCTGCCCAGCTCCGCCGCAACGGCCTCTATGGTTCGATCGGCTCCATGCTCCTGTTTAGCTATCTTGCGCTCTTCCGCCAGATTCCGATGGCCCAACAAGGGATGATGTTGCTTTCGGTCTGGTCGATTATCAATATCCTGGCGCTTGGCTTTGGCGATGAAGAAGAGCGGATATCTCTCAAGGAACGTCGACGTCTCGCCGAGCAAAAACGGAAACTCGACCGCCTCCGTGGAACCAACCCGAACGAGTCCGACAAGCCGGCCAACTGACGATCCTCAGTCAGAGCACACAAGTCACGGCGGCTCCTCTCAGGGAGCCGTTCTTTTTTGATATAAAATCCTCAGGCACATTTGGCCGGGTAGACCGGTTATATTCGAAGAACCGGGAATCTAATTCACAAAAAGCATGAAGCTTTGCTGGGAGAGAGTAATGGCCGAGAACACTGAATTGACCAAAAAGCGATGTATCCCCTGCGAGGGAGGCATTCCTCAATTGACTGATATGGAGATCGAAGAGCTACTCCCCCGCGTGCCGGGATGGGAAGTCAAACTGATCACCGACAACGGCGCACCGATCCGGACTATTCAGAAGCGCTTCCAGTTTGCCGATTTCCGCGCCGCGATGAGGTTTCTCCGCGAGGTCGAAGAAATTGCTGAGGCCGAGGGGCACCACCCGGATTTTGCGGTTCACTACAGCAAAGTTGATTTCACTATCTGGACCCATGCGATCAAAGGGCTTCATGAGAATGATTTCATTCTCGCCGCCAAGATCGACGCTCTGCCGCGTTAGTAAGATTGCGTAGCTATTCCCCTGCCTGTTGAGGCAAGGTGGAAGATATTTCCGGGTATCATTAAGTCAGATACAAGCTTGCACCAGAGCGCTTTAGGCCAAAACGGCGCTCTGGTCGCCGATTCTTCCTCTGATTCCCTTCAGTTTCAACCAAACCGATGCCGATAATCCGTGTATCACGAGGAAAGGAATGTCATCATGAAACGACTGACTTTCGGCATACTTATCGGTCTTTTGCTGGTGGCGGCAATGTCGGTTTCTGCCGGCGACAAAACCAAAGCAACGAGCAACGACGACAACAGCCTTCGCGAATATTACCTGGCGGTTGGCAAGTTCTTTAATGTCCCGGAACGAGCCGTCATGACAATCAAGAAAAAGGGCGTCTCGGATGAAGAACTGGCAGTCGTCTTCTTTATCGCCGAACGTGCCGGCATCAAGCCCGCACCGGTGATGGAACTTCGCGACCTGAAGAAATCCTGGCTTGAGATCACCGTTCATTTCGGACTCAGCCCGGAGATCTATTATGTGCCGGTGACGGTCGACCCGGGCCCGCCATATGGAAAGGCGTATGGGTATTTCAAAAATCATCCGCGCGAAGAGTGGAAGCAGGCTAAACTCTCCGATGTTGAGATCGTCAACCTGACCAACCTTCGCCTCTTCTCCAAGCTGTATGGAATCTCCTCCGATGAGGTGATCAAGTGGCGCGCCGAAGGGAAGCATTTTGCGCAGGTGAACAAGCATGCGCAGGAACTTCGCAAACAGCAGCAGGCTGCTGCCAAGTCATCCAAGCGTGGAGCGAAAGCCAGAGCCGAAGCGAACGAAAATCGCGAGAAAAAAGAAAAGTAGCAGGCAACTGCACTCATGCAAACGGCGACTGGAACACTCCAGCCGCCGTTTTATTTTGTGGAACCGCGATACTCTCAGCGTATGAGGAATGAAACCAAAATCGCTCCCCAGACAATTACCGTTCCGATATATCCGGGAGCCCGCCCATTCCCGACATATAACGCGACAGCCGAGTAAAGCAGACCAAGAGATAATTTGGCGGATATCTTCTGCATGGGATGATAACCCGCCGCCTGTGACAACATCAGTATACCCGCCAGAAGCAGCCCGAGATAAATGATCCAGTAAGGCTGCTTGGGTCCCGCGGACTCCTGCGCCTTATCTCCCATGATCGAACTCCTTGCAGAACGATTCTATGCCCGCAGTGACCGCCTTGGCCACTTGCTTGCGGAACTTATCACTCTTGATCAGAACTTCCTGCTCAGGCAACATCATGAACGCGCATTCGACCAGCACCGCCGGATATTCCGTCGGTCGTATGACCGCCAGGTTGCCGTGATAAACGCCGTAATCAGGCAATCCTGTTTCCGCTACCATTTCACGGTGAATCGCCCGCGCTAGATCGATCGACTGAAGATTGTAGTAGAAGCTGGCGGTGCCGAATTCTCCAAACGGATTGACCCCGTCCGGCAGCGCGTTGTTGTGAATGGAGACGAATATATCTGCCTGGTTTCGCTTGGCAATCACCGGTCGGTCAGCGAGCGGGATATCTTTCATATCAGTGCGCGTCATGATAACAGTGGCGCCTTTGGCGATGAGTGCGTCGCGAACTTCCTTGGAGATAGCCAGATTCGCCTCAGCCTCGGTGTATCCCGATGGGCCTGTGGAGCCGGGGTCCTTGGAATGACCCGGGTCGATCACTATCCGTTTCCCCTTCAGCGTCTCGAGATTTCTGGGTGGGCGCTTGAGACTGATGCAGAAATTGCCACTGGCGAAATAGCAGTCATATCCCCAGAAATTCTGGCGAAGAGAAATGGATAATTCGAATAATCCCGGCTCCGGCTGAAACCATCGGGCAAAATCAACCAGTGAGTCATCAAAGTCGTACCGTATCCAGTCGGTATTCGATGTCACGCCAAAGAGCTGAACACGCAACGTGCGTCGATCATCCTGGATCGTCCTGAACGGGTGCAACCCACTCACCGGCATCCGGATCACCACGCTGTCGTCATAGGAGAAATGCCTGATCGATTTAATGTAGCTATGTGTAGGAACAATTCCTGCCCGTACTCTCTCCACCTGGGCACCATTCACCCAGCCAAATTGCGTCTCGGAAAGTTTGACCTTGTACCAGTCTCCCTCGCTTCCAATCGCCAACAGCTCCAGCCCGCGCGGTTGAAATGCCGCCAGATACCCTTGCATTATCCCATGCCGGATCACAATGATCGAATCTTTGGTTCGGATCGCAAAAGGGAACGCGGGACTGTTGATTGTCATGCGATATGTTGAACTATCGCTGACTACCGAGGTCTTCCCGGACACTGCTTGCGCTGTATCGACAGCTTTCACCCTGTCGCCCTTCAGGTGGTAGACAACACGCAACGAATCTCCGCGGAAAGACTCTCGCACTCGCAAAATCCCGGAATAGACCCCTTCGGGGTCAGAAGAATCACTGATCTGGCCATCGCCGAACAGCGCATCACCCCAGTACCCCTGAGAACGAGGCGGAATTTCTGACATGGCAACGGAGTCGGCAATTCCCGGGATAGCGAACCAGGCAGTTCCGCCGGGTGTGCCTTGAAATGATATCTCAATCAACTCTCCCGCAGAAACCATCAGGTCGCCGCGCGGAGGTTGATAGTCTCCCACGATTCGCAGTGTGTCTCGCGACACTCGAACTGGCGGCGCAGGGACAACTACCGAAATAGAACCCTTGGAAAGCACCTTGGTATGCTTTTTTGTCTCTTTGGGTGGCTTTTCGTGAGCGGTAACATCAAATCGGAATTCGCCTGAAGTGAGCGGGACAAAGCCGATGAATGTTCCTTCCTGATGGACCGGAAACGGCGCGCCATTCACCCGGACGATCAGTTCGCGCCCTTTGGTCATGATTGACTTCGGCACCGACCCCAGGACAAACGCGGAATCGGTCGAGCCCATCGTCTGACCCTGTTTGGGATAAACGATCTGAATTGAATCAGGAGCCGCATACGATGCTACTGCCAGAAAAAGCAGCATCGCCGCCGGGCTAATCAGTCTGTAGGTATTTTTCGACCACATCGCGCTTCAGCTTTGGTCCTCCGATGATCTCGCGGTCGACCTGTATCTGTTCCTTCTGATACAGGATGCCTGAGGCAATATCTTGTTCCAACAACTGCGGACCATCCAGGTCGCAGTAATCGGCCAGAGATGACATATAAATGGATTGGGCAATCCCCACCGATGATTCCACCATACAGCCAAGCATCACCTTGCGCTTATCCCTGCGGGCATGCTCAGCGATCCTTACCGCTTCGAGAATGCCGCCGGACTTTTCCATCTTGATATTGACGCCATCCACGAACTCCGCCACTTTCTGGTAATCATCGAGTGTGCTCAGTCCTTCATCCAGGAAGAGTTCGACATTGGGAGCATTCTTTTTCAAGTGCTTCCAGTCGGTGATCTGGTCTATATCGGTCGGCTGTTCAATGATCCGGACATTCTGCTTGCCAAGGTAATAGATCATCTCTTCGGCTTTGTCCAGTGACCAGCCGCCATTGGCATCGATTCGAATATCCTTGCCGACGATATCCTTCAATCCTCGATGACCTTGATATCTTCATCGAAACCGAGCTTTATCTTGATGATCGGATAGGTGGAATCCTTGATCGATTTGAGCATTTCGGAAGGCTCATCGATCCCGATAGTGAACGAGCTTTTCACGCCGACCGGAGTTTGCAGGCCAAGTACTTCCCACGGGTACCGTTCGGATTCGCCGGAGAGGTAATGCAGCACCATGCCCGTCAATGCTGAACGGGCCACCGAACTGATGTCGAATTCGGCGATCTCGACCAGCGTATGAGTGGTGATCTCATCTCGCGCTCGTAGATATCCGATCCCCTTTTTCAGATCAGCTTCGATCTCCTCTACCGAAGGACCATAATGGACCGATCCCGATGCCTCGCCGATATAGCGATTGTTCAACATCGCCAGCATATTCGTTTTAACATCAGTCCCCCCTTTGGAGACCTGAAATTTCTTCTTCAGCGGCATGGAAAGCTTGCAGGTGTCGATTCTGATCTTGCTCATTTAGACGATCCGTCGTGCCTGGTTGAAATCGTTATCCAGATCCTCGCGGTAATCCGGCTTGCCGGCCGTCAGGCTGTTGATCCTGATTCCGGAGCCGCCGACCGAACTGTGTATAACGGTATCGGAACCGATCGCAAATCCTACATGGCGCTTGAAAAAGAGCAGATCGCCCGTTTTGATCTTCGCGCGCGGGATCTGTTCGCCGGCGCTGATCTGGTCTTTGGTATCACGGGGAATAGTGATTCCGAATCGACGGCAGACTGTTTGGGTCAGGCCGGAGCAATCAAAGCCGGTCGGAGAGATACCCCCCCAGAGATACGGTACGCCGAGAAACTTCTTCGCCTCGGTCACGAGGGTATTGCCGCCGATCTTGGACCCCTGACCGGGGATCTCATTTACGCCGTTTGCCTTGACCAGGTAAATATCCCCATTAGGAACCCGGACTTCCGTGAAGCCTCTGTTCTGACCGGCGATCTGAACCCTCGTGCCGTAGAAGAGGAAAAACGGAGCGATCGCATGCAGATCGCCATCCAGCAATTTTGCCTGAGGAGTGACAATCACTCCTTTGGCTCGGTCAACTTGCGTGCGAAACTGATCGGCGCCTATCTCTCCCAGATGCCGGATATCGGCGAACCCGGTGTAGCCATCGGCCTGCTTAACCTTGACGTAATTCCCTTCCTGCTCACCCAGCAGTTCAAGCGGCTCAGCGAAAAAGAGCTGGCTGGCCCGCTCTGAATTGAATTTCGGCTCGGTCCAGAGGTCGAGAAGATTGGTAGTAACATATGCGTATTTCACGCCGCAAGGGTACGGGACTAGTGGAAAAACGGCAAGTTAAAACAGGGGGGGATTGCCGGAGCCAGAGTGACCATCCCCCCCGCATCTTTTTCAATATGCTGTTGAGGTGAACATGACCATCAATTGGGACCTCTGTGCAATCTCGTAAGTCGGCGTCTGGCTGTAATTGACTTCTAAGCTGAAGTGGGGACTAAACTCGTACCCAAGGCCCAACAAAATTCCGGGACTATCTCCTCGTTCGGTAGTCAGCCTTCCTGAATTGTGCAGGAACGAAGTCGAGAAGGCCACTCCCATTGTAAAGAAAAGCGTCCGGCCCGTTGGCCCCAGGTAGTGACTCCAACAAAGTGCGGTCGACCCCGATGACATCGCCGGATCAGTCGAATGTACGACCTGTTGCAGGCGGACAAAAATGGCATTTTGCTCATTCCAGGCATAGCCGAAGTCGAGTTGGAAAGCAGCGCCTCCATCTCCATTTGATCGCGAAACAGGAACAAAGTACTCGCTGCGATAAATGTGAAGGCTGTCGTAGTGGTCAGCCCAAACGAAAAGTCGGCTCGAGTATGTCTGAAAAGACTGATTGGAAATAGGTGCAAAGCCTCCGCCTATTCCGATCAAATAACCTTTGCGCATTGGCTCAGTCGCGCCAACTTGCGAATGTACTGTCGACAGCCCCATTGCCAGTATAATCGAAAGCAACAGAGTGCTTCTTGACTTCATTCTCATAAGAGACCTCCCGAGTGAAATTGCTCGCATTAGTACGCGGTTGTGCTAACCAACAGTGTCACGTTCGTGCAGCGATTATATCCAGAGTTTATCCTGCCTTGGCTGAAGGACAACTCACATGCGAAGTGACGTTTGAATTCGTATCCGATTCCAATAGAGAGAGCCAGTCCATCACCCAATCCCCCTACAGATTCAGATGAAGAGATATTTGAGACGAAAAAGTAACCGATGCCAACGGTCGAGAACAATGGTCCGGCACTTTCGCCATAAAAGTGCGACCAGGTTATGGATGACATCCCTTGCGACCGAACATCGAAGTAGCTATAGAAAGCATGCTGCTCTCTGTAGAGCAAAATGTTGTGTTCGTCGAATCCATAGCCTATCTCAATCTGGGCTGCGATGGAAACCCGATTTATTGGATCGTAGAAGGGGGTATATGTAGCGTGAATCACGACAGAATCGAAATCATAATTATCGGTCTCCCAACTTGAGAGTTGCGAGCCTGTCCTTGCCTGATGTGCTATCGGCGCAAAACCGATCCCCCCTCCCAGCACAAATCCCTTCCGCTTACCGTCAAATGCCAGTGCGGAGACTGACATGCAGGAGATCGTCGTGCACGCCAATAGAATGAAGACCAATGAATTGGAGAGTTTCCGCCCCATGTGAACCTCCCAAGGTTGCCCGGACATTTACGAAAAGAGGCAGGATCGTACTCTCACTTCGTTCGAGGAATCCTGCCCTACGAAAAACGCAATCCTACTTTGCTACGGATGCTTTCCGCTTCGCCAGCACGTTTGATATCCGCTTCAACGCTTCGTTGATATTCTCGATCGAATTGGCGTACGAGAAGCGGATATATCCTTCGCCATATTCGCCAAAGGCCGTACCGGAGAGACAGGCGACGCCCCCCTCTTCCAGCATCAGGTCGGCGAACTCCTGCGAGGTCAGGCCGGTGCCGGTGATATTCGGGAACGCGTAAAACGCGCCCAACGGTTTCTTGCAGGTGATTCCCTCGATAGCGTTCAGGCCATTGATGATCACCTCTCGACGTTTCGTAAACTCTGCGATCATCTTGTCAACCGCATCCTGCGGGCCGCGCAGACCCTCGATCATCCCCCACTGCGAGAAGGTCGTCGTGGTCGAGAAATTGTTGATTGCCAGGGTAAAGAAATACTCTGCCAGCTTTTTCGGCATCGCCGCAAAGCCGAGCCGCCAGCCGGTCATGGCGTAGGTCTTGGACATACCGTCCATACAGATCGTCCGTTCCATGGCACCCGGAATTGAGGCTATCGAGTAGAATTTCTGATCGCCGTACAACATCCGGGAGTAGATCTCATCGGAGAGCACCCAGAGGTCATGCTTTTTCGCCTCAAAATAAATCGCCTCGAGATCTTCCATCTGCAATATCCCGCCAGTCGGATTGCCGGGGGAATTAATGATCACCATCTTGGTTTTGGGTGTAATGAGCGACCGGAATTCATCGATCTTGAACCGGAAATCGGACTCCTCGCGAAGGTGCAGCGAGACCGGCTTCCCACCGACGAATTTCACCACCGAGCGGTACGGCGGATAGCCGGGATTCGGGACAATAACTTCATCTCCCTCGTTCACCAGCGCCGTCACACCGCAGTAAATAAACGGCTTGGCCCCAGGCATGATGACCGTCTGCTCCGGCGTGATCGTGATGCCACGGGTCTTGCTCAGATACTCTGCCGCCGCCTCGCGGGCCTCGGGAACACCTGCCGATGGCGCATAATGCGTCTGGCCGGACTGCATCGCTTTGATTGCGGCATCGATGATGTTTTTGGGGGTGTCGAAATCCGGCTCGCCGATCTGGAGGTGGATGATTGACTTTCCTTTCCGTTCCAGTTCTTTGGCTTTGGCCAGCACCACATAGGCGCCTTCGGATTCGAGTTTCTGAATTCGTTCGGTGTATTGCATCTTCTAATTCCTATCAACAAAACCCGCTCACTTCAGAACGTGAGCCTCGATAATTATCTCTTATGAATTGGTATCCTGCCACTCAGCGGAATTCTCTCAATCAGCGAACTATCAGCAGGAGCAAGCACATTGAGAACCAGCGAATAGCGCAGGCTGTCCAACATCTTTTTCCGCTCATCTCGAATGACGCCTGCTAGTAAATAGGCGAATGGTCCTGCTCCAGAAGCATTGGTCCCGGATCGATAGACGCTCGGGCCAGGTCCCTTATAAGTCCTGACTGGAACTTTCGAATCTCCCCAAAATGCCTCAAATGACTCGGTCTGCAACAAAACCTCACTTGGCGAAAAATACTGAGCGACGAACTTGAAATTGAGGCTGTCTTTTGATGCATCATCTACATTCAGATTCAGCATATATGCGCCGAGTGCCGATCTCGTGTAATCGACCAGCCAGTGATTGCTGATCCTGTTTCCGCCGCATCCGGACGCCAGACTTAGCGAGACTAAGACAACTACCGATTTTAACATTCGGCCCAGTTTCACCGTTCTAGCAACTCCACAGCTTTCTTAGCGATATGCTCAGCCGTCAATCCATATTTCTTCATCAATTGCCACGGCTGGCCGGATTCGCCAAAGGATCCTGCACACCGATCATATCAAAGCGCGGCATCTTTCCGGCCAAAGATCGGTCCTGCAATATAATCGATGCTACTTGATTTCCCAACCCGCCAATTTGATGTTCTTCGGCAGTGATCACGACCTTAGTTTCCCCAGCCGCCCGCTGGATTGTCACTATATCAATCGGTTTGACCGTGTGCAGATTGATCACTCTGGTTTCGATCCTGAGATCGGTTTTCAATATCCAGGCGGCTCGGAGCGCTTCGGCAAGCTCAGGGCCACAGGAGATAATGGATACTTGTTCGTCTTCATTTCGATACCGCTCGCCGAGCGTGATCTCGAAGGCATCGGCGAATCTCGGAGCCTCTCCCCTGAACCGAAAGATATTCGCTTTTCCAAACTGGAACGGGCTATCCGGCTTGGTGACGATCGGAGTCGCCTCACGCGCAAAACGAAGATATTTCGGTCCGATTATCTCAAACAGCATCGCCTGCGACATTTTTTCGGTTTCGATGATATCGCACGGCAGCCCGACATGCATATTGGGGAGCCCACACATCTGGAAGAGCGCTTCAAGCTCCTGGTGGGTTGCGCCATCGGGGCCGACCGATATCCCCCCATGCGCCCCGGCGATCAGCACATTTAGGTTAGAGTAGCAGACCGAAACCCGCAACTGGTCCAGATTGCGGGCGGAGGCAAACACGCCGTAGGTCCCGAAGACGGGGATTTTCCCTCTTTCGCCAGTCCGGCTGCAATCGTGGTCGCGTTCTGCCCGGCGATACCGACTGAGATGAAGCGGTGTTTTCGCTCTGGGTGATTCTTATAGAAATCAGAGATAGTGATTGAATCGGAGATGTCTGCCCCAAGGCAAATGATCCGTTCGTCGTCGCCATATTTATCCAGTGCCGCGCCGAACCCCTTCCGGGTTGGCTGCATCTCGACTTTCATCGTCTGGCCGGCATTCCACCAGAAATCGCGGGAGAATTTGGGGAGAGAAGCGTCGAGCGTCAGTTCAATCTCTGCCTGATACAATCGCCCGTAACCAAGCATTGTGTCGACATCAAACTTATCGGCTACGCCCAGGTCATTCAGCGCGTGTGTTAGCTCTTCACGGTTGGGCGGTTTCCCATGCCAGCCGACCACGTTTTCCATGAAAGAGACACCTCGCCCCTTATTGGTGTGGCAAATCAGACAGACCGGCTTGCCACTGTCGTTCTGGTTGCGCGCCGAATCCAGTTTGGCGACAACATCCGCCATGGTGTGGCCATCGACATCGAGCACATGCCAGCCAAACGCACGGTACTTGTCATCCAGCGGGTCGATGTTCATAACCTCAGCGACCGGACCATCGATCTGCAATCGGTTTTTGTCGATAATCAGGATCAGGTTGTCGAGGCCGTGATGTGACGCTGACATCGCCGCCTCCCAGATAGACCCTTCCTGCTGTTCACCATCGGTGGAGATGATAAAGGTTCGGTAGTCCTGATTATTCAATTTGGCAGCAAGAGCGATGCCGACTGCCACCGAAAACCCTTGGCCAAGCGAGCCCGAAGATATCTCCACCCCCGGGCAATCTCTCCAATGCGGATGTCCCTGAAGCGGTGAGCCGAGCATACGGAGCTTCATCATCTCAATTTCGGGGAAATAGCCCGAAACGGCCAATGCCGTATACAGCGCCGGGGCTTTGTGCCCTGCGGACCAGACAATGCGGTCACGGTCTTCCCAGAGCGGCTCCGAGGGCTTATGGCGGGCGACTTTGAGGTAAAGTGCAGCCGCTATATCCATCACCCCAAGCGTCCCGCCGGAGTGCCCTGAACCAGCCGAGCAGAGCGCAATCTCGTTCAGGCCGCGCATATAGGCGGCCCGCTCGGTTAATTCGTCAATGGTAAAATCGTGGAGAATTCGGTTGTCGGGAGTCAGTATCGGCATGGTGTCGGTTATCCAGTTTCGGACCGAAATCTGCCGCTTTGGAGCGGTTCTGTCAAGCGGCTTTGGGGAACCAGCGCTGCCAGAGTTTGGTCACTTTCCGGGCCAGCTCCTCCCTCGTGCCGTTGTTAGTGAGAATATCAGTCGCCCGGCGTTTGTACTCGGCCAGGGGAAGTTGGACTTTTTGACGGTCCAGCACTTCCTGATGGCTCAGTCCGCGCGCTTCCATTCGTTTGACTCGGATAGTCGGAGATGCCGTGATAACCAGTGTTTTGTCTACTTGCTTATCGAGATCCCAATCAAGCAAAAGGGCAGCGTCAATCACTACCACTTTTCCCTGCTTGAGGTAACCTTTCACCTGTCGGTGCAATTCATCCAACAGATATGGATGCACTATGGCGTTTAGTGCCACTTTGGACTCATCAGAAGCAAACGCACGCCTGGCCAGCATTCTACGATTGAGGCTTCCCGATGGTGTCAGGATCTGTATGCCGAACTGCTTGGTCAGCTTTTTGAGGACTGCGGGGGACATCTCAACGACATCGCGGCCGATCATGTCAGCATCGACAATCGCGGCGCCGAGTTCTTCGAAAACGCGTGCGGCGGTTGATTTCCCTGATCCGATCTGTCCGGTGAGGCCAATGAGCATAAGGGGAATATACTACTTAAGAAGAGACAATAGCAATGGTGTCAATGACGATTGCAGACATTATAGAGGTTGCTTCGTGCGCTGTTCGCTACACTCACCTTCTCCTCGCAATGACGATGAAAACGAATCTACGATTATCGAGTCCTACTTAGCGTCCAGCCAGTTGTCGGCGATGCCGACATCCGCGATCAACGGGACCTTCAGTTCGGCCGCATTTTGCATGCCATCGATAACGATCTTCTGCACTTTCTCAAGTTCGGAATCATGTACATCAAAAACCAGTTCGTCGTGCACCTGAAGAATCATCTTCGACTTCTTCCCTGCCAGCGCCTTATGGATCTTTAGCATCGCGACCTTGATAATATCCGCCGCGGTCCCCTGAATCGGCGTGTTTATCGCCGTCCGCTCCGCGAACTGGCGGATATTCCGGTTCGAGTCGTTTATCTCCGGAAGGTACCGTCGGCGATTGTATAGTGTAGTCACATAGCCGGTCTTGCGGGCATAGGCGATCGTGTCATCGATGTACTTCCGTATCCCCGGATACTGTTCGAAATATTTGTCAATGAACTTCTGCGACTCCTGGGGCGTCAGGTCAGTCTGCTGGCTGAGACCAAACGCTGTCACACCGTAGATAATTGCGAAATTGGTGGTCTTGGCGATGCGTCGTTGCGCCGATGTTACCTCATTCAGGTCAACCCCAAAAACCGCCGCGGCAGTCCGGGCATGTATATCCTGCCCTTTCAGAAACGCATCAACGAGATTCGGATCCTCAGTATAATGCGCCAAGATGCGCAATTCGATCTGACTGTAGTCGGCCGAGAGTATTTTATACGATTTGTCGCGCGCAATGAAGGCGCGACGAATTTCTCTTCCTTCGTCCGTCCGGATCGGGATATTCTGCAGGTTTGGATCAGTCGATGACAACCGCCCGGTCGCCGCAATCGTCTGATTGTACGACGTATGCACTCGCCCTGTCACTTGACTGATCATGGTCGGGAGTGAATCGACATACGTGCTCTTCAGCTTTCCATAGGACCGGTATTCGAGGATCAAACGCGGGAAGTCATGGATCTTGGCCAATTCCTCAAGCACGCGAACATCAGTAGAGAACCCTTTCCCACTGGCGGTCTTCCCTTTGCTCGGAAGGTTTAATTTCTCGAAGAGGATATGCGAGAGTTGCTGAGTGGAGTTGATATTAAACTCAAGCCCGGCAATTTTGAATATCTGTTTGGAGAGGTCGGCCAGTTTTTTGTCCATCTCCTTGGACAAATTGCCGAGGAAATCTGGATCGATCCGCACCCCGGCCTCTTCCATATCGGACAACACTTTGATAAGAGGCAACTCAATATTGTAGTAGAGATTGTTCATCTCCAGATCATCGATGAGCGGCGCGAAGATAGAGCGAAGTCGGTAGGTGAAATCCGCGTCCTCGCAGGCATAGGCGCAGGCTTTCTCCACCGGCACTTTGTCAAATGTCGACTGTGTTTTGCCGGATCCGATCAGATCTTTGATCGGCGTTTTGTGGAAATCGAAATGCTTGAACGCCAGATAATCGAGCGAATGCTGCCGCTCTGAAGGATTCACCACATAAGACGCAAGCATGGTGTCAAACGAAACCGGGTTGACCTCGATACCGTAGCGTCGGAAAACCTGCAGGTCGAATTTGATATTCTGTCCGAATTTCTGGACTTTGGGATTCTCCAGCAATTTCTTGATCAGCGGGAGAGCCTTTTCACGAGGGAGATTAACTGTCTTTTCCACATGTCCGATCGGAAGGTACCACGCTTCGGCGAATTTGGAAGAGAGCGACACGCCGACGAGATTGGCCTCCAACGAATTGATACTGTCAGTCTCCGTATCAACGGCAAACTCCTTGACAGTCGAGAGCCTTTCGACCAGATTCTCCAGATCCCCAATTGTGCGCACCAGATGGTATGCGAGATTTTCTTGGGATGCCTCCGGAAACAGTGTCGGTGACTGTGCGGCAACATCGGGCGTCAGCAACTGGAGAATTGATGGAAACTCAAGCTCCATGAAGAGCTTTTTTGCTTCATCGAAATTGATCGGCTTCCGCTTCAGTGCTTCGAGGTCAAACTCTATCGGCACCTCGCAATGTATGGTCGACAGCTCTTTGGAGAGGTACGCCTTCTCTTTATTCGCGGCGAGCTTCTCGCGAACTCCCTTGGCCTTCACCTGTTCAAGATTAGCGTAAATGTCATCGAGTGATTTAAACTGCTCCAATAATGCGTCTGCAGCCTTGGGACCGATCCCCGGAATCCCCGGGATATTATCCGAACTGTCCCCCATAAGCGCCAGTTTGTCAATCACCTGTTCGGGATAGACCCCAAACTTGACCTTCACTTCCTCACGGCCGTAGCGCTCCGGAGTCTCCGCGACTCGTTTTGGGGTATAGACCTTGACGTTGTCGGTGACCAATTGGAAGTAGTCCTTATCACCGGTCACACACCAGACTTCGAATCCATTCCGTTCAGCCGATTTGGCGAGCGTACCAACAATGTCGTCCGCCTCAAAGCCAGCCATCTCGAACTCCTGCATACCCAGGGCAGAGACTGACGCATGTACCCGGTGTATCTGCGCTGCCAGATCATCCGGCATCTTGGCACGAGTCGACTTGTAATCTTCGTAGCGCTCATGCCGGAAGGTCGGATGCTTGGAGTCGAACACCACCGCGATATAGTCAGGTTCTTCTTCGCGGATGATCTTCAGGATCGAATTAACAAAGCCGTAGACTGCTCCGGTATTCTCCCCCTTTTTATTGATGAGCGGGTTGCGGATGAACGCAAAGTAAGCCCGGTACATGATGGCGGTGCCATCGATCAGCCAGATATTCTTCTTTTTTCCGCTCACCGGTACAATCCTCGTTCCATGATGTATTCCGCAACCTGATCACCGACCAGGTCGCCCAATTCTCGGCGTCCCGCGCCATTTCTGATCTTTGCCCGGATGTCGCTGGATGAGATATCCAGCAGTGATGTTTCCACTATCTCAAATCTGTCAGCATCGTACCCATCAGGCGGTCGAATTTTGGCCCCGGGTCGGGACCCGACCAGAATCTCTGTCTCCGCCAGGATCTCGGTCGCTTCATACCAGCTTGGGAATTCTGCCAGAAGGTCCGCTCCTATGATAAAGCGGAATCTGGTGGATGGATATCGCTTTTTGATCGCCCGGAGGGTGAGCAGTGTGTAGCCAGGAGTATCCGATTCAGATTCGATACTGCTCGTGATCAACTCAGGATGATTCGCGCATGCCATTTTGAGCATAGTGAGACGGTCATCAAAAGGAGCTATATTCGGATTGATCTTGCGTGGAGGGACATAGGATGGGACCATCAAGACCCCATCCAGCGCCTTGGCGGCGGCAATCTCGGCGGCCAAGGTTATATGGCCGCGATGAACGGGATTGAAAGTTCCCCCGAGTATCCCCCACTCTTCGCCATTATTTGGACTGCGCATTGGCTTGTGGAGCGGGCGCCGGAGGCAACGCCGCTATTTTCGCCAGGTATTCATCCGCTTTGTTCAACCGCTTGTCCGCCGGGAAGTCCTTCTTGAAAGCGGTAAACTTGTCTGTGGCCGCCGTATAGTCTTTTTTGTCAAACGCAGCCTCCGCCGACTTAAACGCGGCCTCGGCAATTCCGGCTTGGGCTTCCGGGACCAACGGATGGGTCGAAAAGACGGTCACGAAATTCTCGAAGCGACGGCGAGCTTCGTCGTATTCGCGAAGTCTCATCTCCTCTTTCGCCATCTCGAAATTGGCCAACGGAGCAAATTCGCTTGAGGTGTAGTCATCGATGACTTTTTGATAATAGACCTTGGCGGCACGGGAGGCTCCCATGCGAGTGTATGTGAGACCCGACATATAGGTCTTTTTCGCCAGACGTCCCTTGGCGATATCGAGGTATTTGTTGCAGTCAGGAACCAGTTCGGACTCGGGGTTATCGATAATGAAATCCTCGAGTTGTTTGATGGCATCTTCAACCGATGTCTGGTCGAGTCCGAAATGTTTTGGGGTACTCTCGAAAGCCGAGACTGCCTTCATGAATTGCGCCTGCGTGGCATACGGAGATGTCGGGTAGTTGACTACCAGGCGATTGAATTCCGCCGCGGCCAATTCCCAGTCTTTGTTGCTGTAATAGGAGAGCGCGAGATAATACTGCGCTGTGTCGACGATCGGCTCGCCCGGATAGGTGTAGACCAACGTCTGGAAGGCATTGATCGCCGCCAAGTATTTCTTCGCCTCAAGCTTGGCTTTGCCGAGGGCAAACAGCTCGTCTTTGGTCATGTTGTTGAGCGATGTACCACCGCCACCGCATCCAATGCAGAGCGCTGCGATCACTGCCGCTATCAGCAACAGAGAAATGATAACTCGTCCCGGTTTCAAACCTGGTAACTCTCTTTCAGTCGCTTATAGGTGGACATCACCTTGTTCATGTAACTGACCGGCAGCGGCTGACCATTGCGAATCAGATCGCGCAGCCTCGTTTCGCCGATATTATAGGCGACCAGTCCCTTGCGGATATCGCCATACTTCAATATCTGTTCAAACAGGTAATATGTTCCCAATTTAATGTTGGCCTCCGGCTCGTGAAGTGTCGGGACTCCAGCCCACTCCACACCCGCCTGTTTCGCCACGGACTTAGCTACAAAGGGGCGCAACTGCATCAACCCGGCGGCACCGCTGTCGGAGACCTGATTCTTCTTAAATGTCGATTCCACCATGATCACCGAAACCACAAAGATCGGGTCATAGTTGTACTTTTTGCTTTCGCCCCAGATCGTATTGGTCAATTTGGTGACCTCGTCATCACTGAACCCGATCTCGAGATCCTCAATTACCTTATACAATTTGAGTTTGTCTTCAAGCTCAATGATCCGGCTCTGTTGGTAATCGATCTGCTTTTCCAGATCAAACTTGTCCGTGATGAGGTAAACCAGAAGTCCGGATTGGACGAGGTAGATCACCATCATCAGGAAAGCGACCGGTTTGGAGAGGTAAATGCCAAGTCGTTCGATATGTATCATCTTTAGTCACTCACCGTTGTGGCCGAGAGGTCATATCCGTCTGCCGAGTCTATCTGAACCATGCGGATCTGGCCGACCGCCAGATTCTTCCCATGGACATGTACTTCCTGGTCAATATCCGGGCAATCTCCCTGGGTGCGGGCGATCGCGTGTCCTTCGTCGGTCACCGAATCGAGGATCACCTCTAATCTACGACCGACCAATTCAAGATTTTTGTCGAAAGCGATATCCCGCTGAAGATTCATCAGTGCATCCATTCGCTCAGACTTGACCTCTTCCGAAACCTGTTCTCCCATCTGTTCAGCGGGAGTCCCCTCCTCCGGAGAATAAGTGAACACCCCCATGCGGTCAAATTCAGCCTCGCGGGTAAATTCGAGCAGTTCTTCGAAGTCGCGGTCCGATTCACCTGGAAAACCAACTATGAAGGTAGTTCGCAGAGTCGCCCGACCGTTTTGCGACCGGATGCGGGAGATCAAGGCCTCGATCTTCCCCCTGTCGACTCGACGGCGCATATTGGTCAGCACTGAATCGCTGATATGTTGTAATGGAAGGTCAAAATATGGGAGTGTTTTGTTATCTTCCAAAAGATAGTCGATCAAATCATTTTCGAGGCAGGCCGGATAGAGGTACATCAGCCGGATCCATTTGAGATCCTCGATCTTCTCCAACTCCTGTAACAGGCGAATGATATTCATTCCCTCAGGCAGGCCGTATCCATACATGGTAGCTTCCTGGGATACCAGGATCAGCTCGCGCTTGCCGTTCTTCGCCAGAAACTCGGCCTCGCGGAGGATCGAATCCAAGGGGCGACTCCGGAACTTGCCGCGCATGAGCGGAATAGCGCAGTAAGTACAGGCCCGATCACAACCGTCGGAGATTTTCAGATATGAGTAAGGAAAGCCATCTGAGATGTACCGATCTTTCCAACTGAGGTATCCGAGTTTACGTGACTCGATCCGAACAGTCTGCTTGCTTCTCAGTTGATTGGTCACGGCCTGGGCAATTGAATCGAGCGCGCCATGTCCAAACGCCCCATCCAACTCAGGCATCCCCTCCAGCATTTCGTCGCCGTATCGCTGGGTGAGACATCCGGAAGCATACAGCGTCTTCAACTGGCCGGACTTTTTAAGCTGGCCCAGCCGGAGAATCTCGTTGATCGATTCTTCTTTGGCCGGGAGGATAAAGCCGCAGGTATTCACGATGACCGACTCGGCATCATCGGGCGTATTGACCGGTTGATGTCCTTCCTCGATCAGGCGAGCCGAAATATAGTCGGCATCGACATCGTTTTTGGGGCAGCCAAGTTTATGGACGTAAAATTTCATTCACCTACAGCTTCACGCGTTCGGCCGACTTGGGGAAGTCAGGCTCGAATTGCCGCTCTTCGCAGGCAGCGTGATGCGACTCCTTCAGCAAGACAATGGTCACCAACTCATCGTTTACGTCAAAGTAGGCTATCCGGGTGATCCGCATCTGTTTCGGGTCGATGGAAACAGTCATTGAATCCGGGATAGAACCGCCTTTGGGACCGGTGCGCACCAGGAAGTACTCGCGGTCCGGTCGTAGTATACGGGTTTTGAACCAATCGTCAAGCTTCCGAATGTAAGCGACTTCGGAGCTCATGGCGCGGGTAGAATCGATAGTTTCTATGATAACTTGATCGCTGGCCTTGGAATAGCTGAAGAACTGCTGGTCGGTTCGAAGGAACTTGTCCTCCCCCATCGTCACCAGGAACCGTCCATCTTTGGCCAAAGTCGCGGTTCCATGGGCCGTGTCAGTCCGGTCGAAGATATCAGACTCAAGGATCGAGAGGAATTCAATTTGGATACAGCCTGACTCGGCCAGGTTCGCTTTTATAGTATCAAAGCGATCGGCCGCGCTGAGTCTGGAGACCAGAATCAGTATAAGCGGTGCCAGAAACAGGAGTGATCGTCTCATATCTTACACCCTTATACGTATGGACAGTGAGGTCAGTTCGAGTCGGAATCCCCTTTACCGGCACCAGCTGGTGCGGCAAAGAGCGTCTCAAGGTAGGTTTTGTCGACAATAACTTCGCGGGCTTTGGAGCCATCAAATGGGGAAACGATCCCCGCTTCTTCCAATTTGTCAATTAGCCGGGCCGCTCGCTGATAACCGATGCCCAGTCGACGCTGCAACAGCGATACAGAACCCTGTTTGTGGCGCACCACCACTTCGCAGGCCTCACGGAAGAGCGGATCACCCAGATCAACACCATCAGACTCTTCCTTGTCGGCATTGGTCTGTGAGATCCCCTGGAGTAGTAGCATGCCGATCTTTTGTTCGCGAATGAAATTGACGATTCCATCGGTTTCATCGCTGGACAGCCAGGCACCGTGAATACGAATCGCTTCCGGCTGACCGGAACTCAGGAAGAGCATATCTCCCGCCCCAAGTAGTTTTTCCGCTCCGTTGGCATCAATGATCGTGCGAGAATCAACCTTGGTGGCCACCTGGAACGCGATACGGGCTGGGAAATTCGCCTTGATCAAACCGGTGATAACGTCAACCGAGGGGCGCTGAGTTGCGAGGATCAGATGGATACCGACCGCGCGGGCCATCTGCGCCAGGCGGGTGATCAGCATTTCAGTCTTGGAAGACTGCGATGACATCATCAGGTCCGCCAGCTCGTCGACAAATATCACGATATACGGAAGCTTATCTTCTTCTTTTAACTGCTTCTTGTTGAAGTCTTCAATATTGCGGACACCTGCAGTGGCCAGGCGGCGATAACGGGTCTCCATCTCGACCACAGCATCCGAGAATACCTTCTCTGCTCCGCGAGGCGTGGTAACGACAGCACGTCCAAGATGTGGCAACCCCTGATAAACCGAGAGTTCAAGCATCTTTGGGTCGACGAAAATGAACCTGACCTGCAACGGGTGCATCCGGTAAATGAGCGACGTGATCAGCAAGTTCATGCAGACCGACTTACCGGAACCGGTCGCACCGGCGATCAACAAGTGAGGCATCTTGGCCAGGTCGGTGACAAATGGCTTGCCGGCCGTGGTTTTCCCGAGTGCCATCGGCAATCGAATTGCGGGATTATTGAATTCCTCGGAAGAGAGGATATCGCGGCAAAAGACCATCTGAGGAGTGCGGTTCGGGATCTCGACTCCCACTGCCGCTTTCCCAGGGATCGGGGCAATTATGCGTATCCGTTTGGCCTTAAGAGCGAGCGCTAGGTCATCTGCGAGGTTGACTATCTGATTGACCTTAATCCCCACACCGGGCTTAAACTCGTAGCGTGTGATGATAGGGCCGGGGTAACGTTCAATTGGGCCATCGATATTTACGCCAAACGTCTCAAGTGTATCTTTAAGGGCCTTCGAGGTCAGATTCAGTTCATCGGCACTGACCGCCTGCCCTGTGTCAGGATTCTGCTGGAGCAGTTCGAGCGATGGATACGTGTACTTAAAGGATGTGACCTGAATCGGTTCAGGCGCTTTCTTCACAGTAGTACGTCGTTTCCCAGGCTTGTCAGCGCGTTCGTCAAACAGGTCGAGCGGCTCGGCCTCTTCGTCATCGAACTCTTCAATCTTCTTCGGTTCAGGCTTTCTGACGATATGTTCATCATCATCCGCGAGTTCTTCTTTCTTGGATGAGCGAAAAGCCCATTTGAAGCTGAAGAAGTTCTTAAGTCCCTGCAGCGGCACCTGGTAGAGCTTTTTCCAGGGGGCTGAGCCCTGTTTGATCAGATGTCCAAGCAGGAACGGAGTGATTACCGTGTACAGCAGGAGCAGGATAAGAACCAGTCCCCCGAGCATCAGATAGGAGCCAGTCGTGCCGACCAATTTCAGGGTCAAAGTCGTCAGCAGACGCCCGACGTAGCCGCCAATCGCCCCTGAATCGGTGGCAATCGCACTCCCCTGGGCGAACTGAATATTGATCATCATGGTGGCGCAGAGTCCCACAATAAAGAGCAGGATCACACGCATGCGGACCTTTTCGACCACCTGCTTGGAGAAAAGCCCTAATGAGACCGAAACGAGCCCCAGAGGTATAAAGAAGGCAAGCCAACCAACCACAAAGTAGAGCAGGAAGGAGAGATAGGCGCCAAGCATGCCTGCCTGATTGGCGAAATTTATCTCCCACGGATTGAGGGCTCCATCCACTTCGCCGCTGATCCGAGCGTCGTCGATCTGGTCATGCGAGACCAGGGCGACCAGCACAAAGAGGGCGGCTATAACCAGCCCAACTCCGACTATCTGTTTTCCGCGATTCGATTTCTTACGTGATGCCATAACTCCGGGCAATTGAACGACAGATGTGTACAAAACG
The DNA here is from genome assembly GCA_016708025.1 of bacterium. Lineage (NCBI taxonomy): Bacteria > bacterium. The sequence continues at coordinate 1,040,077 of JADJGQ010000001.1, read as the reverse complement.
CAATTATAAAACAGCCGAAAAAGCGAGGCAGGACGCCAATCCTGCCTCGCGAAGTAATTTTGATGAGACTACTTGCGAACCGCTTCTTTGAGGCGGCTTCCGGCCCGGAAGACAGGTACTTTGGTGGCCGGGATGGTGATGATCGCACCGGTCCGGGGGTTCCGTCCGGCACGAGCTTTCCGCTTGGAGATGGTGAATGTCCCGAACCCGGAGAAGCTGACTTTCTTCCCCTTTTTGAGTTGCGTGGTGACATTCCCGATCAGCGCGTGGAGCGCCTGTGTCGCTTGTCGTTTGGTGATCCCGGATTGCGCAGCCATCTGGGCAATCATCTGGTCTTTGGTCATTGCGTATCCCCTCTCACAGGATAAGTTGATTGGCATTGAATGCGTTCAGGTCTATGTTGACCCCGAAGGGAATTTGAGTCAACAAAAAAACGAACCATCACACGCGGCCCACTGCCCCCAACAAACCAGACGACTACTGGTTAAGGAAGGTGCCGGCGCTGGCGGTGGAACTATTATCCACCTTGATCGCCGGAATGGCCGTCACAAACAGGCGGAATGAATAACCTCTCCCTGAGCCGATTGGAACCCAGTTGAACTCCCCGGTCCAACAATGGAGAGTCTTGCGAAAACCGATCGAATTCCGAATCGTCAACTGCCGCCCGATGTCATAGTACTGCGAATAGGAGACCGAAGTTGTCGGAGTCAGGTTGAAATCGAGGGCCAATTGCAGGAAGCTTGACTTCACGAATGCCTTGTCCCGGCCGGACTCACTGTAGGAATATGAGAGCCTGGTCTCCCAGCCTCTTGCCCGAGAAGATTGCGGAACGGTTGGCGCAGTAGCGCCAGCGGGTCCCATTGAATCTGGTGGGCTCGCTGGCTGGTCGGCGACATCATCAAACAGGAAACGTGAGCCGGCGATACGTATTCCCGCCTGGAGACTGAACTGCTCAAGGTATGGGCTCCAGAAACGGACCTCACTTGTGCCGGGGCGGTAAAACGAGTGGCGAAGATTACCGTTCAATGTTATCCGAGGTATGACATTCGACTGAAAGCTGGTGGTCAGGTCCGATAGGTTGAATGAATCCTTTTCCAGATCATAGCTGAATTCTGAATACAAGGATAACAGCTCAAGCGCGAGCTCCCCATCCCCTTTCTTGATCTTTGCTTGGTACAGCTGACGCATGGAAAACGTGAGGTTTTGAGCTGTAGCCACCGTTCCGGTTCCTACGCCTGTAAAATTACGTACCTCCCGATGAAGGTCCGCCTTCGGTACGTATGTATACGATACCGAGGGTGAGAGTACCTGACGTACGCCGAGCAGGCCAAGCATGTTCGGGTAGACAGTCCCATAAATATCGGTTCCGGCCGTCACCCCGGCAGAATAGCTATAGGTCCGATAGAATGAGGGTTCCAATCCAAGCTGGCGAGTCGTGTCTGTCTCGTACAGGTACTGCCAGTTCTCCCGATAACTGATCGCCGGATTGAACCGGATGAAACGTGCAAAGGTCAATGGGAGATTGGCGCCGAAAGAGTAATCCTGGGTCGCATACTTCTTGCGCATGAAGTAATAAGTTGTGTCCCGCGTGACATCTTGGGTGGTGTCGTTGGTGTCTACAACGACCGTATCAACCAGGCGTGTTCTCGAAGAAAAGAAGGCAAACGACGTGCGCGGGGTGATACGCAGGTTGTGATACCATCTTGACTGAAGTTGTCCATCGGCATCGAGCTCTCCTGACCCAAACGGAGAGATCACCGGGAGCGTTAGGCCGACATTCTCAGTCTTGTCGACTCTGCGTTGGGTTTGCGGTGTTTCATCATGCGAAAATCCACCCGACAGGGTCATCGACTTGTTCAGTTTTTTGGTGAAGCTGAACTTGCCATAGATCTTATTATTCAATCTAGTGTCGAGATCGGTGGAATAGTCAGCGTAATATGTCTTGTCTGAAACGTACTGACCAATTGACGAGACACGGAAAGTTGGGCTGAAGTCGTGATTGTGGGCCGCGTAAATGTCGTACTTTGTCGATTTGGTCTCGGATGCCAGACGCGAATCGTAGCTCGTTTCTTTGGTGTAGTTGCCGCGAAGGTAGCCATCATACACATACAACGTCTTGTAGCGGAATTGCCCCGAGAAGGTAAACGCGGAGCGACTTTCGTGATAGCTCATTGCCCCCTGCAGATCGTAATGTTCGGAGGCGGCCCAGTAGTAGCCGACATTCTGGATATAACGATCTCCCTGTTCGATGTTGCCAAAGGTAAATGGGAGGATGCCCGAGTGTCTCCCCTTCTTTAGTGGGAACACATAATAAGGGAGTGCCAGGATCGGCAGACGTCCGATATTCAACACCACGGGACGGGCGATGAGCTTGTCATCCTCGATAAACTTCATGTTTTTTGAATAGAAATGAAAATGCGGTTCGTCGGCATCGCAGGTGGTGTAGCGGCCATCCTCAACATAGAAAATATTCTCCTGAGCGCGATAGACCCGTTCACCATAATAAAAGCCGGTTTCATACTTGGATTTCGATTGAACGATCTTCCCTTTTTCCGTGTCAATCGAGTATTCCAGGTAATCGCCGTACAACTCTTCCTGCTTGTCTTTCAGAATGACCGGGATCGGATTTGGTTGGTAGCGGGCGGTCAGGGTGCTGTCATCGGGGAAGCTGTCGCAAACGATGTCAGCTGAGTAGGCCTTGATCAGTCGGTCCCGAGTATCAAACAGCACCTGGTGAGCATCCAGCTCAACTGTTCCTGATTCAATGTGCGATTGCCCAAGCAGCGTGATGACGGAGTCAGCCATTTCGTAGCGAATGAAGGAGGATGAATAGTCGATCGTATCCTGCACGGTGATGACGGTTGAATCGACATTCTTGTTTTTGGTGTTGATATAGTTGCCGATCGCCCCACCCAGGACGGTGACAGACTGTAACTGCTCATTGGCAACTGCGAACTGGATCGTATCGCCGGAGACGGCATTTTCGCTCGATTCGTCCCCTCCCTTCTTAGCCGGATAATACCATGAATAGGCCTGGCCAATGGAAGTTACTCGATCGAGTACGCCATACTTAAAATCAAAATAGATTCGCCGACCGGTCAGGATAGACTGATCGATCAGGACTGTGCTGTCCGGCAGGGTATCCACAACCTCCTTGAACTCCGCGCGAGCCGAGTCGGTGACGTCGATCCGTCGGAGCAGATCCTGTTCTGATAGGACAGAAATGAACGAGCCTTTAACAGTGGATTGACCTCGCACCAAGACTGGCTGCTCATACAGATCAAGGATACCCAGTTTTTGCTGCATGACCGCGCGCCCGGCGGTTGCCTTGATATCTTTGGAGCTGATGATCACCTCGCCCAGGGCGATCGCGAGGGAGGAATCAGCAAAGAATTCTACCTGATTGGCATCGATCTGGACCATCTCAGCGGAATCCGGATAGTTCAGGTAGACGGTCGGGCGTTTCTCCATCCTGAAGTACTTCTTATTCCGGTCATAGAAAGCATTGGTTCCGGTGGCAAAGAGGGAGTCAGTGCGGGACCAGAGTTCGACATAGGGGCCGCGAGCAAAGGCCTGATTGGTGAGAAGATCGTAATCGATTGAATCTGCAAGCAGGCGGTAGATGGTATCCTCTACCATGACGGAGCCGCGGAGGATCGCTTTCTTACCGCGTATCCAGGTGGCGGAATCGCAAGAGATGGTGCCTGATTCGGTGCGGAAAAAGACTGAGCCGACCGCAATCGTAGTATCTTGCGAAACGCCAAGCAGGACTTCGAGCAGATCCGCATGGTCGAGATCCAGGCGCTGTGCTCGCTGACCATGGGCCGAAGCGGCCATTACCAGCAAGGCGATTATGCAGATAATTCTAGGCATGCCCGATGAGTGACAGCAATGCTGCCTTATATTCCTCTAACTTGGCCGGGTCCGCTCCACCCAGTTGTGCCGCTTTGTTACTCCCCCCGCCTTTCAAGCCGATCGAGGCAGAGAGCTGTTTTGAGAGCTCACCAGCATGGAGCTTTGAGCCGGTACCAACCGAGATCAATAATCTGCCGTCCGCGACCAGCAAGGCGACGCCGTTGATCCGCTCGGCGACAGTCGAGCCAAGCTGGCCCGCCGTGGTAGCATCCATGCCGTCAACTGCTTTATACACGAATTTGAGTGCACCGATGGTAACTGCGGTTGCGGCCAGTTCATCCGCACGGATCGGGAGCAGTTCTTTGAACAACGCCCCTAGCTGTTTGCGTTGATCGCGGTTCTCGCCTGTCAGTTTGTCGACCTTATCGTTCAGGTCCTTCAGGTGGCAGGTCAGTGATTTGGTGAGTGAGTCAGTCACAGCAAAACGGAGGCGATAATCCTCGATTGCCTGACTTCCGGCCACGAACTTCACTAAGGCGTGGCCGCGAAGTTTCTCCCATCCGATGAGCTTGATGACGCCCACCTCGGCTGTCGAGTTGCAGTGCGTTCCTCCGCAGGCTGAATAATCGAACTCTCCGACTTTGATCACGCGAAGCTCTCCCTCGCGGGACGGAATTTTGCGGAGGGGAAGTTTGTCCAGCTCCTGTCCGGAAACAAAGAGAATTGAAACCGGCCAATTGGCGAAGAGTATCTCATTAGCTGCCGTTTCGAGCTGATCCAATTGTGACTGATCGATCGAGGGTGTGTTTAATTCGATTGCGCCATAATCATCACCAAGATGTACGGAGACCGTTTCGAACTGGTATTGCCTGACGGCTATCTGCGACAAGATGTGCTGGGCCGTATGTTGCTGGCGGTGCATCTTTCGGCGAGCGGCATTGACAGATCCGGCAACTCGTCTTCCGGGTTCGCCAACACTTTGGCCGGTAATGTGCAAAACGCTGTCATCGGCATCGATGACATCCAGCACCTCAACTCCGCCTAAAACCCCTGTGTCAAACAACTGACCGCCGGAGGTAGGATAAAATGCGGAGCGATCGAGCACCGTCTGATACCGGCCATCGGCCTTTTCAGAAGATATGATCGTCGCCTCAAACTCAAGTAAGGCGGGGTCACGATAATACAGGCGTTCGGTCACTGCTCTCCTCAAGTCTGTTCTCCGCCACGGGGGGTTCCACAAAGTCGGTCATGGCAAGCGAGCCAGCCAGCGATTGCCAGACTTTGGCCATAGCACACGCCTGAAATAGCGCAAATTCTATAATGGCGCCAAATATATTTCCAATTCCGCCGGTCACCAGCAGGGCCAGACCCTCGATCAGCAGCCAGACAAAGACAAACGGAAGGAAATAAACCAGATAGGTTGCCAACGCTTTCGGGCCGCGTCTGGTGACAAGTTGATAAGCGGCTTTGAATGATAAGCCCAGGCCTCCGATTCCAACGGATGGCGCCGGACCTTCCGCTCTCCCCTGCTGCAAAACAAGTGTACGGTGTATTCTGACAAACTCCGAGAAAACACCGCCCACGATCATTACTAAGTAAAGAACGACTATTTTAGCGATTGTGTGCACTAGCTCGGCGTTCGGCCAGAGCGAATGTGCTAACTTTGTTGCCAACTCGCCGAAAAACATCCCCGCCAGGAAAAGCAGGAAATAGATGCCAAACATCCAGAGACCGATAGTCAGGTGCTGAAGGAACATCGCTGCCGACTGCGCAAAGAACCGATCACGGACCGGGGCGTGACGATTGACGAGCGAATCGTAGATGCCTCCATTGAGGAATTGCTTGAGCAGAAACGCCACCACACCAATGGCCAGCATGAAAAGGAGAGACAGGCTGAAGATGTTGTCGTTGGTAAGAATCAGCTCAAGGATGACATCTATCGACCAGTCTCCGAGCAGGACTTCAGCAGAAATGGAGTTATCCAGTTTCGACTGAATGATCAGCAGGATCGGCAGAGTGATTGCCAATCCAAAAAGCAGTTTCAGGCTATAGAGTGAAAGCCAGAGCGTGCGGAACGGCCCAATAATGGCGGCGGCATTTTCCCTGAGCCTTTGCATCACATCCCCCACACCAGACTGATAAACGATTCAACGAGAAACGTGATGCCGGAGAAAAGCCGGAACGCAGCCCCGTGACCGTTGCGCGCATATGAGTTATTGAGATAGTCACTGTCGATGGCGACGGAACCGTTGGGGTCGAATTGTGCCGACATTACCGGTTCTGCGCGTGTTACGGTGAAGAGTTGTTGTCCGGGAGATGGAATAATAAGCGTATCAAAATACGGTTCGGTCGGAAAAGCCAGCCGGAGTCTGACCGGAAACGGAAGCGGGTGGATCGCAGTCAGGGTGACTTTCGACCGGTATTGATTGCTATCCGGGACAGCCTCGGATTCAATCTTTTCCACGCGGTAATCGACTGCTCCTGCAATTCGAATGAACTGTTGCGCGTTCTGTCTTTCTGCAAACGGAGGGTATTGGTTGAGCAGAGCGACAAAGTCTGATTCAGTCGGATAACCAAACAGAAAGCGACGGTAATACTCCTGCCAGAACGGCTGCGCTGAATCGCCAAGGAGACCTGCGATAGTCTTAATGACCATGGGGCCTTTGCCGTAGATCACCGGGAAGTAGTCTTCCCTGGTGTACCCCACTGCCGACCGGGTGATCGGCATAGCATCGAGGTGGGAGTATCCGCGAAGTCGGTTTTCAGAATGAGCTGAGGCAACGAAGCCAAAGAACCTGACATTGTGTGGCTCGCCACCCATCTCAGCATCGTTGATCAGTTCAGTGAAATACTGGGTTATCGATTCATCCAGCCAGGGTTCTTCAGCCTGGTTGGATGCCAGTATGCCATAAAACCACTGGTGCAGAGTCTCATGAATAGCGACTGACCGTAGGAACCGACTATAAGCCCCCGACGAGACATCGGATTGCCAGAACATCTGAGGAAATTCTACGCCGCCTGAGATTCCGATGCCGGTTTCGACTATCACCAATTCTGGGAACGGATACGGGCCGACATGCTCGGCCATCCAGTCGAGAGTGAAGATCACGGAGCGTGCGGTAGAGTCAATTGACTCATCCTCGTTAGTCTGATAGTAGATATTGACTGTCGTATTCTCGCTGGCATAGCTCTTCAGCTTGAATTCTCGCCCGATCAACATCGCAAAGTCGTGGGCAGGTGACAGCAGAAACTGATCCCTGATCTTGTGGTCGGTGGTATCGGAACCTACTCGGCCGGGGGCGATCAGTTGCATACTGTCCGGGTAATTGACAAAGACCTGAAAATCAAAGAAATCGCCTACCAACTCAGATTCGTCATCATATGGGATGACCAGCCATGTTCCGTTCCGATGCGGCGCCGGCATCGGAAACCAACCATCAAGGAGGTAATTCCCTTCAAAATAGCCAAATCGACCTGCCGTTTCCGGGACCCGAGTTTCAAAAAGCAGGGTCAGGGTCAGGCTGTCGCTCGGCTCGGTGATCATCAACGGAATGGCCAGGTCCGTTCCATCAATGACCGGATCGGTCCCCAGACTGACGCCGTTCACTTCGACGGCATGGATCAGCATCCCACAGGAATCAGGAATCTCCTTATCCATTTCCTGGCAGACCCGATTTCCCCAAAGGCGGAAGTGTGGGTTGCTGAAGCTGCTGTCCACTCCGTACCAGGTGACGGCGACTTTCCCTGAGAGCGTTTTGCTCGAGTCATGGAGAGAGACATCAAGAGTTATCCGGTCGCGAGCCATCAAAGACCCGGCCAGGAGTATGAGTGTCAGAAGGCTAAGCCATGCTGTTCGCAAGAGTCCCGATTCCTTCCACACGGACTTCGATAATGTCGCCGGACTTCATTGGGGCGATCCCTGAGGGAGTGCCGGTCGAAATCAGATCGCCGGGGTTAAGAGTCATGATCGAGGAAATGTAACTTATGAGATAGGGGATCTTGAAGATCATCAGAGAAGTCCTCCCTGACTGCATGATCTTCCCATTGAGGACCCCCTCAACCAGGACATCCTGCCAATTGAGTTCAGTCACGATCCATGGACCAACCGGGCAGAAAGTATCGAATCCTTTGGCGCGTGACCACTGACCATCCTTTTTCTGCAAATCGCGCGCGGTGACATCGTTCACGCAAGTGAACCCGAAGATATGTTTTTCAGCATCAGCTTCGGTCACGCCTTTGGCAGTTTTGCCGATCACTACTGCCAGCTCGGCCTCGTAGTCGACGCGTTCCGATTGTGGCGGATGAACTATCTTGTCGCCGGGGTTGATGATAGAGGATGGCGGTTTCAGGAATATCAGAGGATATTCCGGCGGCTTTTCCGCAGAGAATGACGCCTGCACATGAGCGAGGTAGTTCAGGCCGATACAGATGATCTTGGAGGGCTGTACGGGAGCAAGCAACCTGACCTCATCGAGCGGAATGCTCGCGCCGGTTTCGGTGCCGGAGTCCCACGGAGCGCCTGACAACGCAACAATCCTCTCCCCGTCAATTCGACCGAACTTGGCCTGATCGTTCCCCACTGGTGAATACCGAACAAATGTCTGTTTCATGTATGGTCCAATCCAAGTAAGTAATTGCTGATAGAGTCAAGATTCCCCTGCGGGTCGTATCCGCCTTCGAGTATCGAGACTATTCTTCCATTGGCGGTTTCAGTCGCGACCTTGGTTAGAAGTTTTGCCACTGTATTAAATCCGGAGCCGGTTACATTCAGTCCGCCGAGAGGGTCCAGTCGGTGAGCGTCAAACCCTGCCGAAACGAGAATAAACTCCGGCTGATAGCGCCTGAGGGCAGGAAGAACCTGCTGTTCAAAAGCGGCCACCAATTGTAGATCCCCTGCCCCGGCCGCCAACGGAATATTTAGGTTGAAACCTTTCCCTGCGCCGGAGCCAGTTTCATGCACCGAACCAGTCCCCGGATAAAATGGATACTGGTGAGTGGAAACGAAATAGACATCCGGACGGTCATAGAAGATATGCTGGGTACCATTGCCGTGGTGAACATCAAAATCGACAATGGCGACTTTACTGACTTTGTGATGATCGATGAGGTGCTGGGCCGCAACTGCGACATTGTTAAAAAGACAGAACCCCATCGCCCGATCATGTTCAGCATGATGTCCTGGCGGTCGAACCAACAGAAAACTCGATCGAAGTTCACCGGTCATCGCGGCGTCTACCGCCGAGAGTACTGAGTCGACCACTCGCTGCGCCGATTCGAAACTTTGTTCGGAGACATAGGTATCGGGATCGAGATGTCCTGCGCCGTTACGACACGCATGAGAGAGTTGATCGACATATCTCCTGCTGTGAACACGATAAACGGGATCGAGGCCGAACTGACTGATTATGATAGGTTGATACTTGCCACTGTTTGATTGCTCTTTGAGCCAGTTTTTGATCGGCGTAAGTCGGCCAGCAGATTCCGGATGCCCCCCTCTGGCAAAGTGGCTGTTTTCGTTGGTTTCAATGTGCAGTCCGACCATGTGGACAATAAAGAGTCTTCCCCCGACAAGGTCAATTAAATTCAACCGGGACTATAGCTTGCGGAGTTTCCACCGTCCGCGTCCGAACCAGTACGCCAGGATCAGGGCTTTGATAGTAGTGGTGATCGTCAGTGTCCACCAGACTCCGTTGATTCCCCAGCCGAGATCAAACGCCAAGTAATAGGCCAGCGGTACCCGGACAACCGCACCCGGGATCATAACGATCATCGGTGGAATGGTATCCCCTGCTCCGCTGAAGGCGCCTTCAAGGACGATCTCTAATGCCATGGTCATTTGCGATAAACCAAGTATGATCAGGTAATCTGCGGCAATGGTATGCACCTGCGAATCATCGGTGAAGATCGAGACAATCAGGTCGGGGAAGATCACAAAGATCGCCCCCATTGCGGTGGTGAATGCGACGGCCAGCCCAACTGAGCCCCAGGCACATTTGGCGGCACGTTCGGGATTACCGGCCCCGAGGTTCTGCCCTACCATGGTTGAAGCGGCCATGGCAAATCCCGCGCAGGTCAGGTAGGAGATCGACTCCATGCGATTCCCGATTCCCATAGCGGCTCCGGCCGGTTCTCCGAACTGATGGACGACGCGAATCAGGAACCAATACACGGCAATGAATATTAGCTGCTGAGTCGCCATCGGCAGTCCGATCTTCCCGATCTTTGCAATGTTCCGCAGGTCGGGTTTGGTCCGAAAGAGGCCGGGTACCGAAAAGCCCGCCTTCCCACGCATAAGTAGGATTACTGAAATGGCCGCGGCCACTATTGTGGAGATCAAGGTACCGAGAGCCGCTCCGGGGACGCCCAGTTCCGGAAAGGGTCCAATGCCAAAAATCAGGAGATAATCCAACAGAATATTCAGCGCAATGGTCAGTGAGGCCACGACCATTGGAGTTTTGGTATCGCCTGCCGCTCGAAAGGTAGCGGCAATCGTATCAAATAGCGCGAAGAAGATGGCGGTGAAGAAGAATATCCGAAGGTACGGAAGCGCCAGTTTCATCGTATCCGGGCCGGTATTCATGAACTCCAATAGCAGTGGACCGAAAAGGAGTCCGGCAGTTGTCAGCAGAACTGCAATGGCAATGGCCAGCCAGATCGCCTGGGTGACATAGTAACTTGCCTGATCAGGTTCACGAGCGCCAATGTGACGGGAAACGAGAGCGGTCACACCAATAGTGACAATTGACAGGGTCGAGAAGATCACCCAATGGAGAACCATTGAGGAGGTGACAGCATCCTGAGCGGCTGGACCGAGTTTACCAACCCAGAAGAAATTGACGACAGAGAGGGCTATCTCCATCACCATTCCAAGAATGACCGGCATGGCGAGCGAAAAGACCGTTTTAACGATCGGGCCGGAAGTAATTGACGGAGTTGGTTTCATCTGCCTGCTATTTGCCTGGTCATTCATTTGACCAAGGCACGAATATCAGGCAGCCAGGCATTGTCTGACAAGCGATTTCGGCGAAAAGTGAGATTGTGGGCGGTTTAGTTCTTCCTGGTAACAGCATCAGAGAAGTACGACAGCGCCATGGCGTAGCCATAAAAACCGAATCCAGCGATCTGGCCACGGCAGACCGGGGCGATCAACGAGCGGGTCCGAAACTCCTCGCGCGCGGCGATATTGGACAGGTGTACCTCGATCGCCTCGATCTTCACCCCGGCGATCGCGTCGCGAATACCGATGCTATAGTGCGTTAGAGCACCCGGATTGATGATCAGTCCGGCGGCCGAAGCGGCCTCCTTCTGGATGAAGTCAATGATCTCCCCCTCGTGATTTGACTGGTAGAAGGCCAGTTCCAGGCCGATCTCCTTCGCCAGATCATTAAGGCGGCGATTGAGTGTCTCCAGAGTGTCGGTACCGTAGAGTTCCGGTTCGCGAGTTCCGAGAAGGTTCAGGTTGGGACCATTAACGACCAATATGCGGGGCATATTTACCTCCGTAATCTGAGTAATCTGCGATCATCTGCTCAACGGCAAACCGGATCATCTCGTGCGGCAAACCACTCGCAATATATGGCTTACCGGGCTGTTTGAGCAGGACGAAGCCAAGTTCCTGATTCTGCCGTTTCTTATCCAGCGCCATGGCGGATAGGATATCCGTGGGGGCGAGCTTTCGTTTCGGTACAATTTCTGCGGAAGAAAGTGCGAGTCGGTAATAGTCTTTGAGTTTTCCGGCCTGTTTTGGATCGGCCAACATGCTGAGACAGATCGCTCCCAACAATCCAACGATCACTGCTTCGCCATGCAACAGCTTGCCATAACCAAGCGACTTTTCGATGGCATGCCCGAAGGTGTGTCCAAGATTCAGGTACGCACGAATATTCTGTTCGCGTTCATCCTGGGAGACGATTTTCGCCTTGTATGCGCAACACTCGCGGATGACAGTGATCCAATCGGTTGCGCTTACTTTGCCATCAAACAAGCGAGTGACCCGATTGAGCATTGGGCCGCCGGCCAATCCAGCATACTTGAGTATTTCACCATAGCCGGCGACCATCTGTCTCACCGGCAACGTCTGAAGGTACTGCTGGTCGCAGAAAACAAAAGAGGGTTGCCAGATCGCGCCGATGAGATTTTTCCCCAGGGGATGATTTATTCCGGTCTTGCCACCAATGGCGGCATCAACCATGCCGAGCAGAGTAGTCGGAACAGCTCCCCACTTGACACCACGAAGCACAGTTGCCGCGGCATACCCGACGATGTCAGTTGTCACTCCTCCGCCTACAGCCAGGATAAAATCTGACCGCGATATCTGTGATGACAGCAAGTGCTTGTAGACTGCATCGAGCGTTTGTTGGTTCTTGAACTGCTCTCCTGACGGAAGTACAAACAGGTCGCTGTTCTTGGCCGATTGCTTTAACCGTTTCAACAGCCGCTCACCATGCAGGGCGTAGAAGTTGGCATCGGCGATAATAAAGAGCCGATTGCCAGTTGTCCGTTCACGAACCAGGTCAGCGAGCTTTGGCTCAATCTTGTTGCCGATCACAACTGGGTAGCGAAAGGTCTTGCCGGAGACTTGTATGTCAGCCATTTAGTTTCCCTATTCTTTTTCTGATACGTCTGGCGATCTCTGCCGGAGTTCCTTTTGAACTCGAAACGGTAATATCTGCCCTGAGGTAGTTATGTTCGCGGTTTGCCAAGAGATTGGCAATTCGCGCGATTCGTGCCTGTTTGAGAGTTTCACCTGAACGTGCAACCACTTCAAGAAGTGGACGATCTGACTTTTCGGCGAGTCTCCGGTAGATAACACTGACCGATGACTTTAGGTAAATGGATATTCCTGACGTCCTGATGATCTTTCGGTTAACAGCCGATTGAAAGGCGCCGCCACCAAGTGCGACAACGGTTGGACGTGAGGTGCCGGCGATCCGTTGGATCAGCGTCGATTCAAGGGTTCTGAAATGTACCTCTCCCCTTTTCGCAAAGAGGTGAGCGATCTTGGTACGAGATTGACGCTCGATGACTTCATCCGTGTCCACGAATTGCATATGCAGAAGTTTTGCGAGGGCTGGTCCGATCGTTGATTTGCCGGAGCCGGAGAATCCGACCAGCCAGATATGTTGTTTTTCTGTATCGCGGCTCATCGCTTGGCGATCGGCTTGGCTTTGTAGACGGTGCGATAGACTTTCTCCAGCTCGACGGTCTCGCCGGTCCAGAGTTCGAACGATTTCACTGCCTGGGCGACCAGAAGCAAGCGGCCATCCAGCGCGGGGATCTTGCTCTTGCGTGCAGCATCAACATACATGTTGTCAGAATTGTAGTTTACGTCGAAATAAACGCCGATCTGCCGCCATTCCAGGCCATCGGGCAATGGGGTGACATTCGGGTAGTGCCACCCACCAAGTGGTGTGCAGTTGACCACCAGGTGGAACTTGTCCTTGCCTGCATCGAAGGCTTCGCGCTCAATCGCGTGACAGGTAAGGTCAAAGCGAGAGCACGTTTGTTGCAAGTTGGCGAGATGTTCATGTGATCGGCCCACCACGCTGACCTCTCTTGGCTTGTATGACTGACAGACCGCATAAACGACCGCGCGGGCAATGCCGCCTGTACCAAGGATCAGCACGCGGCCGTTGTTGATCTGCTTGTCGTATCCGGTCAGACTCTGTGCCACCCCCTGCCAATCTGTATTGAATCCAGAGAGGTTCTCAGGGCCAATGCGAATGGAGTTGACCGCGCCAAGATCGGCGGCAGTTTGATCGCATTCGGTAAGGAAAGGCAGAATGGCTTCTTTGTGGGGGATTGTCACCGCCATACCGGACAGCTCGTGCGAATGAACACGTTGCATGAAGAAAGCAAGGTCCAGCGGGGCGATATCGAATAGATCAAAGGTGATCTTATGTCCGGTATGTTTGGCGATCGCCGCAAAGATATCAGGCGATTGCGAATAAGCAATCTTGTGTCCTAACAGTCCAAAATGGAATCGTTCGCTCATGCTACTATCTGGAGCAACAGGTCATAAAAGCCGGGACACGAGATACCCACGCAACTGGTATCATCCATAGTAGATGGTCCGACTGCGGCCAACGCGGCAACCGAAAAGGCCATGGCGATCCGATGGTCGCCGTAACTGAGAAGATCAGCCCCATTGATCTCTTGTCTTCCCTCGATCGCCAGACCATCGTCGAGCAGACCGCACTTCACACCCATCCGAGTCAAATTCTCGGTAATGGCAGCAAGACGGTCAGACTCTTTAACCCGAAGTTCACCGGCATCCCTGATGATGGTTGTCCCTTCGGAGAATGCGGCAATGACGGCGACCATAGGGATCTCGTCGATCAATCCGACAGTCGTTTCGCCGGAGATCTTGCGTGCTTTCAGACTTCCGCCCGTCACAGAGACAGTTCCCCGTGGTTCGCCAGAGATCGTTGCTTTATCACTGATAGTGACCTGGCATCCAGCCGCCTTCAGGTAGTCGAGAAACTCCGTGCGGGTTGGATTCAGGCCGCAATTGGTGACGGTGACCGTGTCTCCGCTTATCGCTGCGGCACCAAAAAAGAATGCGGCAGTAGAGATGTCGCCGGGGATATCGATCAGCCCGCCATTCATCTTGGCTTGCCCCGTCAGTGAAATCTCTTTCTTGAAAGTCTCCGGCATGACCGATTTCTTTTTGCGGGGGTCATCCGGATCAGGCACCAGTACAGCTTTGATATCGCGGATGGTGATCCCCTCACCGAGTGAGTCAAGCATCAGTTCCGTATGATCACGCGTGATATGATCCTCGCGCACTGTCACACTGCAGTTGGACGAAAGTCCGGCCAATAAGAGAGCCGACTTGACCTGCGCTGAAGCCACAGGCAGGCGATACTCGAACGGAAGCAACTTGCGCCCGTTGATCTTCATCGGCAAGTGGCCATCGGTAGCAAACAATTCTGCCCCCATCGCGGTAAGCGGATCAATGATCCTGCGCATCGGTCTGCGAGATAATGACTCATCGCCGCTAAGGATCAAACTGAGGTTACTTCCTGCCACTATGCCGGCCAGCAATCGGGCGGTTGTGCCTGAGTTGCCGCAATCAATGATCGTTTCCGGGTTGATGCGCAAATCTGTCGGTGGGGTCAGGCGAATCCCCTCCTCGATCTCTTCTACTTGCACTCCGAACTGTTTCGCCGCGGCAAGAGAGGTCAGCACATCGGCGCCATTGGGGAAATTGCGCACAGTAAGCGGGCCCCTGGCAAGGATAGAGAACAACGCGGCCCGGTGGGCGACCGATTTGTCTCCCGGAACAGTGATTGTTCCGCCGATCTTGCGTGCTGGTTTCAGTTGTTTGGTCATGAGCAAGTCCTGTCAAGGACTGTGGCAAGACGGCGCATATCGTTCATCAAGCGAGTGAAGTCAGACGGAGTGATCGACTGCGGACCATCGGACAGCGCATGTTCCGGCTCATGGTGGACCTCCACCAGCAAGCCATCGGCGCCAACTGCGATCGAAGCCCGTGACAGCGGGATCACTTTCCCTTTCTTGCCGGTCCCGTGACTTGGGTCGGAGACAATCGGGAGATGGCTGATCCGTTTGACGTATGGTATTGCGGCAAGATCAAGCGTGTTGCGGGTATGGTCAGCGATCGTGCGAACACCGCGTTCACAGAGGATCACTTTGCGATTCCCCTCCGCCATAATGTATTCGGCCGCCATGAGAAACTCTTCGAGCGTAGCCGACATTCCGCGCTTAAGCAATACCGGCTTCATGGTTTTGCCGGCCTTTTTGAGTAACGAGAAGTTCTGCATATTGCGGGCGCCTATCTGGATGATATCCGTGTAGGCCGCAACCAGATCAAGCGTATCGGTATCTACCGCCTCGGTAATGATCTTCAGACCGAAACGTTCGCGAACTTCCGCGAGAATCTGTAGTCCGGTCTCCCCTAATCCCTGGAAACTATAAGGAGAAGTGCGCGGTTTGAAAGCTCCGCCTCGGAAGACCTTTGCGCCGGCGTTGGCGACTCCCTCGGCGATGATCATGCACTGGTCGCGGCTCTCCACCGAGCAGGGGCCGGCCATCACAACAAACTCAGGACCGCCGATCTTGACTCCGTCGACATCCACAATGGTGTCTTCCTTGAAGAACTCGCGGCTTACTAGCTTGAAGGGCTGGGTAACATGAATTATATCCTGTACGCCGGGGAGGGTCAGGATGCAGTCAGAATCTACCTGTGCCTTGTTCCCGGTGACGCCAATGGCGGTCCTGAGCGCACCAGGGATCGGGTGTGGTGTTAAGCCGAGGCGACTGATCTCTTCACATACTTTGGCGACCATTTCCTGAGTCGCCGAAGCTTCCATCACTACAAGCATGTATCACTCCCAGTCGGACCCGTGGTCGCGACATGACAGACAACGTTACATTTCATAGGGCGCTCGCAATCCAAGCAGATTCAAACCTTCGTTCATGACGATCCTGACCGACTGTACAAGTGCCATGCGGGCCGCACTGCGGTCGGGGTCATCTGAAATGATCTTGTCGATTCGCCCGGAATCATCTTTTCTCTGGTAGAACTTGTTGAAAGCGCTGGCCAGTCTCAACAGATAGGTTGAGATGCAGTTAGGGTCATAGAGCCTCGCGGCCTCCTGAATCGCCTCTTCAAATTCCGCTATGGTTTCAATAACAAGCCGTTCTTCGTCATGGTTCAACAAACTATGGTCGATTTGGGCAGTAATCGGCTTTCCGTACATCCGCTCAAGCGAGCAGAGCCGGGCATGCGTATACTGAAGATACGGACCGGTTTCTCCCTCAAAACTGAGGACCTCGTCCCAGTCAAAATTGACATCTTTCTGACGGCGCACGGAAAGCTGTGAAAAGATCACCGCTCCGACACCAATCATCTGGGCGACATCGTCGAAATTCGCCAGATTCGGATTCTTTTCGCGGATCTTTTGTTTGGCCAGATCGATCGCCTGGTTGATGACATCCTCGAGGAAGATGATATTCCCCTGTCGGGTAGACATCGTCTTTTCGCCAAACTTCACCCAGCCGAAGTCGACATGTTTGACGCGACCGGTCATGCGGGACTCGGCTGGAAGATTCTCCGCCTGCTCCATCATGTCGATGACTTTCAATGCTTGCTTAAAATGGTCGGACTGGCTGACCCCAACAACATAGAGTGATTCGTTGAAGTGGTATTTCTCCCAACGCCAGATAAGCCCTGCCAGGTCACGCGTGATATAAAGGGTGGCGCCATCCTGCTTCTTCAGTAGCGCAGGCGGGAGTTGCGGGTCATTCAGGTCAACCACCAATGCGCCGCGCGATGTTGAAGTCAGTCCGTCTTTCTGCAGCCGCTCGATCACGGCCTCCATCTTGTCGTTCAGGAAGGACTCTCCATAGACAAGATCGAACTCGACGCCAAGGATTCCATAAACGCGGCTCCACTCTTCGAAGGAGACCTCTTTCATCCGCTCCCAGAGTTTTGTCGCCTCGGGGTCACCATCCTCAAGTTTTTTGAAGGCGACTCTGGCCTCGTCATCGAGCGACTTATCTGTCTCGGCCTCAGCATGGAATTTCACATAGAGGTCGAGCAGATTTTTGACTGCTTCTCCCTGGAACGTCGATTCTGAGCCCCAACGCCTGAATGCGACGATCATCTTTCCGAACTGCGTTCCCCAATCACCGGGGTAGTTGATACCGATGACTTCATATCCAAGCTTCTTGTAGATCCGCCGTAGCGAGTTGCCGATTATCGTTGTCCGGAGATGCCCCACTCCGAACGGTTTGGCGATATTAGGGGATGAATACTCGACCAGATTTAGTTTGCCATTCCCCACAGTGGATTGACCAAACTTATCCTGCATGGTCACGGCTTGTCCGATTGTCTCGCGCGCTACTGCAGTCAATTCAATCGATGCATTCAAATAGCCCGAGGCAGGGGTTACGGCGAGTTCCGGCGAGGCTGATGCGGACAGTATTATATTGGCTCGAGCCGCAACCGAAGCGGTCACTTCGTTTGGTTTTGACTTCAGAATGGGGAGGAATTTGAAGATCGGGAACGCCAGGCTCCCCATTTTAGGGTCTTTCGGGCGTTCAATTCCTTTCAGAACGTCCGGAGAATGGAATGGCCCATTGTCCCCGACAGTCCGATAGATCTCCGGGTAGCATTGCTGAAATGCCGTTGCCACGGTTATGGCGAATTGTTCTTTGAACTTGTCCAGTATCATATCTGACGATTTTCCGGCGGCAATATGGTTTGGATGCTCAGGTTGCGCAACGATAAAGCAAATCTATCGGTCAAGCCTATCCCGCACAGACTTAAGGAGTTTCCGGACCGGGTCCAGACCGGCCTCCGAGCGACCGTGCGACTCAATCTCCCTGATCAGCGCGGAACCGATCACGACACCATCAGCAGCTCGGCAGAGCCGTGAAGCCGACTCGCCCGAGGAGACGCCAAACCCGGCGACAAACGGCTTCTTGAGCTGTGTTCGAAGATTGGCCAGGTAATCGTCGGTTTGGTTATCGAAGCTGTGTCCTGATCCAGTTACGCCGGTTACGGTGACCGCGTATACAAAGTCTGAACATGCCTTCTCAATCGATTTTACTCGTTCGCGTGAGGAGGTCGGCGCCACAAGAAAGATGGTGGAGATACCTTTTTCTTCTGCCATGGCACGAAGATCAGTGGCTTCCTCAGGTGGCAGATCCGGAATGATCAGTCCGTCGATCCCGGCAGATTGCGCTGAGTCGAGGAAGTCCGGAATTCCCATCGCATAGATTGGATTGTAGTAACCCATGGTGATCAGCGGAATATTCGAATCGGACCGAATAGACTGGGCAAGTTTGAAGACGGTGTCCAGGGTCGTTCCATTTTCCAGCGCAATCTGGCTGGAGAGCTGTACCTGTGGGCCATCGGCAAGCGGGTCGGAGAATGGGATCCCGATCTCCAGCATATCTGCGCAGGATTCAATTGCCGCACGGCATAATTGCAGGGATAGCTCGTAGTTCGGATAGCCAGCAGTCAGAAACGGCACCATCATCTTGCGACCATCTCTGGAAGCCAAAAGCTCACTGATGCGACTGGTCATGGGAGGACTCCAAGATTCTGGAGGATCGGGAAGTCCTTATCCCCTCGTCCGGAAAGACAGACGACAATATTTTGATTACGTTTAAACGTCTTCCCTTCCCGAATAAGCCAGGCCAGGGCATGCGAGGTCTCCAACGCGGGGATTATTCCTTCCAGACGAGAAACCAATTTGAATGCGTCGAGTGCTTCATTGTCTGTGGCTGAGTGATATTCCACTCGCCCTGAATCATGGAGAAAGGAGTGTTCCGGGCCGACGCCGGGATAATCCAGCCCGGCAGAAACGGAGTGTGGCAGGATGATCTGTCCATCCGCATCGTACAGCAAGTAGCTGTACGAACCATGCAGGACACCCGGTTTTCCCTTGGTGAGCGTGGCGGCATGTTTCTGACTTTTAATGCCGCAACCAGCAGCCTCTACCCCGACCAACTTCACCTTGCTGTCAATAAAAGGATAAAAGAGGCCGATCGCGTTTGAGCCGCCACCGACGCATGCCACCAGCATATCGGGCAATTTGCCGAACTGCTTTTTCGCCTGAACCTTAGTTTCCCTCCCGATAATCGACTGAAAATCTCGGACCATCATTGGGTACGGATGCGGTCCAACCACCGAACCGATGATATAAAACGTGGTGCGGATATTGGTGACCCAGTCCCGCATCGCCTGATTAGTAGCATCCTTGAGTGTTCTGGAGCCGGATTCGACCGGGACAACTTCGGCTCCAAGCAGTCGCATCTTCTGGACATTGGGCGCCTGGCGCTGGACATCCTCTGCGCCCATGTATACTACACAAGGCAAGCCAAACCGTGCACAGACCGTGGCGGTCGCCAATCCATGCTGGCCGGCTCCGGTTTCGGCAATGATCCGTTTCTTTCCCATTCGAATCGCGAGCAGAATTTGCCCAACCGTATTGTTGATCTTATGCGCACCGGTATGATTGAGATCTTCCCGCTTGAACCAGATCCTGGGGCCGCCGATCTCTTTGGTCAGCCGTTCGGCGAAATAGAGTGGTGAAGGACGTCCCACAAACGCGGTCAGATGATCGGCCAGCTCACGCTGAAACTTCTTATCTTTGCGCGCTTTGGTGTATGCGTCTGTCAATTCATCGAGCGCAAAAATGACTGTCTCAGGGACATACCGTCCGCCAAACTCACCGAATCTTCCGCGTGTATCCGGGTAGCTGTATTTCTTACTTTGTGCGCGCACGGTTCACCACTTTGAAGAACACTTCGAGTTTCATTTTTGATTTGATGCCGGGTGCAGATTCCACCGAAGAATTAACATCAACGACCAAAGGGCGGAATTTTCTAATTCCCGAGCTTACATTCTGGGAATTGATCCCACCCGCCAGCACCAAACGATCAATCTTGCGTGTCGAACAATTATCCCAATCAAAACTTTGACCTGTCCCCCCGGTGCCGTTGTCCAACAGTCTCAGATCAGCAGGAGATGAGGCAATCTGTTTCCAGTCGGTGTCGTCTGCGATGCTGAATGCCTTGATAACTTTGAATCCTTCCCTCTGGATTCTCCGGATAACAGCATCGGACTCCTGCCCATGCAATTGAATCCAGTCGAGCCGTAGTCTATCAGCTAGGCCGAGCAGTTTGTCGATCGGTTCATTGACGAAGAGGCCTACTCGCTCGACTGTCGGGGGCAATGCGTCGATGATCTCTCTCGCGCCTTGCTTATCGATATGCCGACAGGAGCCCCTATAAAAAATCATGCCGATCATGTCCGCGCCAAATTGCGCTGCGATCTGGGCGTCCTTCGGTCGTGTGATACCACAGACTTTCACCTGCGTGTAACTCATCAGCCGATCAACTCCCGGAGTAGTTGGGCGGGATCGGGATGACGCATCAGTGACTCGCCGATCAAGAAACAATCGTAGCCGGCAGCAGTTAGCCGATCAATATCAGCGCGTGTATGAATGCCTGATTCCGCCACCTTTACCTTGTCGTCAGGTATCAATGAGGACAAATTCTCGGCGATCGAGAGATCAACCTCAAATGACTGCAGATTGCGGCTGTTGACACCGATCATCTCTGCAGACGACTCCAGTGCGATTTCCAGTTCCCCCTCCGAGTGTACTTCGACCAGTGCATCCAGGCCAACCTCTATCGCCAATTGAATGAACTGAGTCAACGTCTGACGTGTGAGCAGACGGACGATCAGGAGTATGGCGTCCGCCCCGTGATGCGCGGCCAGCTTAAACTGGTATGGATCGATCACAAAATCCTTGCATAGGACGGGCAGACGAGCAGTCTGCTTGGCGATATCCAGATATTCAAGGCGACCATGGAAATACTGGTGTTCAGTCAGTACCGAAAGTGCGACTGCTCCTCCCTGGCGATAGCGCGCGGCAAGATCTTCGGGATCGAACTCTTCCACCAGAACGCCTCGTGAGGGTGACGCCTTTTTCAGCTCGGCGATCACTTTGATCTTGCCCGGTGAAGATAACGCTGCACGGAGACTGCGTCTCGTGTCGGGATCCGGCAGTGTCAGCTTTTCTTGCGGGAGCCGGAGTTTTAGTTCGGCTATCTCTATTCTTTTGCTGTCAGCTATCTGTTCGAGAATTCCGTTCACGCAACCTCCTGTTCGGGGATCGACCATCCGGACTTTTCTTTGCCGCGCTTTTCCGCCTCTTTAAAAGACCAGAAATAGAACATGGTCGACATCACATACAGCACGATAGTGATGTTAAACGTCAACGTATAGCCGTATTGCTCGATCAAATGGCCCCCAATGGCGGTCGAAACCATCCAGGAGGCGGTCCAGGAGACCATCAGGAGGGCATTGACCAGCCCCTGCTCGGTCCGGCTGGACATTTCCATCCCGAAATTGGTGGCAACCGGCACGCCGATATTCATCAGCCCGGCTCGAAGAACATATGCACCAAAGGCTACCCAGAGTGTGGTGGTATATGCCAGCAAAAGCATAAACGGGATCGACAGCAGTTGCGTGATGACAATCGTCCTGACGAGGCCAAAACGGCGAGCCAGCACTGGGCCGGAGAGAGTCCCGGCAAACATGCAGAGAATCGTACAAAAATAGAAGACGCCAATGGTTGACGTTGACAGCCCGAACTTGTCCCTAAAATAAAGATTCAAGAATGGGATGATCAGGCCCGCTCCCAGGCCGATCAGAAAATTCGAAAACGAGAGTTTGAAATAAAAGAGTCCGCGGCGGCGAAGCTGCTCGCGCGTGATGCTGATTCGCCGTTCTTCTTCAGAAACAGGCGCCGGGCGGAGCATAGCGAACGGAATCAACGAGATCAATCCGACGGCGATGCCTATATACAGTGTATATCGGTAGCCAAGGATCGAGTCACCTGCCAGTTGCGACATAACCGGAACAAGTCGACCGGCCGAGAGTGACCCCACCATCCCGGCGATCAGTAGTACGCCGAAGGAGAATGAGAAAAGATGGGTCCGCTCCCTAGACGACGAGTTGCGCATATAAAAGGGCCCGGCCGCAACCCGTGAAAAGGCGAATGTCATGCCGCTGAGGATTGTAAACAAGATCAGCATTTCCAACTGCTGGTTACTGGATATCCCGATACTAAACACGGCAAACAGGAGCCCGGCCACAATGAGAACAGGTTTCAGGGCGATCCGACTCAAAAGTAAGGCCGCCGGAATAGCCATCAGCGACATACCGATCGCCCGCGAAGAATTGACTAGTCCTATACTGCTTTCACCGAATCCAAGTTCCTTCAGGTAAAGATTCAACAGTAGTTGAAAGAACTCATAGTTTATGCCGAGCAGAAACGCACCGAGCAGATAAAGTCGGGCATTGCGCGAAAAGAGGCGGACATGCTTCCAATAATCGCGCAACTCGAATATCACGCCATGTCCATGCGAGGTGGGGTGCCCAAGGCTGGTGTTTTTGATCTGGGTCGAGTGCATCGGTTAGTTTCGCGAAGCCGCTATCCAATCCTGTAGTTTCCGTTTGGCGCGGCCATCCGCTATGGACTCTCGTGCGGCAGACACACCCTCGGCGATTGACCCGGCTATCCCGGCAACGTAGAGCATCGCCCCGGCATTGTAGACAACGGCTCCCCCGTACGATTCGAGATGGTTGTCGAGCAGTTCCCTGAGGATATGGAGATTCCAGGCGGCATCTCCCCCGACCACTGCTCCATGGGCCATCCGCTTCAGTCCGACCGTTTCAGGCGTGCACTCGCCGACCGTGATCTTGCCATCATGAAGTTCCACATATTCGGTCGTATCCGAGATCGAGAATTCATCGAGCCCATCGCGCGAATGAGCGATAATCACATGAGTGGATCCGGTTCGCTGGAGTACTTCGGCCATAACATGCATGAGCGAAGGGTCATAAACGCCTATCACCTGTCTTTTCACACCAGCCGGGTTGGTCATCGGTCCCAGTATATTGAAGACCGTCCTGACCCCCAGTTCTTTGCGTGGTCCGGCGGCATGTTTCATCGCCGGATGAAAGAGTGGGGCGAACAGGAAACCGAATCCAACTTGATCGATACATCTCTTCACAGTGTCGGCTGGAGCATCAATTGCGCCGCCAGTAGCCTCGAGTAGATCGGCTGAACCGCATTTGGAGCTGACCGACCGATTGCCATGCTTGGCGACAGTTGCGCCTGCTGACGACGCAACAATCGCCGCGGCGGTTGAGATATTAAACGTGTGGGCGCCATCCCCACCGGTACCGCATCCATCGACCGCATTCGGATCGGCAACTGAGACGCGCTGGCTATGATTCCGCATAGAGCGAACAAACCCGGTCACTTCCTGCACATGCTCACCCTTTTGTTTGAGAGCGATCAACAGGCCGCCGATCTGGGCAGGGGTTGCTTTACCTTCCATGATCTGATCCATGAGGAGAGTCGCCTCATTCTCGGCCAGATGACCACCGGAGAGCAATTTTCGGAGCATCTCCTGGATCATCGAATTGTCCTCAAGAAATTACCAAGGATCTTCTTCCCTTCAGTGGTCAGAATGGACTCCGGATGAAACTGAACTCCGTAGAGCGGCATCTGTTTGTGCTGAATTGCCATGATGACTTTATCAGCGGTCCAGCCGGTTACATTGAACTCTTTGGGAAGAGTCTTTGGCTCGATGACCAGCGAGTGATATCTGGTCGCGACAAAGGGCGAAGGTACTTTTTTGAAAAGCACAGAACTATCATGCAGGATCTCAGAAGTCTTTCCATGCATCAGGGTTGGCGCGTAGCCGATCTTTCCACCAAAGACCTGCCCAATCGCCTGGTGTCCAAGGCAGATGCCGAAGATCGGCACTTTCCCGGCAAACTCTCGGATCAGTTCATTCATAACGCCAGCATTTTCCGGTCTCCCCGGACCGGGGGATAGCACTATTCCCTTTGGTTTCATCTTCTGTACCTGCTCGACAGTCACCGCGTCGTTACGAAATACCTTAAGGTCTGCACCCAATTCGGCCAGGTACTGAACGACGTTATAGGTGAAGGAATCGTAGTTGTCGAGCATCAAGATCATTTGAATTTCTTCCCTGTAACTGCCTCAATGATGACCCGAGCTTTCGCTTCCGTCTCTTTGCTTTCCTTCCGGGGAACGGAGTCAGCGACAATCCCGGCACCAGCCTGCACGAAGTAGGACTTTCCTTTTTTTACGACCGTTCTGATCGCAATGCAGGAATCTAGGTTTCCCCAGAAATCGACATAGGCTATGGAGCCGGCATAAATGCCGCGTTTGGTTGTCTCCAATTCATTGATGATCTCCATCGCTCGCACTTTTGGTGCACCGGAGACAGTGCCGGCCGGAAAACAGGCGAAGTGTCCATCCAGGGCCGCGGTTCGCGGTTTTAGTTTCCCTACCACCGAGCTGACGATGTGAATGACATGCGAGTATTTCTCGATGGTCATCCGTTCGCGCACCTGAACAGTTCCCGGTCTGCTGACTCGCCCAATGTCGTTTCGACCGAGATCCAGGAGCATCGTGTGCTCGGCTAATTCTTTTTGATCCGACAAGAGGTTCTTGATTCGCTTGGCATCCTCCGCTTCGTCCTTCCCCCGCGGACGAGTTCCGGCAATCGGACGCGTTTCGATATTCCCCTGCTCAACCCGCACCATCATTTCCGGAGATGAGCCGATCACTGCGTTCTCATCAAAGTTCAGCAGAAACATATAGGGTGAAGGGTTCGTGCGCCTGAGCTGTCGATAAACCTCCAGCGGTTCTGCACTCGATGCAATCTGCCAACGACGGGAGAGGACAACCTGGAAGATGTCCCCTTCCTTGATATACTTCTTGGCTTTGCGTACCGACGATTCAAACTGCGGGCGGCTAGTTAAGCATTTTGTTCGACTGCGCGTAGCAGACGGAGAACGCTTTGGTCCCCGAGTGAACTTCTGAAGCGAATCAATGGTCCTAATCATCTGCCTGATTGTTTTGTGGACCTTTGTGGCCAACCCAGGCTCGCCATTTTCATGAAGGACATTTCCGATCAGGATCATCTCCTGCTTCAGATGATCAAATGCTACAATGGTCTGATAGAGGCCGAAGATCATTTCCGGCATCCCGATCTTGTCTGGTTTGGATGTCGGTAAGTGCTCGCTCCAACGAACGGTATCAAAGGAGAAGTAGCCGACTGCGCCGCCGGTAAATCGAGGAAGATCCTCGAAATGGACCGGTCTGTATACCGAAAGCAGTTCCTTCATGAATTCCAGTGGGTCTGCCTCTATCTGGGTAGTCTTCTTCCCTTTGCGGAGTGTCACCACCTTTCCTTTGGCTTCGACAACCAGGAAAGGATCAACGCCGATAAAGGAGTATCGCGCGAGTTTCTCCCCTCCCTCGATTGACTCAAGTAAGAAGGAATACTTCTTCCCTGCGGCCAATTTGTGGAATACGGAGACTGGCGTCTCCAGATCGGACGGCATCGCAATGGCGATTGGAAGGACATTCCCCTGCTTGTTCATCCGCTTAAATGTGCTTAATGTCATCATCTGGTTTCAAATTCGCCTGTTGCCACAACTGTTACCGGCCCGCTCAGTTCAATCACATTGTCTTCTGTTCTCCAACCTACGAGCAGTGTGCCGGTTTCAAACTGCACTTCGCACTTTCGATCTATTCGTCCGAGCATCACCAGGGCGGCGACTGAGGCAGCCGCACCCGTTCCCGAAGAACCGGTCGCTCCGGCACCACGCTCCCATTCAGCCACCAGGATCTTGTTCCGACTAATCACCCGGACAAATTCGACATTGGTCCGGTTCGGGAAAATCGGCGCATGTTCTATCTGGCTCCCCATAGCCTGCCAGTCGAAGTCAAAACTATCAACCGGTACGACGCAATGCGGATTGCCGACAGAAAGACAGGTGGCAACGACCAGCTCGCGTCCGATCTTCAGCTTCTGATTGATCAGATGAGGTTGCCTGGTCTTTACCGGCACCGCCTTGGCGCTGAAATCCGGAACACCTATCTCAGCTCGTATCTGGTACCCGCCGGCGATCTTCTTTACCAATGTCACCTGGTTAAGTGCCCCACCCATTGCGATCGCGAACGTCTTCTTCGTACGCTTTTTCCGGTGAAAATGGAGCGCAACAATGCGAATTCCATTGCCAGACTTCTCCGCCCATCCGCCATCGGAGTTGTAGACATCAGCCCTGCAATCGGCACCGCGTTGGCTACTGATCACGAGCAGACCATCGGCTCCAACACCGGTCGCATGATTGCAGATGGCGCGTGCGAACTTTCCCCAAGCAGCGCGATTGCGAGCTTGGGAGGATTCCACCACCAGGAAGCTATTTCCCAGGGCCTGATACTTGGCAAAATTGACTTTCATAGACCGGTATCTAATTGGCTCTTCGGGTTGTCGGCAACAAAAAAGCCCGCCAACCGGCGGGCTTCCTATAGTCTATCATAAGAGATATCAGACGATCCCAGCCGGTATGCATACGGACGCACGGCGCCACCACCACATTTGAGTCTGGGAAAGTCGGTTAACGGTCATTTTACATATTCTCACTGAGCAATTTGCCGAGGCGTTTGATACCCTCGACTATCTGCTCCAATGTAGCATTTGAGAAGTTCAAACGCAAGCAGTTATCGCCGCCGCCATTGGCAAAAAACGGCGAACCATAAACATACGCGACCTTCATGGCGATTGCTTTTGGGAGAAGGTCTTTGGCCGATACCGACTCAGGAAGCTGTACCCAGAGGAAGAGGCCGCCATCCGGCTTCGTCCAGGTGACTTCCTGAGGGAAGTGCTGCTCCATTGCCTGGGTCATGCAGTTTCGCTTAGCCAGATAGTCAGCTTTGATCCGCTCGATCTGAGGCTCCAGCAGTCCCTGACTTACGTACTCATAGATCAGATACTGTCCAAAACTGCTGGTGTGAAGGTCCGTGCACTGCTTGACCTTTTCGAACTGGGTCATGACCGAACTCGGACCGTTGATCCAGCCGAGACGAAGTCCTGGAGAAACGACCTTGGAGAACGATCGAAGAGCAATGACTTCGTCACCGCCGTAGGATTTGAGGGTCGGGACGCGCTCACCGGAGAACCGGATCTCGCCATAGGGATTATCGTCGACGATGGGCACATTGTATTTTATTGCGGCGTCGACCAGAGCACGCCGACGCGATTCAGACATTGTAATACCGGTTGGATTCTGAAAGTTGGAGACGGTGTAGATCAATTTCGGGCGGAAATCGCGCAACATCGCCTCAACCTGTTCAACGATCATCCCCTCGTCGTCCATCTCGACTGTCACATATCGCGCCTGGTAGTAATTGAAAGCCTGCAATGCGCCTACATAGGTTGGATTTTCGACCAGGACATAGTCGCCTGGATCGATGAATGTCCGGGCGATCAGTTCGATCCCCTGTTGGGCACCGGCAGTAACCAGGATATTTTCAATACTCGACTGAGTCCCCCGCTCGGTCGCGCGCTTGGCCAGAAGTTGCCGAAGCGGGGTGATCCCCATGGACAATGAGTATTGGAATGAATCAGCGCCGTACTTATCAACAACATGAGATGCCATGCGCTTCAAGTCGGCAAGCGGAAAAAGCTCCGGTGCCGGCAGGCCGCCCGCGAAAGAGATGACGCCCGGCTGTGAAGATATTTTGAGGATTTCGCGGATTATCGAGGTTTCGAGCTGTAAGACATGCGGTGCTATCCCCCATTTGTCGGGGGTTACTTGATGTGGCGAAGAGACCACCATGCGTCTATCCTTTCACCGTCAAATTCCCATCAATCGGTTACGCTCATTGCCCGTAACGACTTATCTGACCAAGTCGGATGGTCGCCCGGCACACGTGAAATATATCACTAGTTATCGGCAACAACAACGACAAAATACTCCGCCTTCAAGATAAAATCACTCTTCTTCACGGAAATAGTTATGTAGTTGGCTGACAGTGTGATGCTGCGCTGAACTTTGGTGGCAAAGTTTACTCTTGAGTATTACTTGACAAAGTAACTGGAGAATCTATATCCTGAATTATGCCCTGTTCTGATGTAACCGAAGTTCTCACGCTCACTCTTGATCCTGAGGATCGACTGACCCACTATTCACTGATCAAATTGACCTGTGGCGGTGGTGTTGGTAATCCTTCCTTA
Source organism: bacterium (assembly GCA_016708025.1). Lineage (NCBI taxonomy): Bacteria > bacterium. The sequence goes on along the minus strand of JADJGQ010000001.1, from coordinate 1,011,607 downwards.
CTCAGAAAATGGATCGAGAACCGACCGGCTGAAGAGATACTTAGCACGACACCGGATGTCGTTCTCAGCGAGTTTCCGACTCCAAGTGACACGTGGGAGTTTTTGACGATCAAACATCTGCTGGCAGTGCAATCTGGTCTTCAGGCTCTGCTCGGGACTGCCCAATCAACTCCGGATTCCATCTGTGCGATAGAAACGGTCGAGCATGGTCCTAAAGGGGTCCGGATGATGGCATTGATCAAGGTAGATGTTCTGACTCAGGCGATCACGGCCTGTGGTGGTTGCGGAACCTGCGGTACCGATTCTCAGCATTAGATCGATCTCTCCCCCATACAATCGGCAATAAAAAGTGGCGCCCCGCAGAATCGAACTGCGGACACGCAGATTTTCAGTCTGCTGCTCTACCAACTGAGCTAGGGCGCCAGGAAATATTGGACGATTAAATTGTCAGGCTTGCCAAAGTAGCAGCTTTTTGAGATATGTCAAGCAGATTCAAGAGCCTATGTCACGCAGGTTGTTAGCCTGAAAGATCTGATAGCGGCAATCAGGAACTGCCGCCCCCATTGACAGACCAACATCAGTTTCCGCCGAAGACATATCCCTTCGTGGCAGGAGTAAACAAGGCAGCCAGCGCGGCGACCGCAAGCACCAGTAAAACGATACTCTCAACATGGGTCAGCCCTAACAGCGCCAGAATGATCACGCCGCCGTTAATGGCTACCAGACCGTACCATCCCCAGGCCTTTCCGTCCCGAAAGGCCATCGCCACCATGATTAGCAGGAGGCCGAGGACCAGCAGGATGATCGGTTTCCCCATATCAACGTACTGACGATCGAGGATCGCCAGGACAATCGACACGCCGCCGTACAGGAGATACATGGCGGCAAAAATGTAGCCCCACCAGAGCGATAACCTGACAGTCAGGGGGCGTTCCATCGGGACTCGTGCATGTGCGGTTGCAGCATTCATACTTTTGCATCTCCAAGTATTCCGGCGCCAATGAAGCCGGCATCATTCCCCAGCGAAGCCCGGGCGACTCTCAGGTTTTCTACGGCCGTACTAAAAGCACGTTTCCGAATTTCTGAGGTGACGGTTTCGAGGAATCCGGCGCCACCATCAGCAACCCCTCCTCCCACCACTACGATCTCAGGATTCAAAAGATTCACCACGCCGGCCAGTGCGGTACCAAGATACTGGGCTGATTCGGTCACCACAGAGAGGGCGATCTCGTCCCCTTTTTTGGCCGCGGCAAACAGCTTCTTTATTGTGAGCCCTTCGATCGGTCCCTCAAGTACTTCTTCAAATGCAGGAGTTAGCGTGTTGCCAAGACGTGACTTAACGGAATTAAGCATTGCCGCTGAGGAACAGTAGGTTTCAAGACAGCCACGATTACCACATCGACATGTCGGACCATTCGCATTGATTGAAACATGGCCAATTTCACCAGCCGTAAAGTTAGAACCGCGCCAGAGCTTTCCATCCAATAGTATAGCGCCTCCAACCCCAGTCCCGACAGCCGTACAGAAAACGGACTTGTAGCCTACCGCCGCGCCAAATCGCGATTCGCCCAGGGCCATGGCGTTGACATCGTTGTCGACATACACACTGGTATTCAATCTTTCTTTGAGGATCCGGCCGATCTCCATCCCCTGCCAACCTTCGATGTTTGGCGACAACGAGATCACTTTGCCGATTCGGGTGTCAACCGCGCCAGGGGTGCCGACGCCGAGCCATTTGACGGGGTGGTCTTCTTCCGCCGCCTGATATAAAAGCCGTTCAGCGATATTGGTGACCAGATGCATAAGCGGTTCGGCCCCCTTCTCAACCAGGGTAGGACGCTGTTCTTTGAACAGGACTTTCCCGCGTGAGTCGACCAAGCCGTACTTGATATTGGTGCCGCCGATGTCTATCCCGGCGTAGACTATTTCGTCAGTCATAGGAGCCTTAGCAATGCGACCTGTTGCAATCCCCTGTTCGGTTTGGAGGGTAACTTAAGCGGTGGAAAATAGACGGAGGCTGCATAGGTGTCAACAACAAAGCCGAATGTCGGTCAGTGCGTTCCTCTTCGCTCACGCGCCAGCCTGGCTTTGCTGCGCGACAGGAGGATCATCACCACCCCCAGGAGGATGACAGCCAGAAGAAGCGCAAGAATGTACATGAGCTGGAGCTCGACAATCCGCCCCTGTACCAGCATCGGTAGATATTTGAATCCGGATACGAGAATCAGCACCGCGACCAGGTTTTTGATCAAGGCGTGCAAGTCACGTTCCATCGCCCGCCCGAGCACGGCACCAACAACCGCCAGTAGAATGACAAAAGCGGCACGCTCAAGAAGCATCATGGAGATCAGCAAACCGGACGGTATGGTGGTCGCCAGGTAAACTGAGTCTGCCAGGGCCAATCCAGCGCCAAGAAAACAGCCGATTGCCGAAAGATCACCCGCCTGTGCGGCTCTGAATCGTTGCCATGAGTACAGCGCGCCGTAGATCAAGAGCGTGGTGAGCAGACCGCCCACCAGTGTCGGAAGGATCGCCAGAATCCAAAGCGACTCTCCACGCTTTGCCGCTGGTATGACCAGTGAATCGACAATCAGTTTCTGGAGCGGATGGAGTGTGCCGGGGAGAATCAGGTAAAGGACCGCCCCGCCAATAAATGCGGCATAGGCATTGCGATTACGCCATCCACGCCAGGCCAGGAGTGAGACCGCGATCGCCGCAAAAGCGAGATAGATCGGAATGACCGGCAATGCTCTGATAAGTCCGGCAAAGCTGAAGCCGGGTTCTTGATCACGAGCGGATTGGCGAGCCGGACCGGCATAGTCCTGGTAGATCTTCAGCTTGCGATCCGGCATATCCACCTTTAAGAGGTGGTGGCTCCGATTCATATGCAGCCGGTAACTTTCCGGTAGGGTGACATTAATGATGAAAACGGAGTCGTATTTTCCGGTGAAGAGCCCGAGATAGCGGTAGTCGAGACAGAGCGCGCTCAGATTGACCGGAATCATCGACTGCACCGCGTAGAGTGTGTCTGCGAATGTCTGACCGACAGCAGCCCCCTGTAGAGCAAAATAGGCTTCCATCAGGTCGACATAAAACAGTTCAAAACCAAAGCCATCGCGCGGGAATAGCTCTGCGGACTCGGAACTCCCGTTCTCGGCCGTCACTTCGGCCTTGAGGCGATCGCCATCACGCCTGATCTTGATCTTGGATCTCTGGCCGCTGATCTCGATGGATAACTCGCATCCCAGATAGGCGCCGGTGGTCGAGAGGTATTGCTCCCCCTCTGACTGCATCGTCAGCTCTGTGCCGGCCTTGCGAAAATCGAGGCTCAGCTTCTGTTCGATCACGTAACCGTCGAGACCATCGATGGACTTCTCCTCGGTTATCGTTGAGGTCAGGGTGCCGATGTTTTGCTTGTCGATCTCGAAATTCCAGACACGACTGTCATTGACGGGTCGGAATGCTTCGAAAGTAGCCGCCGGTTGCAGCGTGTCAACCTGGGCAAGCAATGAAAGCGGGGCGATGGCCAGTAAGGCAATGGCTAACAGGAGCTTCTTCATATCCCGGCAAAGATAGCCAAGTTATTGAAGAACGCAATGTTAAATCTCGGTTTGGGTCAGGCGTGGGCGATGAAAACCATATCGCGCGCGGCCTTCGTGAACCGTTCGGTAAGGTCCAGTTTTCCAAAAGTCGAGACTTTGCCGAAACCTGCCTTGCGCAATGCCGACTCCATACTTGCCTTGGTGTGGCTGCGGTACGCATGGCGGAAAATCTCGTATGATGGCGGCTGGGTCGAGAGGTCGGTCCGTATGACGTGGATCTGCTGAAGGTCACCTACGCGCTCCGAGTATCTCAGGTAAAGAATGTCGCCATTTCGCGTGGCCCGGATCGGAAAGATCTGGTCCTTCTTGATAGCCTCGAAATTCAACATCTGAATCACCAGAGTCCCCTGTTCAGTCAGGCATTTGCGAAACGACCTGAGCGACGCCAGCAGACCGGCGGCGGTTGAAACGCCGCTGATACTGTTGGCGAGGCAGACCACCAGATTGAATTTGCCGTGCAGAGTTTTGGGGAGCTTCTCAAACTGCCCACGGACGAAGGTCAGTGGCAGGCGGGACTCTTCATACTTCTCGCGCGCTACCTCGATCATACGTGGCGCACGGTCAATCCCAGTCGCCGGGATACCTTTTGATGCAAACAGATAGCAGGTCAGACCGGTGGCACAGCCGGCATCGAGCACTCTCGTGGGCTGGAAAGTGCTGATCAGGGCATCGACTTCGCGACCATGCGATTTCTCTCGTTCGACCGCATTGGTTATCAGATCATATTCGTGCGCATATTTGTCAAAGACCGAGATCTCGTTCGCTTTCATTTTCCATCCACTCCGGGGTGACCGAATTCACCGCGCTCAGCCTGCGGCAGCATCTGTATGTACTGCTCCCGCGTGATCGCGTTGTCCCATGGTCCAAACAACTTTGCCGCGAGCAACGTTCCCCAGAAGACTATAAGCATGGCGGCCGCCCACTGTCGAGTAGTTATTTTTCGAGAGCTTCGTCCTTTTATGACCAGAGTGTTTTTGATCGGGCATGAATCAACACAGGCCATGCATCCGGAACATTCATCCGACCAGACCTGCTTGACTTTCTCAACCTTGATAAACGATGGGCAAACCTTGGTGCAAGCAGAACAATTGATGCAGCTAACTTCGTTCCGCTTGATGCGGGTCGGCGAGATCATGCCAAATATTCCAAGCAACGCGCCCATAAGGGCAGAGATAGCGGCACCAGAAACCGCGGATCACCAGCGACATTACAAACAAGAGCGCAATCACAATCAGAGAAAACATGGTGATATCGGTGAAGAAGCGAAGCATCAGGACATCGGAGACGACGTTGTAGTCCGAATAGAGAAACGCCTCTATCGCGGCCGGGCTCATCTTGACCACGATTATCCAGACAAAGAATCCCAGCAGAATGTACTTCAGCGAACGGAGGGGCCAGTCGAGCCATTTGGGCGGGACAATCCGCTTTCCGAACATTTTGTCCGAAATATCGCCAAGCAGCTCGGAGATAAATCCAACCGGGCAGACCCACGAGCAGAACGCTTTGCGGAAGACAAACCCGGTCACGAGGATCATGATCAGGATGATCAACCCGGCCGGATGAATCTCGTTGATGATCCCGGTCGCAAAGAAATGCTTCAGGGAGACGAGCGAGCCGATCGGAAGCCAGCCCTCGACTCCCGCAGGACGGGGAATCGCCCATCCCTCTCCCCCGGATTGAATATGTTTCACCCAGAGGTAGAACTGAATCCCGATCCAGATATTGAGAAGAAGCGAGCCAACTTGCGCGTAAAAGCGGAGTTTCTGTACCCCATGTCGTTCGACCTGGGACTTAACTTCGGCGGTAACGGTTTTCACGATACTCATACTAATCATTCCTTCGAGTCTGAGTATCGGGAAATGTTGAGGAAAACGGTTTGACTCAGGTCAAATGACAGAAAAATGACGGAAGGACGAGTCTTGTCGGGCAGGTCTGTTCTTCGACTTCGCTTTGGGTGACGCTTTTGCCTGGCAGGTCTGCGGATGCGACCTACGTAAACGAAATTACGAAATGATCTGAAACGACTTTCTCAAGCGCCAGACTACCCAGCCCATGAACGCTGGCCACACAAAGAAGACAAGCAGAAACAAGATGTTATCGAAAAATCCAAAATCAAACCCCTTGAACGGCTGCATACTCCATAAGATAGAAACAACAATTGCCGCCGCCCCTGTGGAATAAACCGCAAACACCCATCGTCTCCTAAATACAAGCCCCCAGGCAACCACTAGGGGGAAGAGCACAAACAGCAGAATGAATAGCACATTCTCCGGGTAAAACCACGGGTCCACCTTCATACGATAGACGGTCAGCTTCCGGACCAAGTCGTAACCAAAGAGGGCCGCGGCAAGGGCAAATGCACCAGCGACCATCCATGTGACAACACGCATTCTACTTTCCATACGTGAGATGCTTCTTCAGATATCCAATCAGCTCACTCCGCTGAATCGTCTCCTGAATTCCCGAGGCTTTGAGCCATTCGTCGCGGTCGGCGGTTTCGGACCCCTTGACCCGGCCAGCCTCAAGATTTTTGACCGTAATCGTCCCGGCGTCAAATTCGTTTGACCCCGCGATCACCGCAAAAGGGATTCCGACCTTATCGCCGTACTTCACCTGCTTGGTCAGATTTTTGGTATCGCCGGAGTAGATCTCAGCGCGGATACCGGCATCGCGAAGTTCACGCAGAATCTTCAGGTAATCGGCGATCCGGTCTCGGTCCATAGTAGTTACCAAGACTTGCGAGGTCGACGTTCGCAGCTCAATCGCTTTCAGTTCGATCAATGCAGCAAGAAGTCGGTCTATGCCGATCGATGCACCCACCGCTGGGAAGGATTTATTGAGGAATCGTTCGACCAGATTGTCGTACCGTCCGCCGGAAAAGACCGAGCCGAATTCCGGAAGGTCAGTCAGGGTCGTTTCAAAAACCGGGCCGGTGTAATAGCCGAGGCCGCGAACGATTGTCAAGTCGACCTCAAACTTGTCGTGTGAAATCTGCATCGAGGAGAGGTAGCTCTGGATCTGACGTAGTTCTTCGATCCCCTCTTTCGCGATGGCAATTCCGCCGACCAATTGTTCTGCACCGAGAAGCGGGTCTGAACCATGTTTGACGGCGAAATCCAGGAACACGCACAACTTGTTGATTTGAGAATCAGGCAAGCCAAGTCCGGGGATCTTGTCGCCGGAGCGGTCGGTCCGTCCGGGGCCAAGCTCCAGCAAAACCGCCTCTCTCCTGTTTCTCCAGTTTGTCGATCACCCGCATGACATTGGGGCCGCGGTCGGGTGAAATCCCTGCCCACTCGATTACGCCGTTGAGCAGTTTCCGATTGGAGAAGCGGACCTTGAAATTCTTGATGCCCAGATGCTCGAAGATCGTCACCATGGCGGCGATGATCTCAGCATCGGCGAGCAAATTGGTTGTCCCGACGATATCAATATCAAACTGCATGAATTCGCGATATCGACCCGGCCCCGGCTTGTCGACTCGCCATACATTGCCGTACTGATAGCGACGGAATGGCAGCGCCAGTTCCGGCTGGCTGGCGACATAGCGGGCGAGCGACAGCGTGAACTCATACCGGAGCGCCATGTCGACCTCATCCGGCCCCTTGAACCCGAATAGCTCGGCAAGTGAATCAGAAGAGTAATGTGAGCCGAGGAGTGTCTCGGCCAGTTCAAGTGAGGCGGTCTGCAATGGGAGAAATCCCATCAACTCGACAGCATCGCGGGTTTTGCCAAGCATCGCTTCGCGGGCGATCTGTTCTTCCGGCGGGTAATCCCGGAATCCTTTGAGCAGTTGCGGTCTGACTTTGGTCGATTTCTCTTTAGCCATATTATAGTCTATGTTTTCACCCTTCGACTTCGCTCAGGGCGACAGCGAATGGGACATGTTTACGTTTATAAGCAAGAATACGTCAGTTTAATGAAATTGGCAAATGTGGATTAGTATAAGTCGGACGACTAAACGGGCAACTGAATCTCGATAGTACGCTCTTCAAACCGGTCCAGAAACCTGGCCGCAAAGTACCGCACCTGCACCGACAGGCGCACCAATCGCTCGGACCGCTCTACAATACATGCCCTGACATCGTACCGGTCATGACCCAGGTCTGCCACATAGGCAATGCGCCTATCTAATGGCAGTCTTATTAGCCAGGATACCGGGACAACTCGCCATCGTCGTTCTTCCGCGGCAAACGCCCCGCTAATAAGTTGCTCAAGCTCATCACCTGCAACACGCTTACCCTTGCCATTGTCGCTCTCCATCTTGATATATCGCCTCTCTCTTCGCCGCCACAACCGGTGATTCGACTTAATGGCTCCGGGTAGTTGGTCCAGTTCCAGGAGGGAGGCCATCTCTTCCATAGCAGAAACTCTCCTCCGTAACGAGAGCCGTTTTGACAATAGAGACACTAGTCCGAAGTAAGCAGCAATGGCGAGTATTGCTGAGATGAATTGGAACTCGTAGAGAATAGCGAGTATCACCACAAGACCAAAGCCGAGGATTCCCAGCGCGCACCCAGCACCACTGTCCACTGCGCCGGATAGTCGAATGTGAAGTTGACAACCAGTTCGGGCTGGCAGAAATGCCCCGAGATACTCGTTTGGAGAAAAAGGGGCATCGCGACATAGCAGGAAGCCAGCGCTATCTACAGTTCCGGTCCAAAGAGGATCCTGACGTCTTGGGTCAAGTATCACCCGCAATTGAGACCTGAGAGTCGTCTGCTGTGTTCTTAGCGACAGGCGCTTCTGAATTTCCTCCCGCGAGAGCGGAGAACTATATGCAAGGAAAAGATCCGTTGGGTACGGCATATTGCCTTTGAGTTCGTAGGCGGGTTCGCGGACGTCGTCCCGAGCGCAGAAGAGGGCCGGATCCGCCCTATAAAATCTCTATGTTTCACTTTTGGGAGATAAGGATACAGCAGTTTAGTGCGGTTGGCAAACGGGGAAATGTACGACAAAGAAAGAGCGGGTCCTCGTGAACCCGCTCGACATTCCAAATCAGTTTAATTTCCTACTTCACGAGGCCCGCCATGAACTTTTGGCAGGTCTGCTTTTCACAGTTCATGATTGAGTCGCGCCACTGTTTCTGACGGTCAGCCGTCAGGATACCCTCGGCCAGTGCGCCGAATTTGGTATCCAGATCCTCCATCGTCATCGGCTCGCGCGGGTCCCCTTTCGGATACTCGAGATAGGACGAAAACTCGCGGCCATCTTTCGTTTTCACGACCACTTTCGAGGGCTGCTTCGCGGGGAACATCGCCTCGAATTCTTTGGAGGCTTCTCCCTTGATCTTGTCGATCACATCCCAGATGCGCGGGTCTTTCATCTTTTCATCGGAGAATGACTGCGTGGTGATCTTCCGGTCGACAATTGCCGCCGCGATACAATACGGCAGCGAGTGATCCGCGGTCTCGCGGGATTCGGGACGGTACTTGTGCGGGTCGAACAAAATATCGCAGGCGCGCGCAATCGTGGTGACAGTCACGGTGTCAATCTGGTCGGTCTTGATATCGTTATCCTTGATCGTCTTGAGCGTCGCCGTGATATGCGTGTGGGTCAGCGCTTCGGTCGGGAACGCCTTCATGCTGCACTGCATGATCCGATAGCTCTGCCCCAGCCCGCCGACCAGGTTCTGCTTGGCCCAGCCTGGGCCGAAGCAATCCATGAATCCTTCTTTTCCTTCGAAGACCGCTTCGGTGCCTGTGTAGCCGCGCTTAGCCATCATCGCGGCAAAAACGCCGGTCTGGGTCGCCATCGGGTCGACCGTGTTTTTCATCATGGTCAGTTTCCCGGCAGTCGGGCAACCGATCGTATGGTTATGGCAACCGTTGATGCCGATCGCATTGACCATCTGGTCGACCGACAGATGCATCAGCTTACCGGCGACGATCGGCGAAACAAATTGGGTGAGGGTCGCATGGTGCCATTTCCGTTCCCGCACGCCGGGGACCGCAAATTCGCACAATCGCTGTTCGAACTCATAGGCGAGAACGATCGCGACAATAACTTCTTCCATCGAGCTATTCATCATCTCGCCGACAGAGAGCGCCGCCGGGATGATATCCGACGGATGCGACGGATCCTCTTTCCAGTAGATATCGTTAAAATCGAGCGCACGGATCATCAACGAATTAACGAGCGTCGCATTGACCGCCGGCATCTTGTCGCCGAAGATCAGTGTGGTAGCTTCGGCTTTGCCGCCGAAATCGGTGTAGATATCGCGGAGGATGCCGACATCTTTGGTCTTCGAACCACCGAGAGCGCAGCCGACTGAGTCGTAGAGGTAACGTTTTACCTCGTGGACCACTTCTTTGGGAAGTTGTTCGTAGCGAAGACTGACCGCAAATTCAGCGATCTGCCGGGAGAGTGATTTGTCTAAGGGGCCGTCGTGAGCCATGGTTGTCCTCTATATTCTCTGTTTAACCCAATTCTCTAATCCACCGGCCAGGACCAGTTCCTGGGCCGCCGCACCAACCGGGCTGATCGGATACGTTTTGCCGTTCGCTGTCAGTACCGAAGTTGTGAAATCGACCGTCGCATTGATCGCGGTCCTGACGGTCAAATGGTCTTTCCCGAATTTCCGTTTCAACTCGTTCACCAGTTCGGGAGCCTCAACCGCGAGGAAACCGTTATTTAGCGCATTCCGTTTGTACGTCTCGTTGAATGAACCGGCAATCACCAATTGCAGTCCGCGATACTTGAGCGCGGTCGCGGCTTGTTCGCGCGATGATCCGGTACCGAAATTGTAGCCGCCAACAAGCAGGTCTCCCTTGTTCACCAACTTGCCGAAATTGGGGTCGTAGTTTTCCATGACCACTTCGGCCTGCTGGGTCGGCGTGAAATCATCGAGATAGGTATATTTGCCGGGGTAGATTCCATCGGTATTGATATTATCCTGATGGCAGAAGATCAACTCGCCAGTCATCTTCTCCGGGAAACCGGCTAGAATCTTGATTTTCGCCTTCGCTCCTTCGGAGGTCGACAGCACTTTGATTGATGCTTTCAATTGCACATTTTCAATCGAGGCGGGCCAATCAACCATACCCGCAATCGCTGAGGCCGCGACTACTTCAGGGGAAGCCAGATATGCCTGTGCGTTTCGCGATCCCATGCGCCCCTTGAAATTTCGGTTGGTTGCAGAAATACCCACCTCGCCATCTTCGAGAAGCCCTTCACCCATCCCGATGCACGGTCCGCATCCGGGCGGAAGTGGAATCGCACCTGAGGCGAGCAATTTCTGCCAGTCGCCGCGACGTTCCGATTCGGCCTGCACCTCGCTCGAGGCAGCCGCGACATAAAATTTCACATGCGGGGCGGCTTTTTTGCCGTCCATCACGCGCGCGGCGGCGGCCAGATCCTCGACCCGTGAGTTGACACACGAGACGAGATACGCCTTGTCTATCTTGACACCCTTGGCTTTGGCATCCATAACTGAGGTCATAACTTTGACATGATCCGGGCCGGAAATATACGGCGAGACAGTTCCCAGGTCGAGCGTCAGAATTTTGGCATAAGTCGCATCTTTGTCCGCGACCGGATGACTTGCCTCAAGTCTCGCGAGGCGGGCATCGGTCAGGCGTGGATGTTGCCCATTACCGTCGGCATCGGAAGGTACTCCCGCCGGTCCGCGTTTTTTGACCAGTTCAATGCGACGGCGGAGCCAACTGATGGTCGTCGCATCAATCGGAAAGACGCCGGCCATCGCCCCCCATTCAGTGGTCATGTTGGCGATCGCCAGGCGATCATCGACTGAGAGTGCGGCGATCCCATCGCCGGTGAACTCTACCGCGTGGTTCAGGACTTCATCTTTGTTAAAATGCCCGCAGAGGGTGATAATGACATCTTTGCCGGTGACTCCCGGGCGAAGTTTGCCGGTCAGTTCAACTTTGGCTACCGGAGGCACCTGCCACCAAGTACGCCCGGTCGCCCAGATAGCGGCGGCATCGGTTCGGACGATCGGCGTGCCGAGACATCCAAGCCCGCCGTACATGTTGGAATGCGAGTCAGAGGCGACGACCATCGTCCCGGGCCAGGCGTACCCTTCTTCGCACATGATCTGATGCCCTATCCCGCGGCCCGCCGGATAAAAATCTATGCCGTACTGCTTGGCGAACGCCTGGATCTTGGCATACTTCTCGACATTCTTTTCGGTTTTGTTCTGGATATCATGGTCGAGTGTGAAAACGACGCGGCGTGTGTTAAAGACCTGCTTGGCGCCGATCTCTTTGAATTTCGGGATCACCGCGCCGCTGTTGTCATGAGTCATGACATGAGCGGGCTGAATAGCCAGGTAATCGCCTGAATGGACGACATGTCCAGGTTCAAGCCCGACGGCAAACGTCTGGGCGATTTTTTCAACTAAGTTCTGGGACATAGGGACCTCTGTATATGAAGCGCGCTTCGACTTCGCTCAGCTCGGTATGCAATACCTTCTTGCAGACTTCTACCACTTTCCCTTCATCCGATATATCAACACGCCGTCGAAAGTTTCGCTACTCGTGTTGATAGGTTGATATGTCAGGACGAAGAAGTACTGGCCGGTTTGGAGAACTTCGATAATCTTGTAGTTTTTGTAAATTCCAAGTGGGTACGAATACACTAATTCGACTTCCTTCTCGAAAGTCGGATGATCCAGATTGGTTCGCAACCAGCTTGAGTCCTGTAATGCTTTAGGAAAACCGGTAACGAATACGTTTCTGAGACTATCCCCCCAGGTTGCATTGAACACGCTATCAAAGGCCGGAGGGCGCACTCGCAATTTCGGGGCCACGTTAAATGGATCGCAAAACAGCGAATCCTGATCTCGCAATTTGAGGACCCAGGCCAGGTCATATCCGTTCATTTCGTCGGTGACAATCGCCTTTCCGCTCCAGTGATATTCCAGACTTTCTCTGATCAAGTGTCCTTCCGGAGCGAGATACACATGATGCATGATGTTGCACTCGCGTTCCCCCCAGCAAGTCTCCCAGAAAGACAAAACGCAGGTGTCTTTGCACAGCATCCCTGTGAAGTGAAACGACTTGTCAACGGGTGTCCAGGCATAACTGCTGCTCGCCGATAAAGAGACCAGTATCGTGACCGCCAGCATAGTGAAGACATGGACCTTGGTACGCAAAACGACTCTTGAGTTCAACATATACGCTATCCCCTCTTTCTATTCACTGACCATTTCACCCGGCCAAAACCGATGAAATCACCGTGATCGAAAACACTGATTCCCCTAATGAAGCCCTAGTTTCATTCTCACAAAATATTCTTCAGTGGTGAACCGATCTAAGAGCACCATATGAGTACCCAGTGAACTGACGCGTACGGTGTCGCGATACAGAACACCAAGGTCAAAAACGACCGCACTGTTTCTCTTGTCTTTCTTCGCCAAGCGCTCAAAGGCAGCATGTACGTAAGATGGTTTTTCAGTGACAGTCATGACGGTACATCCTACACATGGCGGCATACCGTTTATTCCCGGCTCAAAAAACTCTCTGAGTCGCTCGCCATTCTCCCACGCGGAAATTGACCTCAGCGGATAAAGGAGCGTATCTGTACGCAGATTCAGCAGCTCGATCCCGACCATGAGGACATGCCCATCGGTCGAGCTTGCTATGACTCGTGCCCGAACACTATCCTGTTCAAACGTACAACAGAGAGAGTCCCCGTCCTGACACCTGTCAGAGAATGCCAGATAGTGGCGCTCTGTGATAGCAAAGCAGCCCAAGAGGCTGACTGCCGACAAGAGCAATATTCCAAGTAGTCGTCCGAACATATTCGGTCCGTCCCTGAATCCTCAACGCTCAGTTTACCAGATCAAAATCTATGAAATCACAGTGATGGAATACAATGCTCTCCGGGCTTCGCTTCTCCCCCGCCCCCTCTTTACTATGAGTCGCGATCACATGCATTACTTCTGATGGCAACCCGTGCTTAAACGCCAGCCCGACCCCCGAGAACGGATGGCGGATATGCTTTCCGTAGTTTGACTTGATCGGCTTGCCGTTCACGATCTCAAATTCAAGCAACTTGCCGACATCGGCCAACAACGCGCCGGCGATCAGGTAATCTCGATTGATCGGGGTTTTGTTTGAGCCATGCATTTCGTTCAGGACATCATCCACCGCCAGACACATTTTGCAGACAGCGCGGACATGGTCGATAAAGGTGATCTTGACATTCTCGGCCAGCAATGTAAACGGGATGTTACGAAGTAGTTCTTCGGTCCAGCCGCGGAAGTCTATTGCTTCCGCCCAGCAGGCGATCACTTTCTCTTGTATCTCTTTGTCGCGAATATCCGCGATCTCGGGAAGTAGCCGTAACACCAACTCTTTCATCAGCGTATCTCCATTATTTGAATCCTATATGATGTGCCAACATATCAATATTGGAGTGCGGAATCAACGTCATTTTTGGATTCTCGCGTCGTCACCTTTAACCATGCGGCACAACCGATTATTGCGGAACCGGCGAACGGAATTCGGTCATATTGACAGGTTGTTTTTTTGGTGGACTGTTGACTGTGAAGTGGTATAATTCCCGAACCCGCTCACCAGCAGTCCGGCAGACCTATCAATAGGACTGACTGTCGCGGTTATAACGGGAGTACTGATGTCGAAGAATTTTGCCATTACGGGAGTTGGCGGCTATATCGCCCCTCGCCACTTAAAAGCGATAAAAGATACCGGCAACCGCCTGGTTGCGGCGGTTGACCCTAACGATTCGGTCGGGATCCTCGACCGCTATTTCACGGATGTCAAATTCTTCACGGAGTTTGAGCGGTTTGATCGACATATCGACAAGCTGCGACGTTTGGATGCCGGCCAGGAGGTTCACTACCTCTCAATTTGCTCGCCGAACTATCTGCACGACGCACACTGCCGCTTTGCGCTGCGCATTGGTGCCGATGCCATATGCGAAAAGCCACTAGTGCTGAACCCATGGAATATCGATGCATTGTTGGAGCTGGAGCAAGAATCCGGACGTCGCGTCTGGACCATTTTGCAATTGCGAGTTCACCCTGCCCTGATCGCGTTGAGAGAAAAGCTTCTCAAGGAGCCGAAGACGAAAAAGCATGAGGTCGTGCTGACTTACTGCACCTCGCGCGGCAACTGGTATCTGGTTTCCTGGAAGGGTCAGGCGGACCGTTCGGGCGGACTGGCTACCAATATCGGCATCCACTTCTTTGATCTCCTGATCTGGTTGTTTGGACCATTGCAGGAAAATCAGGTGCATATCGCTACCAGCAAAAAGACCGCTGGATTCATGGAATTGGAGCATGCGCGGGTGAAGTGGTTCCTCTCGATAGATCGCGACGATCTTCCGCAGAGCTCGCTTGATGCCGGCCAGCCGACTTATCGATCTATCACTATTGATGGAACAGAAGTGGAATTCTCTGAGGGGTTCACTGAACTTCACACCGAGGTTTACAAGCGGACATTGGCCGGTCAGGGATTTGGGCTGGAAGATACACGAGCTTCGATCGCCCTGGCGCACGACATTCGACTGGCTACACCGATCGGACCGACCAGCCAGAGTCACGATCTCCTGAAAACGACCAAGCTGTGATGACTACATCGAGAATGTAGCCTGAATCTCTTTCATGTCGATCTCCAGGTTGGCATCGAAGGTATGCCACCGGATATTACCGTCCCCATCCAACGCCACCATTAGCGGGTAATTGGTCACATCATATGTCTGGACGAACGTGAAGCTGGTGTCGGCATACGAGTCAAACCGGATACCATGTTCCATCTTGTACTTACTGACCTCAGAGATCGGCGCAAACGAGATAGAGATCAGTTTCATATCACCCAAGAGACCATCATCGGCCATTCCCTGCCATCGCGCGGACATTGTCTCACACGGGGGACATCCCGGCTCAAGAAAAAGAACGATCGTGCCTTTTTCGCTCAGCAACTCACGTGACTGAACGGGATTGCCCGCTTCATCTATTAGGGGGACGTCGGGGAAGCCGCTCCCTTCGGTCAATTTGGAGGTGAGTTCCCCCTGAAGTACGGTTGGAGCGGCATTGCGCTGGCTGGTAGCGATGCCGAGATATACGCCGCCCACCGCGACGACAAAAACCAGGATCAGGAGCACGGCATTTTGCCAGAATGATTTACTCACGACGAAACCTTTGAATCTAACGCTTGAGTGGAAATTTCAGCGGGAAGACGGCGGTCGCCTTCCCGCTGGTTTCAGGAGCTAATTGCTCCAAAACTGGGTAACACTGCGGTTAGCAGTTGTATCCCTGCGTACAGTAGATCTTGGATGTGAACTTACAAGTCGTCACACCATTGTTGACGCAGCAATACAGCGGCGCTCCGGAACAGGTGCAGGTGAAGTAGCAGTTCCCGGCGTCGGCGGTCGACGGCGTGAGGCTGCCCATCGCAAATGCGAATCCGAACACCAGCAACAAGACGATCAGTGCTTTCTTCATGATATCACCTCCTTCCTGACCTTAACTTGTACTCTTAGGACCCATTATGTCAAGTTTTATCTGTCAGATTCTGTCATGGACTTCCGGTTCGTCTTCTGCCGGTTCCGACTTGCCGTGGCGAAAGTTTTCCCTACATTAGGGCTGATTCGAACAAGGAGTTTTACGCATGTCGTTTCTTGAGCATTTGAAGAGCCTCTACCCTGCCGATAGATTTTCCACCCAGGCGGACCATCTGGCGGTCGCCTCTCGCGATGAATCATCCCTCTCCCCGGTAACGCCGCAGGCGATCGTCTGGGCGATGAGTGCCGAGGAAATTTCACGGACAATCAGACTCTGTCGCGAACATAAGGTTCCGGTCACCACACGCGGCGCGGGAAGCGCACTTGAGGGTTCCACCATTCCATCAGAGCAAGGGCTTGTCCTTGATCTCAGTCGCATGACGCGCGTGCTCAATCTCTGGCCGGAAGATCTCCAGGTCGAGGTTGAGCCAGGTATCATTTACGATCACCTCAACAATCAGCTCAAGCGCGAAGGACTTTTCTTCCCTCCATCTCCTGGCGGCTCCGGCGATGTTGCCACTATCGGAGGAATGGTCTCGACCAATGCGAGCGGCATTTACTCTGTCAAATACGGTGGGACACGGGAGTATATCCTGGCGCTCGAAATTGTCACCGGAACCGGAGAAGTGATGACGCTCGGGAATCGGGCCATCAAGCGCTCCAGCGGTTACAATCTTGTTGAACTGATCTGTGGGTCCGAGGGGACATTGGCGGTAATAACCAGGATCACCCTTAAGCTGGCCGGCATACCGGAAGACAGATCGCAACTCGCCTACAAGTTTCCGGATGAAAAGTCAGCCGCCAAAGCTGTCTCTGAAATGCGGCGGTACGGTATTGATCTGGCAGCGGTAGAATTTCTTGACCGGAGGCTGTTGGTCGCACTCAATCAACTGAAGGGTTATGGACTGGAAGAGGTCCCCTGCCTTTTCCTAGAGTTCCACGGTCCAAAACCGGTACTTGAAGCAAGTGCGGAGTCTGCGTCTGCGATCTGCGGGGAACTTGGCGGGCAGCCGCTCACCCTTGGTGAGGGGCATCGACCATGGGAGATCAGGCACTGGGCAACCGATGCAGTCAAGCATTTCAAACCAGGCTATTCAGTCCTGCGCAATGATGTTGCCTTTCCGATCTCCAAACTTCCGGAGATGGTGGCGTACTGTCACGAACTGGGGGATTCACGCGGCGTGTTGATCTTCACATTCGGCCATGTTGGATTGGGACTACTGCACGCACTAATGATCGCAGACCAGCAGGATATCGCACAGTGGTCTGCGGCCAATGAGATCAATGATCTGATCATACAAAAGACGATAGAATTGGGTGGGACAGTCTCTGGTGAGCACGGCATCGGTATCGGCCATAAAGGACACTTTTTGTTGGAGCACGCACAATCCGTGCAATTGATGCGGCAGATCAAGCGGCAGTTCGATCCAGACGGGATTATGAACCCCGGAAAAGTCTTTGATATCTGATGCGTGCATTCTATATTGAATTAGTCATCATTAGCCAAACGACCACATGGAAAGGGCCTTGGCACTGATTCGTGGCTAACTTTCCTCTATTTCCTCCCTTTCCCACTTAAGTAAACGCGATCTCGAATCGGTAAACGGTGGGAAACTTTACCCACGTGGAAAAGGTTAACTTGTTTCACGGTAGGCCATTACGGATACGGGACAAAGAATGTACTAAAAGGTACTCTTTCGTCCTCATAATTTATTCAATAACAGCAACTTGGCCTCTTCTTTTTTGTTGCCGTGCCGACATTAGAATCAGATAATGACGATAACATGACAATCGAACATAGGGGTTTGAGGTACAGGATGAAACCAAAACGACTCATACCGGCGATAGCGATATACTCGCTCATGGTTGTCGGGCTAGTCGTTATCTGGACTCCCTCGCTCGTTTTTTCACAAGCGACCGAGCCGGATGACGCAACTTGCCTCGGCTGCCACGACGGTCTTGATCTTACACTGCGCCAGACCATCCATCGGCTCAGTTCTGAGGTCAAGTCGAGTAAATCCGCTGTCGCCTGCGTAAGCTGCCATTCCGGCGGTGCAGCGCACATTGAGAATCCCAGCATCGAAAACATCGGCAATCCCGCACGGATGACGGGGGCAGATGCTCTTTCGCAATGCTCATCGTGTCACGTACCGCACCCGGAGATGAATGGCTTCGGAGCGAACGGACACAATCTACTGCAAACGAACTGTGCATCGTGCCACTCGGTACATGCCGGCAAAAACTCGCTGCTTCGGGATGACCAGGCGCGGTTTTGTCTGGACTGTCACCAGTCAGTGGCAACCCAGTTCATTCGCCGTTCCGCTCATCCGGTCCGTCAAAATGACGTCACCTGCCTGAGCTGCCACCGGATGGTGCAGTCGACAGATACCGAAATGGCGTACGGACTCAACAAGGTTTGCGAAGACTGCCATGCCGATGTCACCGGCCCGTATCTGTATGATCACGAGGCGGTACATGGGTGGTCGGCGGAGGGTTCCGGTTGCAACGACTGTCACAATCCTCACGGGAGCGAGAATGACAAGCTATTGCGCCAGCCGTCGAACCTGATGTGCAAACAGTGCCACACGGTGCCGGGACATTCCCTCGCACCAACTACAGTTGCCCAGCATCGGGCGGTCGCGGCCGACGGAGACTTCTCCAAGATGGCCTGCATGACCTGCCATACTGATGTACATGGTTCAAACGATAACGACAAGCTGCTCGATGCCGACCTGACTGTCAGGCTTGGTGTTGGTTGCTCTTGTCATGGATTGAGGTAAGGAGGTATAGCATGAACAGACTTACTCTAGTAGTGCTCGCTGCCCTTGCGCTCATCCTGTTCGGTATGAACGTTGTGGCGGCTGAAGGCAGCGGCTCGGTCAAAGTCGGATTCACCTCGGTTGACGAGGAAGGAAATCTGTCGGTCGATCAGAGCAGCTACAATCTGTATGAAGGTCTGGGGCTTTCCCTGTCCGATTGGAATTACGCGTTCGACAACGGCGTCGGACTGCATGCCGATTTCCAGAATCTCACGCTGAACAATCGCGTGATGGATCTGCAGCTCGGCAAGCCGGGACTCTTCAAGTTCAACGGCAATAACAGCCAGTACCGTCGGTTCTATAATATTGACGGGTCGGTCTTCACACGTCGGAACAACACGAACCTTCGCCTTTCATTCAATCCGGCGAAGCAGGTCGAGTTGTTCGGCGGATTCAACCTGGTAGATCGACATGGCGCGGACGAACTGATGCCGCAGTCGAATTACGGACCGGAAGTACTCGATACTCTCCCCCGTCTGGTCGATTATAAGCAGTCGCGCTATACCGGCGGAATCAAGTGGGACAACAAGCGATCGATGGTGCGGGCGTTTTATCGTGCGACCACCTTTGATGACGCTACCGAAGCGGATAACGACCGGACCGGCAGCGAACTCAACCTGGTAGCCTCGACTATCGTGCCGAACTACGATTGGATCCTGCTTTCCGGCGGGTACATCATGCGCAACAGCAAGCTGGACAATCTTGAGGCTGAACTGAAGACGCACCAGGGATGGGGCGGCGCCCGGTTCAATTTCCCTGACCAGTTTGTCGTTGAATACCGGATGACCTATGGTTGGGCCGAACGGACCAGCGAAGAGGATCGCACGGTTGATAACATTTATCAGCTCTTCTCTATCGGAAAGAACTTCAAGCGGACCGGTGGCATCCGTGCCGGCTACGAAATGCGGACGCAGGATGACTTTATCCAAAAGGTAACTTCATCCGGTTTCCTGTTCGAAGGCTGGTTGAAACCGACCGACAAGCTGTCGTTCAATGGTATGTTCACTACTCGGTCAGAAGAAACCGATGAAGGGCGCAGATTACTTGGAGATCTGGATGTCACGCGACACCAGTTCACCGCGTCCTACACGGACCCGACCTGGGGTCGTTTCAAGGTGCGCTGGCAGCAGAGGACCCGCGAAAACGATCCGCTCTTTACCGAAGGACTTACCTCCGGTATCGGGTTGACCACGCCGGAAGCGAGCGAAGTCAATACCAAGGTAGAGTACAACTCGCTTACCCCTGAATTGACGCTTCGCCGCGCCGATCTGGGCTCGCTGACTGTGACCTATTCCCTGATCACTGGTTCTTTTGAGAATGTCCAGGACAGCGTCGACTATGAATTCCGCGATCACGTGATCAGCGGAACGGTGGCGCCTCGTTCAGTTGGGCCGCTGGCGGTCGATTTCACCGCAACCTATTTCAGCAGCAAACGGGACAATGATATTGAGAAGTTCAGTATCGAGATCGGCGGCAAGTATACGTTCATCAAGAATCACCATCTTGACGTGCGGTACACGGCCATCAATTTCGATGACTACAAAACACTGGGCGGAAACTACACCCAGTACTATACCGGTAATATTATTTCAGTGAATCTTATAAAGGATCTCAGCTTCTAAGGAGAGACGTATGAAACGCACTACACTGCTTCTGGTCCTTCTGGCTGCTGCCCTGCTGTTCGTGTGGGGCTGCGAACGGAACGTGACCAATGAAGTTGTCAACGAAGTTGCCGCTGCCAATTGCTTTGGCTGCCACAACGACATGGATGGCAAGCTGCAACAGGCCGAAGGCGAATGGAATAATTCCACACACGCTTCCGGATTAAGTATCGATTACACCAATCGTGTTCCCCCGAACGACTGCGTTCGCTGCCACGACCACCAGGGTTTTGTGGACTGGATCACCACTGACGCCGTCAATCCGCCGTACGAAAACGTCAGCGCGATTCACTGCTTCACGTGCCATGCCCCGCACACGACGGGCAATCTTGAACTGCGCTCGATCGAGCCGGTCACGTTGGCTAACTCGGTCGTTTTTGACGCTGGTTCAGCCAATCTCTGTTCAAATTGTCACTCCGCTCGTGACTATTTCGCGGAATTCACTCTGCCGTATACGTTGCCGTCCCGCTGGGGGCCGCACCACAGCAACCAGTCTGATATGATCCGTGGCACGGGTGGATACCAGTACACCGGTTACACGTATGCGACCGACCCGCACTACACGGAAGTCGACGACGCATGCATCGGCTGCCATATGGGCAACCCGGCGATTCACGCTGGCTATCAGCTTGGCGGTCACAGTTTCAACATGCGCGAGCATGAGGACCCAACAGTCACGCTGGCTCCGCAGTGTACGCCATGCCATGCCAAGATCACTTCGGACTTTAACGTCAATATCGATTCTGTTGACTATAACGGTGACGATGTGATTGAAGGATATCAGTCGGAACTGGATACTCTCGTGGCAGATCTTCGCGCCCGCTTGATCGCAGGCAACCTGCTTAATGGGACCACCAATCAGTCCAAGAAAGACCGCGTAGTGGCATCTGCTGACTCGCTTGGCGCTCTCTGGAACTGGTACTGGATCACCGAAGATCAGTCTCGCGGAATGCATAACTGGGATTACACCATTGGCCTCGTGAAGTCGTCGATCAACTTCCTGGCTACGGGCAATCCGAATACTCCTCCGGATGAGGCTCCGCGCAAACCTGAAGAGATGGCGATATCTGCCCACTAAGGCATATAGAACCACACCAATACAAAACCCCGGTTCACTCGAACCGGGGTTTTCTTATGCTGCGTAACTGATTTGGTGCGAAATTAGTTTGAATCAGCGTCCGGCTCAGTCTCACCGGAACAGGCCGCGGTGTAAAGCGCGTAGCCGAGCGATCCCAGAAGCATCAGCCAGATAGTCCAAAGCACGAATCCGTCAGACATAACTGCTCCTTTACCAGAGATTATCCAGATCCGAATCGAAAAGACTGACATGGATCTGTCCATCGACCCCAGCGGCCAAAACAACCGGATAAGGCCGACCTAGCCACATACCGGCAGACTTGAAGGTATCAGCATCGGTGTTGGAGCTGAGCCCGACAATGCCATACACTCCGGGACAGTCCTGGATCGCAAAACGCATAGCTTCGGCCAGCAGGTCCAGCTTGGCGGTGCGTGTCGCCACACAATCGACCACCCTGACGATATCCAGATCACGCGTGGTATGTTTGGCGCGGCGATAAATGATATATCCGTCGATCACGCCCGAAGTATCCCGGTGAACGAATGCATGATACTCGCGGAACGGCTGGGCGAGCTTGTAATTGAGGAAATCAGCGTTGCGGATGCCGTACAGTTCGTACTGCTCCTTCATGATCGTATCCCAGAGCGGATCCCATTCCGGCAAAAAGCGAGTGATCTTCTCGATAGTACCATGATTGATATCAGTTTCTGCCGAGAAAAAGAGATTTGCCAGTTTGAGCGGAGTCGCCAGGAGTGGAGATTTCTTCCAATAAGCCAGCGCCTTCTCCGGCTTGAAGAAACGCGCGAAGTAGCTCGAGGAATCGCGGGTGATCCTGTGACCACGGCGAATATAGGCAGGCTCGATGATCGGGACCACACCGACTGCCGCATATTTGTGTTCCGGGCGTTCTTCGCAGGTCTTGAGCAGTAGGCGGCCGGCATTTTTTCGAGTCTGGTCATCCCCCATATTGATCACCAGGGTGATCCCCCATCCAAGTTGTACCGTGGGGCGACCATCCGCATATTTGAAATCGTGCGAAACCTGGGCGATATGGCCGACCACCTTCCCATCCTTCATTGCCAGCCAGCGAGTCGAGCGTTGCCAGTCGTAGATCTCCTTGCGAGAGAGTTCCGGGTGGTCGGAGCTCCACTCTTTCATGAGCTGCAGGGTTTCGGCGGTGTATTTGTCGTCGAAGGGGATAATGGTGACGTCCACTGCTGTCTACCTCCTGATAGGAACCGCGGACTTGAGGCGGGCAGTCTAGTTACCGCCTGGTCGATGCCGGGCCCGGTGATCTCATTGGTTACGTCAGTTGTAAGTCATACAACAGGTTGCCTAGTGATTGTCGGCAAATGTAGTCTGTTGAGTATGGGGGCTCAAGTGATTTTTCTGCCGGAGGCCGGGCTCGAACCGGCACGCCCCTCACGGAGCAAGGGATTTTAAGTCCCTGGTGTCTACCAATTCCACCACTCCGGCAATTGGTTTGGTGGCAGTAAGTTATAGGATGGGCTGAAAAGGCGCAAGGGGATTTGGAGGAACGGTCACTCAGAATTACCAATGAACCCCATCACAACCGATGGGGTCTGGTTTGTCTGTACCGATGAAGATGGTCTGTCTCCGCTTACTACTACTACGCAGTCCGTTGTTCAAGCTGTGGTTCTTTGGTGGCGGCATGTCGAAACAGCGAGGCCGAAATGACCCAGAGCGAGACAAAGAGAGTATTCGCGCCAAGTACCTGCACCAGGCCGAGAGTGAACGGCGGTTGCCAGATAAGCATCGCAATCACCGGTACCAACGCCTGAACAGCCGCAGTCGCAAACATGGCAAGCGCCATACCACGCGGTTTAAGGCTTGAGATGGAAACGCCGATCAGTCCGACAGCGATCACTGCACAATACAGCGCATTGGCAGGATTGTCTTCGCTCCCGATCAGGCCGACTGCGAGATTCACCCAGATAAGCAGGAGTCCTGCCGCGCAAGCCACGCCAACGCCACCTCGATATGCGGTGCTCCCCCCTCTTCTCGCGACCAGTTCATACAGCAGCCCGGTTCCAAACAGGAGAATCCCGGCGACAATAAAATCGAAGGCCGTCCACTCGACCTCTTCAGTGAATTGCATCGCCACAAGTGGTATCATCAACAGCAACGCCACCACGACCACGAGTCGAATGAGCTTTTTGCGGAGAGCTGGTTCCATGTCTAAACCCTTTCTGAATATTGGTGCATTTGAGATGAATAGTCTTTTGAGATCAATCCCCAGGTCACCAGGACTGCCGATGGAGTGCCCATACATCTGATGACACAGAAGATCGACAGCAGCGGGATGAAATGTAGCTCCGAGCAAACGCGGCGGATCCGCTCGATCGCCGGAGTATCATATCCGAAGAGAATGGAAATACAGAAGAACGTGCGCTTCACCGTCATCTCCCCTGACCTGGACCAACTCCCCGGATCAACTCTTCCAGAGCTGACAGGTGGTTTTCAAACGCTTTTCGTCCGACCTTGGTGACCGAATACGAGGTATTCGCGGTCTTTTCAATGAATCGCTTTTTCACCTTCACATACCCATACTGCTCAAGTGTCGAGACATTGCTCGAGAGATTGCCGTCAGTCGTGCCGAGTAGTTGCTTGAGGGCCTTAAAATCAATGCTGTCGTTGACCATCAGGGCGGCCATGATCCCTAGTCTCGTGCGGTTCTCGAAGCACTTATTGAGGTGGTTGATGATCTGTTTCATCGCTCGTACTTCAGATACATCACCAGGCCATATCCCGCCGTGACAGCCCCGAATCCAATCCCCCAGAGCAGTAATCCTCCCTCAACCCAGACTGCCGCGATAACACCCAGGGCAAGCTCGATCAGACCCAACCAGGAGATCTCCGAAAAGCTATATTTGCCGCAGTTGATAAGCGCCAAACCGAAAAAGATAAGCATGGCCGGACAGATGAGAGCGTAGGCTCCCTGATGATTGAGGGCGAGGATAAACAGACCTCCAGCCAGCAAGGGCAACGCGAGATGCAGAGCGAAACGTTGTGAGGCGAGATTCCAGAGCCCCGTGTGATAGCGACTCGCTCGGCGTAGAGTTAACAGGAAAGCACCTGTCAGAGCGGCCACCAGAGTCCAGACAAACAGGCCAGTTAGCGAACTGACCAGGCTTGGCGATTCGCGGAATGCCGCCAAAACGACATCGGTGAGCCAGATGGTTCCCAATAGCCGGTAGATCAGCCAGAGCCCGCCAAAAGCCATGATCCCTGCGGCAAGCCCGGAGAGGCCGGACAATGAGAGGAAGGTGGTTGAACGCGCCATGATGGCGTGGATCTGTTCTATCTGTTCGGCTGGCCGATCTGAATCCTGCATGCTACTCCTCACACCAAAGCACTTTGAGTTTCCAAGTATAGTATCGTCATTGATACGAAATTGTCAAGTCCGGAGTTCGGATTATTTTTTACGGGAAGCTACGGGGATTGCTCGTAGCTGAGCTTACTGAGTCCGTTTCCACGGGTTAGCTGACGCATATTTCGTAGACTGCTGGGCGGTCTACCAGCGACAGGGTGTCAATCAGCCCACCCTTCCCTCCGTCGGTCAAGAGCGAGCAGTCAATGATTCAAGCGCTGCCCGATCAAATCCCCTGATCATGAGCCAAATTGAGAACAGAACCTCAAACACCAGCATCGGCATAGCCACAAGAATTGCCGGGGCAGACATCGTCTCATAGAAGCCGAATAGTATGAAGATACTCGAAACGAAGAGAATCGGTCCATCAAAGAGATATAACGCAGAGATTGCCCGAGGGACTAATCTTGATTTGTATAGCAAATAGCCAAGTATCGTGGCGTTGACAGGCAAGATGATATTGGGGCCGAACAGAAACGTCCACTTCTGTATAGCAACAAGGGCTTTCCCGATGGATTGGTAGGTAAGGGGATCACCTCCGGTTGCCAAAAAGTCTAAGCGCAGTGAGAGCACTGCCAGTATGCTGATCACTCCGATCAAAATGAAAGTGGCTTCCATCGCCCTGAGAACTACATAGCCGAGTGCCATGCCTTGATGTTGTCTCTTCAGGATTGGATAAAGGACAATCGCTGTACCGACGTTACAGAAAGCCAGAATCGTCTCAAGGAATGTACCTATCAATATTCGCGTGTCATTCGCTGCCACTGACGTAATAAACTGCGGGTTGGTCAAGAGTGGTTGGTACAGCTGCAAGCCTACGATGGCGGTGATATCAGTCGTGAGGAAGAGTATGCCGGTGAGGATCGCGGCCGTTCTGTATAAGTCCGTCTTGCTTGTCATATTCACAATTCCCTGAAAATGTGCGGTTTGGGTTGTTTCCAGTGGGTCATGAGACCCGATGACCTTTCGAGAAGCGGCTGACAGAAACCGCCTTGCCTCTTGCGACAACCGCAAACAAAGCGACGATTAAAACAGCCGCAACTACAAATGTTGTCCTGAACCCGTCAGCCACCGACTCGGGACTGGATGCGATGACGTTGCTTGTCCCGGAAGCTATCGCAAAAACAGCCCCCATCGCCGAGGCACCGGTGATCAACCCCAGATTACGCGACAAATTGAGCATACCGGATATCGCTCCCCTTTGTTCAGGAACGACCTCTTTCATGACGGAGGTATTATTGGCTGTCTGGAAGAGAGAATATCCCAGCGTGACGATGACGGTCGATGCGACATAACCTACTATGCCGGTTGACATCGGGAGAATTGACAATGCCAGCGAGCCGATCGCAATGCCGACAAGCCCAACAGTTGTCATCTGATCAGCACCGAAGCGATCGACGAGGCGACCGAACGGCACTCCAGCGAGGATCACGACGACTGGTCCAACCGACATCACCGTGCCGACCACTGCAGTGCTCAATCCGAGTGCACGTGACAAGTAGAACGGCCCGACAACCAGTGTCGCCATGAGAACAGTCGAGACGATTGCACTCATACTCAGGGAGATGCTGAGTTCGCGGTCACGGAACAAACTGATTTGCACCAACGGCGATGCTGCTCTCTTCTCAACGGCCAGAAAGAGCAGAGTACCAAGGAGAGCGATCAGCAACAGGGCAGCATTCAACATTCCGAAATCGCTGCGCCCACGGGTCATCGCCAGTGCATATGCTGCCAATGTTGCCGCCATGACGAGGGTTCCGAAATAGTCGAACCCAACTCGCATCGTCTTCTCCTCTTGCCTATCCAACGGCAGATATCGATAGGCAAAGAGGAGCGCCAATATGCCGAGCGGCAGATTGAGAAAAAAGATCGCCCGCCAACCGAGCCCGGAGATCAGGAAACCACCGAGCGAGGGTCCGAGCGCCGTTCCGATTGCCGACATACTTCCGAGCAGACCCATTGCAGTTCCCGTCCTCGCTTTTGGCACGATCTCGCCAATCATCGCAATGGTAAGAGCCATCATAACGGCCGCTCCAAATCCCTGGGCTCCTCGCGCCGCAACCAACCACCAAAACGTCGGCGCAAGGCCGCACAAAAGCGAAGATCCCGTAAACAGAAGCAGTCCGGCCAGCAACAAGCGCCGCCGTCCAAGAATATCTCCAAGCCTGCCAACACTGACGATCAGTGTTGTTATGGCGAGGAGATACGCCAGGACAACCCACTGAACCTCCTGAAACGACGCTCCAAATGCCTGGGCCAGCGTGGGCAAAGCCACATTGGCGATGCTTGTACCTAACGAAGATAGCAACATGGCCAGCGCAAGGCTCACCAGCGACCAACGGGATGATCTGGTCCGTGTCGGCACGTTGACCTCTGCTTGGTACATTTCTGAGATCTGCACATTCTTCTTCCCGGTTGGCTCCAATGATGAACCGGCTTCCGGTCGGTTTTGATTTGACGTTCTCATACCCCTATTGTAGGCATTCGACGGCTATTGCACAAGACGCACTGGTTGCACATTATTATTGCGTTTTACGCTATGTCTGACTATGTTGCGGTATGTCAAAACCGGACTACAATCTATTGATCACCCTCGATATCCTGCTCACCGAGGGGAGCGTGGTGAAGGCCGCCAAACGGCTGCAGTTGAGCCCTTCGGCAATGAGTCGTGCCCTGGCGAGACTTCGCGAAACGACCGGAGATCCGCTGCTGGTGAGGGCGGGGCGGGGCCTCGTTCCGACACCACGTGCACTGGAACTTCGTGAGAGAGTCGGCCTTCTGGTGCAAGGGGTGGAGACGGTCCTGCGTCCTGTAGAGGCGCTCAACCTCAAAAAGCTTGTCCGTACTTTCACGTTACGGGCAAGTGACGGCTTTGTGGAGAACTTCGGACCGGCAATCATCGCCCAAACCAGAAAAGAAGCACCAGACACGCGACTACGGTTCATTCAAAAGCCGGATAAGGAGAGTGCGCCACTTCGAGAAGGAATTGTCGATCTGGAAATTGGCGTGGTTGGTGACACAACGAGCCCCGAATTGCGGATGCAGTCACTCTACCGGGATCACTTTGTCGCGGTTGTACGCAAAAAGCACCCTTTGAGCGATGGAAGGTTCTCGACTGCGCGATATATGGCGGGAGAACATATCTCAGTTTCGCGAAGAGGGATCGAGCAGGGCCCGATCGATGACGCTTTGCAGGCGCTCGGTCTCCGGCGGAATATCGTTACCACGGTTAGCGGATTTGCGTCGGCACTGGCATTGGCCCGGTCTACGGGCCTGATCGCCACGGTCCCAGAGCGGCACACGGGAACTCTCCGCGCCGGAATGAACAGCTTTCCCCTCCCATTTTCTGTCCCGGAGATCGTTGTGTCGATGCTCTGGCACCCGAGAATGGATGCCGACCCTGCTCATCGTTGGTTGCGCGGATGTGTGCGGGACATTTGCGCCGAATAAACGCTTTCCCCTGTTCGGTCACAGCCCCAGGAACTGAATCGCCAGACCGCAGAGGAAGATCGATCCGCCCGCCATCGCATGGCTGTACCGCTCCATCTTCCCTATCGGCAGAAGATTGATCCCAAAGATACTGACAAGGACGATCCCGAGCATGGTCGCGATAGTCACTGCTCCAAAGACGGTCGTCACGATGATCAGGCCGGACATACTGTGTTGCGCGGCGGGGTACATGACGATTGGGATCAATGGTTCACACGGTCCGAAGAGAAAGATCGTAAAGAGAATCCAAGGAGTAAGATTGCTCTTCTGTTCGACGTCATGAGGATGGGTATGCTCCTCACGGTGATCATGGGTGTGGGCGTGGCTGCTGCCGTCCTCGTGGAGATGAACGTGCGTATGCGGTTTGTTTCTGATCGCCCGGCGAATTCCCCAGACCAGATAGACCAGCCCGAATGAGGTCAATGCCCAACCGGCGACAGACCCGCGGAATGATTCCAGCCCATCGAGCCTTGAGACCGCAATCCCGAGAGCCACTCCGACCAGTCCGAGTATGACTGAACTGGCGATATGCCCGATCCCGCACAGGAACGTGATCCAGGTCGTCTTGGCCACCGACCAGTCGCGGGCCTTGGCCATGACGATGAATGGGATATAATGATCAGGACCGGCGATCGTATGAATAAACGCAATCGATGCTGCGGTCAGTGTCAGAAGATAGATATCCTGTCCCGTACGACGCTCCTCTCGGTTGCCTAAAGCAGACTAACTGCCGATAATATAGTCCATTTGATGGAGTAAGAAGCGATAAAGAATCGCACATATTCGAATTTTCGAGAGTCTCTGGCGCCTGAGTGGCGAATATTATTCGGACTAATCTCCGACGGGTGAATGGGCCCTTGAAGTTAAGAGCGGTGTGACCGCTAGACTAGCATCAACCGATAGACTCAATTCATTTCCCTGACCGGACCTCCGCAGTTCCAGGCAAGAATCGATATAGGGTGTACACCCGCAATGAGTGACACCCAATGTGCCGCTTTGGACCAAAAAACATCCTCCTCCATACTGCCGTCAGAACGGTAATAGTTCTCACAATGCTCAGAGATCATTACCAAGACTCCAGCCGACTCAATCATCACGCAGGGAGGGGATTTTGCGTAGCTATTTGGACCTCCCACCAATGGGAGCCGGATTCCCTTTGAGTCGAGTACTGCAGCTGCCAATGAGCTAATAGTCGATTGGGAGTCTGCTGTAACAATGTCGATTTGTACTCGATCATATAATGAGCCCTCAAAGCCCTTCACCGCTAAGCCATCCCGCGACCGGAAGTTCAACCTTCTGTGGTTGCCCACGCCATTCTCTGAATTTTGTTCCACAATCCAAGCCATCTGGTCCTCCATAATTGTCGAATCGACCATTACAAAGTCCTTCATGAGATCAGCCGCGAATGCATCAGGGAAGTAGCGGGAAATCAATTCACGTTCAATTACGAAGATGAGGCTGTCGACAAGAAGCCCAACAGACACCAACTGTTCAGTACCCAGTGTCAATTCATCACGATCAACTGTGTCCACAGCCATTTTTCGAGAACACATGGATTCGTATGTGGTTTTTATCTCCAGCGGAATATTGCCAACTTCATGGCGTCGTCTACAAATGAGGTCCGTCACCTCTTGCGGAATATCACCGAAGAGATGGAAGCAGTACCAATATGCTGTCAGATAATCGCCTTTGCCAAAAAGTGCAGAGGCCGTCGATAGTGAGTCACGCGAGGAACTCGGAACAGTGCTGGCGTCTATGGCTTGCCCTTGCACTTCGTCACTTCGGATTGTAGCCATAAAGACAAAGACTGTGGAAATTACCAGTAGGACGCGATTCACTATTTGCTCCTAGTCCAATGAACAAACTATTCATAAGGCATACAAGAATTCAGAACAATACAAAACTGCATCTACCTCTATTGAACTCTCCCCCGCCAACCATCCACGCTGAACTTCCCTGGGCCGACCATGGAATAATAGAGCCAGAGGAAACAGAAGAGCACTGCCGGGGAGCCATTGTTTACCACTGTCCAGAAACTGGTCGGAAAATGAAACTGGAAATAGGCGACCGCCATCATCCCCGAAAGAATGAACGCCACTGGCCGGGTGAACAGTCCGATCAGGATAAGGAATCCGCCGACTATTTCGAGTGTCGCACCGATCCCCATCTGCGACATCAGCTCGACGGTCCCTCCACCCGGCATCGCTTTTGGCCAGCCGAACATTTTCATCGTCCCGGACTGCATAAACATGAATGCCGCTATGATTCGCATGATACCTAATAAGTAGGGAGCATACCCTCTCCACTGTGCTGCAAATTTTGACATGAATCTCCTTATTTTGTGCCGATGAACGCGGCCAGTCGTCCCAGATGTTGCAGGAGTCCTTCGACCGCGCCATATTCTTCCGCTACTTTGTTGCGCTCTTCAGCGGTTGGGAAGACCATCAACATCGAGAGCTTTGTCTTGCCATCAACCTCTTCGAATAGAACGGTCGCTTTGAAGTGGTGATCGCTCTCATCCGTGTCTCCGTGGTGATCGTATTCCAGCCGCTCGTTCTCTACAACCTTGCGGAAGGTGATCTTGTTCGGATAATCTCTGCCGTCCGGCCCGTGCATAGTCAACCGGAAGACCCCGCCCGGGCGGACATCCATTTCATGGATCGTGTTGGTGAAGCCATTGGGTCCCCACCATTGGGCAACCTGTTTCGGGTCGGTCCAGGCTTCATAGACGAGCTTTCGGGGTGCGTTGATTATCCGCACGGCAAACATCTCGCGGTCGGAGGGTGGCGGCAATGTCGCCGAGCGTTCGACATCTATCATTTTAGCACTCCTTATTTGCCCGGATTTCAATAGATGTGACTGGTTCGGCCAAGCGAACCTGACATCTCTTATACAATGTAGCTTAGTGGCTCGATTGCACGATAGCGGCCAGCTTGTCGAAGAACTGGTTCCAGCCGGAAGTCGTCATTTCGCCCATCTCACCAGCGGGCATACCGAGGTGAGTCAGCGTCATGATAGTTTTGCCGTTCTCTTCCCTGAACTCGATAGTGATCAGCAGCACTTCGGGGATCTCCTCCTTCATGCCGTAATGCGAGGCCGAAACAACATTTCCTTTTTCATCGGCGAAACTATCAGTGCAAACGATCTTGCTCATCGGGATGATCTCTTTATATACGCCGGTCGACCAGCATTCCTGACCTTCGGCAGACCGCATGCAAAAATGATATTTGCCACCAACGCGGAAGTCGAGCTTGATGACCGGCGCGGTCCATCCCTTCGGGCTCCACCATTGCGCAAGCATGGCCGGGTCTGACCAGGCTTTCCAGACCATGGCGAGCGGCGCATCAAATGTCCGTACGATGACCAGCTTAGGCTCGCTAGTGCTCATTTTTCTGCTTTCTTCTGGCATTATTGTTTCCCTTCGAACGTCCGCGGCTGGGCCGCTTGCTCTTATTGCTTACCCGGGTCACTGTTTTCTGTTCGTTCTGCATTTCCCGAAGAAAGACTTCCAGCCGGTCGAAGCTCTCTTCCCAGAAGCGGCGGTAATGCTCCAACCATGTGGCCGCCAGCTTGAGACCATCCGCTTTGAGTCGACAAGGACGATACTGGGCATCGCGACCGCGCTCAATAAGCCCAGCACGCTCCAAAACTTTGAGATGTTTGGAGATCGCCGGAAGGCTCATGTCAAAGGGGCTGGCCAGGGTTTGCACGTTGGCATCCCCTTTGGCCAGAGAGGCGAGGATCGCCCGGCGGGTCGGGTCGGCCAGGGCGGAGAAGGTGCTGGAGAGCTGGTCTGTCTGCATATCGTATTCTACCGTTCAGTTAATTAGCCTACTGGTTAAATACAATACTATCGCGGACGCGTCAAGTCTATTTTGGAGTAAGAGCAAGAAAGGTGATTGATTTTGGTAGCAAGGCCGAGGAAACGTCCTCGACCTTGTAGGAAATATCTGTCCGACTACGAGTTGTCTTGTTCGATCACGCCGCAGGCGACACGTGCCCCCGAATTGCCGGTCGGCTGGGTAGTGAGGTCATCCTCGGCGGCATGAATGATCACCGCTCGCCCAATGACCGTATTGGGGCCCTGCAATCGCATGACGGCATCAAGGTATTCCATGTGCGCGACACCACTGGAATCAGCCTCAAGATTCCCCATATCTCCGGCGTGGCGATCAGAGACGTGTGGCCCGCTGTGCGGCATGGAATCCGGATTGTAGTGGCCGCCCGCGGAGGTAGCATCAGGAGCGCTGCAGTCTCCCTTTTCGTGAATGTGCCATCCATGTTTGCCGGGAGTCAATCCGGTGACATGAGCAACCACGCGAACACCGTCCGCCTCCTGAGTATAGGTGACCGTACCGGACACCTGGTTACCCTCCGTGGGCGATAAGTGAGCGATGGCTCTGAGTCCCGGAGCCATGGTCTGTTCAGCATGCGTGTCTGCGTGCGTTTCGGCCTGCTTCTCCCCTTTGCAGCCACCCAGGCAAAACAGCCCCAATGCCGCGCACGCGATCACCATTCCTGTTCGCTTCATCCCTGTCATACATTCCTCTCCTCTTTTCAGTGATCGATCCTCTGATTCGCAGAAAATGATAAGGCTGCCAGTTAAGCAGCCTTTCATGATTAAACAAGCGAGCGGGGAAAATGGTTCAATGCGAGTGGCCGGATTCGGCCTTTTTCTCGGGAGACGGTTTGGCGCTTTTCTCTTCGCCCTGCGCAGTCAGAAGGGCAAGGTACTTCGCCGGCTCTTTGAAGAAGAGATCGCGTGCTGCCGTGTCAGCAAAATAGATACGTCTTCCTTCATAGTTAGTGACGACGTTTTTATCGATCGGCTTCCCGGTGACCGGACAGGCAGACTGAATATTCTCAAAGACTATCCCTTTTTCGAGCGCCTTCTTGAAGTACTTGTCTGGGTCAGCAACCAACTTTTCCTGACATCCCGGACAGCAATGATACACACGTTGACCCTGAATATCGGTGAACACGGTCGAATCGATCTTACCCCCCATCACCGGGCAGTGGGTCTGCGATTTGAACTCGCGTGGCGCGACTTTTTCCTCGGCCTGTAGGGTCCCCTGACCCAAGGCGATTACAGCAACAATGGCCAAAAGAGCTTGCTTCATTCCGACTCCTTGTCTCGAATACATGTTCTGAATGGTAAGCATACAAACCGGATGCCGGAAGAAGTAATTCGGCAGGCTCTTGTTAGAGTGTGACTTACGCCTATCGACAACGGGGCTCCTCCCCTAATCTAACAGAATATTCTTGATTACTGTAGAATATTCTCCAATCATCCCAAGAGATGCCGATTTATGACTATGGGCCCTGAGCCCGGCAAAACAGAAAACCTTAGCAAGAGAATATGGCAGTTAACTCACGAATGATCCAGAGCAACCGGATCAAGATATTCGTCTTGATCGGACTTACCTCGCTCACGGTGGCCATCCATTATGGATGGGTACTGGAGAATTTGTTTGGTCACAGCGAGTGGGTGCATGCGTTGCACAGCCGTTTCTGTTATCTGCCGATCATGGTTGCGGCCGCCTGGTTTGGTCTGCGCGGTGGAGTGATAGCGGCGACCGTGATTTCGGTCGCCATCATGCCATACCTTTTTGGAGCCGTGGCGACCAATGCCAATCATATGACCTCACTCTCACAGGAGTTGATCGAGATCTTTTTCTATTACACGATCGGAATTCTCATTGGATTGTTGGTCGATCGGGAGATCCTGATCCGCAAGCGACAGGAGCGCACTCAGCTTGAGCTGGAACGTTCGCACCGACTCTCCCTCGTCGGCCAGATGGCCGCTGGTGTCGCGCACGAGATCAAGAATCCGCTGGCATCGATCAAAGGGGCAGTTGAGATCCTGAGCGAGGAGAGTACCGCGAGCAGTGATCGCGAAGAATTCAAGCAGATAGTTGTGGGAGAGATCAAACGGATCGATGGCACCATTCAGGAGTTTCTCGAATTCGCGCGCCCGAAAGAGACGCGGCTGGTCCCGCTCAATCTTTCAAATTCACTTCAGGCAAGCCTTCGCCAGACAGAACGGCAGATCAAAGAGGCCGGCCTGACAGTCAGAACAGCTATCGCTCCCGATATTTGGATAAAGGGAGATCAGGAGAAAATACATCAGGTCGTGCTCAATCTGTTACTGAATGCGATCGAAGCATCATCGGCGGGGTCCTCCATCGAGGTTTCGCTCTCCGAATCAGCAGATTCAGGCGCAAGCTTGACGATCCGGGATCATGGTCATGGAATCGAACCAGCATCCCGCGCACGAATCTTCGAGCCGTTTTACACCACCAAAGCATCGGGAACCGGACTTGGACTGGCGATTGTTCGGTCTATCATCGACGCTCATGGCGGGACGATAGAGTTGGCATTTCCGGAAGATGGCGGAGTCGAGCTTTTGCTCTCTTTCCCCTCCATCACCGTAAGCAGGGAGGCAACATGGCGGTGAAGATATTGCTGGTCGACGACGATGCCGCATTGCGTCGTATCCTGCAGTTCAAGCTGACGCAACATGGATTCGAGGTAACCCCCGCCGCCAATGGCGAGGAAGCGCTCTCGCTACTGAGAAGCAATCGTTTTGAATTGATCCTCTCGGACATGAAGATGCCCAAGGTCACCGGGATCGAGCTCCTGGAGCAGTCGAAGAAACTGCAGCCGGAAATACATGTGATCCTAATGACCGCCTTTGCGGCGGTCCCCCAGGCTGTTCAGGCGGTCAAATTGGGTGCGTTTGACTATCTGACCAAACCATTTGAGGATGAACAATTATTCACGGCCATCGACAAGGCGCTTAAGTTCCGACGGCTAGAAGACGAGAACCGCCAACTGCGTGAGCAATTGCGGATCGGATCAGCCAATCGAGAGATGGTCGGTATATCGAGCGCCTTTCGCGACTTGACTGCGCTGATCGAAAAGATCGCGCCTACCGATGCTACCATTTTGATTTCCGGCGAATCCGGGACCGGTAAAGAGCTGGTCGCACGGTCGATCCACCGAAAGAGCAATCGCGCGCACGCGCCATTTCTCGCGATCAACTGTGCTTCCATACCGCGCGAGCTAATCGAGTCCGAACTGTTTGGTCATGTGAAGGGTGCCTTTACCGGCGCGGTGAAGGACAAAAAGGGTAAATTTGAGCTCGCCGAGGGTGGTACGCTCCTTCTCGACGAGATCAGCGAACTCCCCTTCGAGTTGCAGGCCAAGTTGCTTCGCGTGATTCAGGAGCGAGTACTTGAACCGGTCGGCTCAGAGCAGCGGATAGTGATCGATGTCCGATTACTGGCGGCCTCGAATGTTGATCTGGCCGAGCGGGTGACCGCGGGGACATTTCGCGAAGATCTGTTCTATCGCTTGAATGTGATTCCGCTGCGTGTCCCTGCTCTTCGTGAAAGAGCCGATGATATCGCCCTTCTGGTCAAGGAGTTCCTCCAGCGATTTTCCCCCGGTGCGGCGTTGACTGTCGACAAAGCGTTGATGCAGGCTCTTCTGCGACATCCATGGCCCGGTAACATCCGTGAACTCGAGAATTTGATCGAACGAATGGTGATCCTCCGGTCGGCAGATACGCTGACTCTTGGTGATCTCCCAAATGACTTTGGAAAGTCGTTTTTGCGTGCTGATGCAACGGAAACAATGACGGGAGGTGAGAGTCTTTCGTTCCATGAATCCGAGAAACGACTGATTATCAACGCACTTGAAAAGTTCGCCTGGAACAAATCCCGGGCCGCGGATTATCTCCAGATTCCACGACATGTGCTGATCTATCGGATGAAGAAGTACCAGCTCTCGGAAAAGCGGGACTGAGCGGAAACTTGATCCCACTCGAGACTATTCTTCATTAGTGCTGAATCTTCTCTATTGACCAAAGCGCATCTCGCTATCGTCACCTCATCAACTCATTGATAGCCTGCCTGTTAGGGCGTCCACGGGAAGTGGCATCCGCCTTGCTTTGCGGTACGGCACTATGTATGTGGCGAACTCAATCAGATTGAAGCTCACGAGGCTCCTGATAGCCCTGTTATTGGCTTTTGCTTTTGGCTCGTCTGCGCGTTCGTCAGACAGCCTCTCAATCGACCAAGTTGTCAATCAGGTTACACTTGCCAACAAGCGAGCCGAGACGGCCAAATTCATGGAAAGCTCCTCCTCCGAATCTGCCAGCGCTACCGGCCGATGGCCTGATCCCATGCTGATGGTCGGGATCCAGAATACACCCAGAAGTTTTGATCTGGATATGGATCCAATGACGATGCGAGTGATCGGGCTTTCACAGGAGATACCGTATTCGGGTTCCCGCACACTGCTTCGGAGGGCGGCTATCGTAACCGCGCAAGAATCCGCCAGCGACCGAAAGACAATTCAGCGGGAACTGGCCCTTGCGGCCCGACTTGCGTTTATCGATCTCTATTTCAAGCGAGAGCTGATGGCAGAGTTACTGCAACAGCAACTGATTCTTCGCCAGATCGAGCAGTCCACGGCGGTCAGCGTAGAGTCAGGCAGAGCAAGCCGCGATCAACTTATCTCCGCTCAAAGCGACCTCTGGCGAATTGAATCATCAATTATCTCCCTGGAGCAGGAGATCGAGGCCGCGAGGCTTAGACTGAATTCGCTTCGCGCTGAGTCTGCCGATGCCGCGGTTGAGCTCACTGCGCCGGAGAGTGGATTGGAGCTAGCTAGAGAACTTGATGTTTGGATCGAGGATGCTCGAACCAACTATCCCCCGCTGGAGAAACTCCGGTTTGGTGCAGAGAGATACCGGATCGAAGCCTCCGCCGCGAATCGGATGAGTTGGCCAATGCTGTCACTAAGTGCCGAATACGGAATACGCACCGGGCGAGAGACCGATCTGCATGGCGAGCCAGGAGAAGAACGAGAAGATATGCTTAGCTTTTCGGCCTCCATCTCTCTTCCTATCTTCTCTCGCGGCACCCAGAAGGGGATGGCACGGTCGATGCAGGCGATGAGTGCCGGCAGGTCGGCCGAGGCCGAACAGATGTGGAGAGACGTAGAATCGGCACTTCGATCCCTTCACCAGCGACTTGGGCGAATCGACCGGTCAATTGCTCTCTACCAGGAGAAGATTATCCCGGCATCAGAAGAAATCACCAAATCACTGCTGACAGGATACGAAGCAAACCGTGTATCGTTGCCGGAAGTGCTGCAATCACAGATAAGTTTCCACGCCGACAGAATGACCCTGATCAATTTGCTCTCAGAGAAAGCGCGTACCAGCGCTGAGGTTCTGCAATATACTGACGAGTCACCCCATCGGAGTGACCCTGAAGAAAAACAATGACCAAGGACAGTTTATGAGTGAACATACCGACCTCTATGAAGAGGAACCGATGCCGGAAGGCTCGGAGCAGGCGCCACCGTTGACGCACACTATGGGAATAGTGCGATGGTGCATCCTTGGAGGAATGACGCTTCTTGCCGTGATTATGCTCGCCGGGTATTTCGGGCTGGCTCCCTGGACCGCCACAACGGACGCATCCACGCAATACCATTGCCCGATGCATCCAACCTACATAGCGAATCAGCCCGGCGATTGCCCGATCTGCGGGATGAGCCTCGTACCGATCGGCGCGAAAGTCGACACCGACAGTGCGATCGCTTCGGAGCATGGTGGCGAGCTTGGCAAGGTCTCGGTCGCAAAGCCAGGGCAATACTACTGTCCCATGTGCACTGAGGTGGCTTCAGATACCGAGGGGCGTTGCCCCACTTGCGGTATGTTTCTTGAAAAATTCGAACCGGGCATGAAATTCAGTTGCGAGATGCATCCCGAGGTACTCCTTGACCGTCCAGGTGACTGCCCGAAGTGCGGGATGGATCTCATGCCCGTGTCCAACGATGATAACCCGAATTCCGAGATGTCCGCTCACGACGCGGCCGTTCCCGGCTTGGTAGCAGTCACTCTTGAGCCTCAGCGACTGCAATTGATCGGACTTCGTACCGGTAAGGCCGAACGTGTACCATTCTCAAGCTCGACACGCTTGCTCGGGTACATTGTGGCCGACGAGACCAAAACAAAGAATCTCTCGGTACGGACCTCCGGCTGGGTCAGGGAACTACAAGCAAACCAGACAGGTCAGACTATTCATAAAGGGGACCCTCTGCTGACAATCTACAGCGAGGAGATACTTCAGGCCGCACAAGAATATAAGCTCGCCCGACTTGACAGTACCTCTGATGATGTCTCCAAGCAGCCGCTGTTATCCGCATCGCGAAATCGGTTGATCAACCTTGGATTATCGGAGAAAGAGATATCGGCAATCGAATCAACCGATTCGGATCCATCAATAGTCTCGCTCTACTCACCGGTTACCGGGATCATTCTCAATCGCAACGTCCTGGCCGGCCAATATGTGACACCATCAGACAACCTCCTGACAGTCGCGGACATTCGCACAATTTGGGTGGTCGCCGATGTCTACGAGTCTGACCTGACTGCAATTCGGAAGGGGCAGACCGCGGCAATGTCTACCTCCGCGTATCCCGGACGCGAATTCGCGGGAACGGTCTCTTTTGTATATCCGACTATCTCCTCCGACACGCGAACTGCCAAAGTGAGGATCTCGTTCGACAACTCGGACCTGCTCCTGAAGCCGGGGATGTATGCCGAGGTTTCACTACAGTCAGAGAGCAGTACCCCTCTGTCAATCCCTCGAGAGGCTCTCCTCGACGGTGGCGAGATGGCCTATGTTTTCGTCGTCACCCACGGGAATCAGTTTTCACCGCGCAAGGTAATCACCGGGCGACGTACTACAGAACGGATCGAGATAACTTCCGGGCTGAACGAGAATGAGATCGTCGTCACCAGCGCCAATTTCCTGATCGATTCAGAAAGTCGACTCCAGGCGGCAATCTCCGGCATGGGTGCCACACAAGAAAGCCAACATCAAGGACATGGGAAATAACCATGATCCGTGGCATTATTGATTTCTCCGCCCGCAATCGACTGGTGATCCTGATCGGCCTGCTTTTTGCCATGGCCGGTGCCTGGTATTCGATCGCCAATATTCCGCTCGATGCTATCCCGGATCTGTCGGATGTCCAGGTCATCCTGTACACCGAGTGGATGGGGCGCAGCCCGGATCTGATTGAAGATCAGGTGACCTACCCGATCGTCACTTCCCTCCTTTCGGCACCGGGGGTAGCCGCAGTGCGCGGCTATTCGATGTATGGAATGTCGTTTGTGTATGTCATTTTTGACGAAGGAACAGATATCTACTGGGCGCGAAGTCGCGTCCTTGAATATCTACAACAGATCCAGGGGAAACTTCCATCCAACGTGACTCCGACACTCGGCCCCGATGCTTCCTCGGTTGGCTGGGTTTACCAATACGTTCTTGTCGATTCCACAAACAGCCACGACCTGGCGGAATTGCGCACGTACCAGGACTTCAACCTTCGCTATGCACTCTCCTCAGTACCGGGAGTTGCAGAGGTCGCGTCTATCGGTGGTTTTCAACGGCAGTATCAGGTCGAGGTCGACCCGAACAACCTTCGCGCCTATGGACTGACCATCAACGATGTGGTACGCGCCATTCGCGGGTCCAACGCCGATGTCGGCGGAAGAGTAGTCGAACTGACTGAACGCGAATATTATGTCCGCGGTCGCGGGTACATTCAGGACCTTGACGCAATTCGCAAGATATCGCTGGGGACCAATCAGTCGGGCAGTCCGATCCTGTTGGGCAGGATCGCGGAGGTCTCTTTCGGCCCGGAGATTCGTCGCGGGGTCGGAGAATATAACGGGATCGGCGAAGCAGTTGGCGGGATAATCGTCATGCGGTATGGCGAAAACGCGCTGGATGTGATCGACCGCATAAAGGCGAAGATCGAAGAGATCAAACCTGGCCTTCCGGCCGGAGTTGAGATTCGGCCAGTTTATGACCGTTCAGGGCTCATCAATCGCGCTATCGAGACGCTGAAAGGGACTTTGATCGATGAGGGCATAGTCGTCGCTCTCGTGATCTTCCTCTTCCTGTTGCACTTTGGAAGTTCACTCGTCCCGATCATCACTCTGCCTATAGCGGTTGGCCTGGCCTTCATTCCAATGTACCTCCTCGGAATCAACTCCAATATTATGTCGCTGGGAGGAATCGCTATTGCCATTGGAGCGATGGTGGATGCGTCAATTGTCCTGGTAGAAAATGCGCACAAAAAGCTGGAGCGAGCCAAGTCGACTGTCCCGCGTATCGAAGTGATCATTCATGCCGCCAAAGAGGTCGGCCCGGCGATATTCTACTCCCTCCTCATCATCACTATCGCTTTCCTGCCGATCTTCGCACTAACCGGGCAGGCAGGGCGGCTCTTCTCCCCCCTAGCCTGGACCAAAACACTCGCTATGTTTTTTGCGGCAGTGACTGCGGTGACCGTTGCTCCGACACTAATGGTCACACTGCTCAGAGGAAAAATTCACTCGGAGGAAAATCACCCGGTCTCTCGCTTCTTGATCCGGCTCTACAAACCGTTTGTCTTTGTGGCTCTGCGTAATCCAAAGACCACGGTCGCTATCGGCATCATGGCAATTCTCTCGGCACTCCCGATGATCCCAAAGATCGGCTCGGAATTCATGCCGGCCCTCAACGAAGGGGACGTGCTCTACATGCCGACTACCTTTCCGAATATCTCGATCGAGGCCGCCAAGCAGTACATGCAGTATCAGGATCGCGTGATCAAACAGTTCCCTGAAGTTGTTTCGGTTTACGGCAAAGCGGGAAAAGCCGAAACCGCGACCGACCCCGCCCCCCTCAGCATGCTTGAGACTGTAGTTCAACTCAAACCGCCGGAGGAATGGCGCAAGATCGCGCAGGACAGATGGTACTCACATTCTGTTCCTGATTTTGCCAAGCCCCCCTTCCGTGCTCTGTGGCCCGAAGAGCGCCACATCACCTGGAAAGAACTGGTAGCGCAATTTGATTCCGCCATGCAGATGCCAGGCTGGACCAACGCCTGGACGATGCCGATCAAAACTCGCATCGATATGCTCTCAACCGGCATTCGCACACCTATTGGTGTCAAGATATTCGGCAATGACCTGAATGAGATCGAACGGATCGGTATGGAGCTGGAGCAATCCCTCTCCAAGATCGAAGGCACCCGCTCCGTCTTTTCAGACCGCAACACAGGCGGCTTTTATATTGACATTATTCCGAATCGGGATGCAATCGCCCGGTACGGCCTGACCATTCGAGATATCAATGACGTGATTGAAACTGCCATCGGTGGGATGCCAATCGAGATGACGGTCGAAGGTCGCAACCGCTTCAGTGTTAATGTTCGCTATCCCCGCGACCTACGGGATAACATCGACAAACTCAAACAGGTATTGGTCCCACTCCCAAAGGCAACTAAGGTAGACAACGGTGTAATGCCGAGCATGGGGCAACTTCCCACGAAAATGATTGCTCCCTCATCGTTCCAGCCATCCTCACCTCTGCTCGCCTCAACTGACCCAGCAATCGACTACCAAGTCTGGCAACAGATCGAACTTGCGCAAATGAACAGCATGCAATCCGGCAGTTCTACGATTCCCGGAGGGGCACCCTTACCCGGCGGATATGGCGGCATGTCCGGCAGATCAGGTATGCAGGCGCAACCGATGGGTAACCCAATGCCTCAGACGACTGCTTCTCCCTCATTCTCCCTTCCAGAAGGAGGTTCAGCGATCCCTCTGGGTCAGATTGCGGAAGTGAAGATCGTCAGCGGTCCACCTATGATCCGCGATGAGAACGGCATGCTGGTCGGATACGTCTACATAGACATGGACCCGGCGACGCGTGACATTGGCGGGTATGTTGACGAGGCCAAGCGCGTTGTTGCGAACGAAATCACCATCCCAACTGGCTACCACTTGACCTGGACCGGCCAGTACGAACTGCTCGAAGTGATGGCCAAGCGGATGCGGATCGTCATTCCGCTCACGATAATTCTCGTCGTGATACTTCTTTATCTCAATTTCAGGAATTTCACCGAAACGCTGATCGTTCTCTGTTCCGTCCCCTTTGCTCTGGTCGGATCTATCTGGCTGATGTACTTCCTCGGATACAACTACTCAACAGCCACCTTGGTCGGGATCATCGCATTGATAGGGCTGGCAACTGAGACAGGAATTGTGATGATCCTCTACCTGGACCAGGCATTCGAACGGCGCAAAGCCGCCGGGCTGATTCGCAATTTGGATGATATCATTTGGGCACATATGGAAGGAACCGTAATGCGCGTGCGGCCCAAACTGATGACAGTCGGGACAACCATGATCGGGCTGGTGCCGCTATTGTGGGCCGATGGAACAGGTGCAGATGTAATGAAGCGTATCGCCGCGCCAATGGTCGGCGGACTGATCAGCTCAACTTTCCTGACGCTCGAAATAATCCCCGTTATCTACACCTACTGGCGGCTCTGGCAGATCAAACGTGAACAGAAAAGCTCCGCGGTATCTGGCGCCGGATCATAATTCGACGGACTGATCAAGTTCTGCTATGAGCGTGGTCCATCCACGCTCTTTCTGTATATGCCCGGCCATCGCCTCGGCTTGATCAGGTTCACCGTGCGTGATGAAGGTTGTTTTTGGTGCCTTCTTGATTGGTTCGAGCCAGTGCATTATCTCGTGATAGTCGGCATGCCCCGACAGGCTTGAGACTACGACAATCTCGGCACGGACCTCAATAGGGATCTTGTGAATATAGACCTGGCGCTCACCATCGAGCAACTTTCGCCCAAGGGTCCCCTCCGCCATGAATCCGACTAGTGCTACAGTCGTTCCGGGATCTGGAAGGCGATTGATCATATGGTGCATGATACGTCCGCCGGTCAACATACCGCTCGATGAAATGATGATCGCGGGTCCGCGCAGATCATTCAGTTTCTTCGAAGATGCTCTGGTTCGATGCAGATGCACCCTCTTTCCGTTGAGGACAGAACCAAACTGGTCCAGCTTGTCGAGATCGATCGCGTGATATTCGTGATATTTCAGGTAGATGTCGGTGGCGCTAACGGCCATCGGAGAGTCTACATGAATATCGATTGGCTTGATTCGTTTGTGGCGCACCAGATCATCGACCAGATAGATCACTTGCTGAGTGCGCCCGATAGCGAAAGCCGGGATCACCAGCACTCGTTTTTCGGCTACGATCCGATCGAGCAGTTCATC
Source organism: bacterium (assembly GCA_016708025.1). Classification (NCBI taxonomy): domain Bacteria; species bacterium. Next base: position 967,918 of record JADJGQ010000001.1, on the reverse strand, counting down.
GAACTGGAAATACGGGTCTTCGGCCGGATGCATACGCCCGCCATAAGTTGATTCGCACACCAGGTAATCACACTGTGGTGGCTCCTTGGGATTCTTCACCAACGGATTGCCGTATCTTCCGATATCTCCGGAAAAGAGTATCGAGACCTCTCGCCCGTTGTCATTCATGATAACTTCGACCGATCCCGCGCCTAAGAGGTGACCGACAATGTGATACCGGAATTTGAATTCTGGGCTGAATTCGATCCACTCGCCGAAATTGACATTCTCGAAGAGCTTGATGGCATCCTCCGCATCTTCCTCGTTGAAGAGCGGAAGTGCAGGCGCGTGACGAGTTTTCTGCTTTTTGTTGCGGTATTCCGCGTCTTCCATCTGCAGTTCGGCCGTGTCCATCAGCGAGATGCGCGCGATATCGGCTGTCGGCGGCGTACAAAAGACCGTGCCATTAAACCCGTCTTTGACCAGCCGCGGAAGGTATCCAATATGGTCAATATGTGCATGGGTCAGAATCACGGCGCTGACAGTGGACGGATCGAATGGAAGTCGGTTCCAGTTCCGTTCGCGAAGTTCATGTTTCCCCTGGAACATGCCGCAGTCGACCATGATCCGCTTGCCGTTGACATCGAGTAGATATTTTGAGCCGGTCACGGTTCCGGCGGCGCCATGAAAAGAAAGTTGTATCACCTTGACCCTTTCGCGAATAGCAATGGAAGGAATCTGCCATCTAATGTGACGAAACGCAATTACTGTTTTGAAGTCTGGATTGGGTGTCCAAACCGTTTTTGAAGCACCTGATACCGATATGCGAAGATATCGTTGAGTTTCCTCTTTACGAACAGGTGATAGGCTATCGTTCCGAGAAAACCGAAGGGCAACTTGAATGTGACGATGTCGGTTGCCTCAATTCCGGATTCTACTTGGCGAAAGTGATGTTGATGGTGCCAGAGAGCATACGGCCCTACGCGTTGTTCGTCGACAAAAAGTGTCGGCTCCTGCACCTGACTGATCTCTGTCACCCAGGTTACCGGAAGACCGAATAACGGCCGGACTCTATATCGTATGATCATACCGGGATAGATATGATGTGGCAGGTCATCCAGAATCTCAAACCCAAGCCACTCCGGGGTGATCACCTTCAGGTTGCGCGGGTCGGAGAAAAATCGCCATCCTTCCGGAAGTGATATCGGTAACGTTTGGGTTCGCGTAAGTTGATATGTTGCCATCTTCTGTCAAATGTCCTGCATGCTTTTCGTTTTCTCAGGTCTCTGCTGTCTAACCGTTCAATCCTCACTCCAGTTCAAAAGGTATTGACAATAATCGGGCGAACCGTACCATAATACTGCACAAACGAGCAGTACGCGAATATGGGGTTAGGAATAACATATGTCGAGAGAGTCCACCGGGAGCAGGCTGTCCCTGGATGAGTTGAAAACACTCATCACTGAAAAATGGCCGGAATCATTTTATTCCGGTTCCGACTGGTCATCGCTTCGATTTACAACCGGCGCGGTTGAACTGGATCGCCTGTTTCCTGAGGGGGGGATTCCGTATGGGCAGTTGATCGAACTGTCGGGAGATATCTCTTCGGGGAAAACAAGTCTGGTCTTTGTGATGTTGGCGGCCATCACCCGCACCGGCACCGCCGCCTATATCGATCTTCACGGCACACTTTTCCCACCGGCGGCGATGACCGGTGGGGTTGATCTTGAACGGCTTTTAGTCATCCGTCCGGATACTCTGGCCGCAGGACTTCGAGCGACCGAACTGCTCTTCCGCCATCGCCTCGCCTGTTGTGTGGTGATCGATCTGGTAGGACATCGGCTCCCTCTTCCCTACACACTCTTGCATCGTTTGCGGCTGCAAACTATCCGCGCCAAAGGGATGGTGATCTTTTTGACGGAGAATAATGCGTCGCTAATTCCTGCCAGTATCACCTCACTCCGCCTGGAGATCACCCGTCGCAGTTCACGGATCATTGCCGCTACCGTGACGCGCAGTCGCTTTACCTTACATGGGGGGACGGCGGAGGTACGCCTGACGTGACGCCGATCCGGATCGGGTGTTGCTTTATCCCGGAATTCCCGATCGCTCTCTGGCTGCAGACCATCCCCTCGCTGACCAATGCGCCATTGGCCATTGCCGAGGAAGAAGGGGAATCGGCCGCGCTGGTGCTCTGCAATCGGAAAGCACTGGAATTTGGGGTCACGCCCGAACTGACAGTGGCACAGGCGCACACGCTTTGTCCTGGTCTCAAAGTAAAAGTGCGAGATAAACAACAGGAAGCAAACGCCACTCGCGACATTGTCGAGATCCTGCGTAATCTTTCTCCCTTCGTGCAGTCAACCGAGGATGGACTCTTTTACCTCAATGGCTCCGGGTTGCGCTTCATCTATGACAGCGAAACAACCTTCGCCCGGCAGATCATCACCCGGCTACAAGCCGCCAAACTCCCCGCCTCGGTCGGAATTGCATCGAATAAATTCATTGCTCGAGTCGCCGCGCAGATGAGTGCGCCGGGAAATATCCAGATCGTCCCGACCAACGGTGAACGCCCGTTTCTCAAACCGTTGTCGGTCGACCTGTTGCCGATTTCACCGGAGACGCGAAGTTCGCTCTATGAGCTGGGATTGCGGACGATCGGCCAGGTGAAAGCATTCCCTCTCAACGAACTTATGGAGCGATTTGCCGCCGATGGCATGCTGCTCTCCCGTCTGGCCAATGGCGATGATCCGGATAATTTCCTTCCGGAATTTCCGCCGGAACTACTGGTGAAACGACTCCCCCTCAGTTTCCCGCTTTTCCATGTCGGATCACTCTGCCTGTATGTCGAGCGGATCCTTGAGCGGATGCTGGAGCGCTTGCGTCAGGCAGGGCGCTGCACGCGCCATATCGATATCATCTGCCGTCTCGAAGATCGCTCTGATATCACCCTGACCATCGCCCTCGACCAGCCGAGCGGCACACTCCCCCCGTTCATGCGGCAATTACACCAACAGGGAGAAACGATCGACCTCACCTCAGGCGTGGTTGATATCACTGTCTCTATCCCGGGAAGCTCTGTCTTGCTTCTTGAGCAGTTATCATTCCAGCAGAAGTCAACCGGCGGGGCATCGGGAGATACAGAACAGCAACTGACACGCTTGACCGAGGAATACCGGTGCTGTCGCCCGCACCTTCGGGCGGCACATCTCCCCGAACAGAATTTCCGTCTGCTTCCGGCGACCGAAAAAGTAAAACGAGAACCGATCGATCGGCCCAGTCTCCAGCCATACACCGGTCATTCGCTGAGCGGACTTCGCCTCCTCCAGCCGCCGTTAGCAGGCGATCTGATAAATACCGGCACACAATCGATGTTGCTTCGGATCAAGCAGAAGCTCTACACCATCGAACGGACCTTTGGCCCCTGGAAACTTTCCGGCGAATGGTGGCAATCCGGTTTCGACCGGCTCTACTACGAAGTACAGACCACCGACCGGAAATTCTACCTCATCTTTTACGACCGGATCGGCGCACGCTGGTTCATTCAGGGGGTCTTTGATTGAATGGCGACCGAAGCATATGTCGAATTGCATTGCCATTCCAATTTCTCGTTTCTGGATGGCGCCTCCGATCCGGATCAACTGGTGGAGCAGGGATGGTATCTTGGCTATCAGGCAATGGCGCTGACCGACCATAGTGGATTGTACGGGGTTGTCCAGTTCCACAAAGCGGCTCGTGAGCGGAATATCATCCCGATCATCGGCGCCGAGATCACTCTTGCCAATTCCCACCACCTGACCCTGCTGGTCCGCAACGAGACCGGCTATGCCAACTTGAGTGAACTGCTGAGTCTCGCCCAACTCGCCGGAAAAAAAGGGGACGCCAAGGTCACACCCGAGAACCTCGCTTCACATGCTGATGGTCTGATCGCGCTCTCCGGATGCGGTCAGGGTGAGATCCCCTCACTCCTCCTGGCCGAACAAACTCTGCAGGCAGAAGCGGTTGCCGGGCAATTGGTCAATATCTTCGGTCGTGAAAATCTCTATCTCGAAATGCAGCACCATAACCTCCCTGCCCAGGACCGACTCTGCGAACTGCTTGACCAATTCGCACGAAAAGTCAGCCTTCCCATTGTCGCCACCAATAACGTCCATTACGCCAATCTGGATGGCCGGCGCCTCGCCGATGTTTTGGCCTGTATCCGCCATCACACGACTCTCGATGAAGCCGGCGCGCTCCTCTACCCCAATGCTGAACGATATCTCAAAACCGCCGACCAGATGGCCTACCGCTTCCGGAAATATCCTGACGCTATCGAGAATACCCTCGCCATTGCTGACCGCTGTCGTTTTTCAATGGATAACCTGCAGACCACCCTCCCGGAGTTTCCCGTTCCCCAAGGCGAGACTGCACAAAGCTATCTCCGAAAACTGGTCTATTTGGGGGCGCAGAAACGATACGGAGACCCGGCTGACCCGGTTGTCAAACAACTCGAGCATGAACTCCGGATAATCGAAAAGCTTGATCTGGCAGGCTACTTTTTGATCGTCTGGGATATCGCGCGGTTTTGTGTCGAACAACAGATCCTTTGTCAGGGGCGTGGCTCGGCGGCTAACTCCGCTGTATGCTATTGTCTTGGAATAACAGCAGTTGACCCTATTAAGTTAAAGTTATTGTTTGAGCGATTCCTTTCCGAGAATCGCAAAGAGGCTCCGGATATTGATATCGATATCGCCAATAACCGTCGCGAAGAAGTCATCCAGTATGTCTATAACAAGTATGACCGCCGTCATGCCGCCATGGTCTGTGAAGTGATCACCTATCGGGGACGGTCGGCAGTGCGCGATGTCGGCAAAGCGCTTGGCTTCTCGCTTGAAGAGGTAGATAAACTCGCCAAACTGCTGGACCATTACACCGATCAGACCGAACTGGAAGAGCGTGCTGCCGAGGCTCACCTCAACCTGAAGAACCGTCGTGTCCAACTCCTGATCGACCTGACCCGCAAGATCAAGCGTTTCCCTCGGCATCTCGGCATCCATGTTGGTGGGATGGTGATCACGCGCAAACCGATCTCCCATCTTGTCCCGGTGGAAAATGCCACCATGCCCAACCGCTCGGTCATCCAGTGGGATAAGGATGATGCGGCCGAGATGCGACTGATCAAGATCGACCTCTTGGGACTCGGCATGCTGACGCTGATAGATATCGCTCTCAAGCTGGTAAAAAAACATCGTGGCATCACCCTCGACCCAGCTCGCATGACCTACGATGACCCGCAAGTCTACCGCCTGCTCTGCACCGCCGACACCGTCGGCGTTTTCCAAGTCGAATCGCGCGCACAAATGAACACCCTGCCCCGTCATAAGCCGACCAGATTTTATGATCTGGTAGTCGAGGTTGCGCTAATCCGCCCAGGCCCGATCCAAGGGGATATGGTCCACCCCTATTTGCGACGTCGCAACGGCGAGGAAGCGGTCAGCTATCCACATCCATCGCTGAAACCGATCCTTGAGCGAACACTCGGTATTCCCCTTTTTCAGGAACAGGGGATGCAGGTCGCTGTCGCGGCGGCCGGATTTACCCCATCCGAGGCAGATGAACTTCGCCGCGCCATGGGACACAAACGCTCCCGCGAAAAAATGCAGGCGATCGGTGAACGGCTCATCCACGGAATGATGAAGAATGGGATCGATAAGGAAGCTGCCGCACGTATATACCAGCAACTCTCTGCGTTTGCTGATTTCGGCTTTGCCGAATCACACGCCGCTTCGTTTGCCCTGCTGGTATATGTCTCCGCCTACCTGAAGGTCTACTTCCCGCCTGAATTCTACTGCTCGCTCTTTAATGCCCAACCGATGGGGTTTTATTCGACCTCGACCATTCTTTACGAAGCAAAACGTCGTGGCGTCACGATACACCCAATCGATGCTTCCAAATCGCTTTGGGATTGCACGATCGAGAATGGTGCGGTCCGGCTTGGTTTCCGCTATGCCAAAAAACTTGGCCCGGCCGCTCAGGAGAAGATCGAAACAGCTTTACAGCGTGGGCCCTTCCGCTCGATCCGTGATTTCATCTTCCGGACCGAACTGCCGCAGGACGCGCTGGAGCAACTGGCCATGGTCGGTGCCTTTGCCTGCTTTGGCGTCGAACGACGCGAAGCGCTCTGGGAGACACTTGCTACCGCGCATCGATCAGCCGGAGAGTTGCCGATTGAAACATCAGACACCGGAAGCGCAATGCTTCCCCAGATGGATGAACTGGAAACGATCGCCGCAGACTTCCGCGGCATGGACCTCTCCACCGGGCGGCACCCGATCAGCCTGATCCGTGAGCAATTGACCGAACGCGGCGTGCTCGCCTCACGCGACCTCTTTGCGACCTCGAACGGGAAGCTGGTCACGATAGCTGGAGTCGTAGTGATACGGCAACGCCCCGGGACCGCCAAGGGGTTTACCTTCCTGACACTTGAAGATGAATTTGGATTTTCGAATATTGTGGTCAAACCGAATCTGGTGAAACGATACCGCAAGATCGTTGTCTATGCGAGCGTGATATTGGTGCGGGGAACGGTGGAGCGAAAAGAAAATGTGATCAATGTCATCGGCCATCATTTTGCCCTTGTCCCGTACGAGCAGCAGGTGATGGCGCTCAAATCCAGAGATTTCAGGTAGGCTGAACTCAGCTCTCCATCTGTTCGCGGCCATGCGCACGCCGGACCGAAAGCACTCCCTTGACTTTCTTCACCTTGTCGATGATCCGATTCAAGTGGGCGAGGTTGGTCACCTCAACCACAAACTTACCGATAGCGGTCGTGTCGTGCGCGTACATCTCCGCGCCACGGACGTTGGTATTTGAGTCGGCGATCGCCTGGGTGATATCGCGCAGCATGTTGCGGCGGTCTTCCACCACGATCTCCAACTGCACCACGAATGATTGATCCTTGCCGGTATCCCAACTGACCGAGATCTTCCGCTCGGGGTATTTGTTGGAAATCTCCACAGCCAGCGAACACTCGGCCTGGTGAATCGTCACCCCACGCCCGCGCGTAATGAACCCAACAATATTGTCTCCGGGGACTGGCTGGCAGCATCCGGCAAACCGGAACATCAGGTTATCCAATCCCTGCACGCGCACACCGCGCGAGCCACGGATCCGGTCGATCACCTTGCCGACAAAACCAACCTCTTCCTTTTTCTCTTCCGGCTGGATGAAAAGGATCAACGATTGCAGCGACAGTGATCCATTGCCAATCGCGGCAAGCAGATCTTCGACCGTCTTGCGCTCCTGCGACTGCGCATACTCAAGCAACAGATCCTCGTGTGGCATTTTGATATGCTGTTCCCGCAAACGCCTCTCCAGCATCTCTTTTCCTAGCGCCACCGCCTGCTCATAGCCGGCCTGCTTGATCCACCGCTTGATGCGGGTTCTCGCATTGGCAGTCTTGACCATCTTCAGCCAGTCCGACGACGGCGTCCTGTTCGGATTGGTAATGATCTCGACCGAGTCGCCCGATTTCAATTGGGTCGACAATGGCTGGAGCCGACCATTGATCTTGGCCCCCGTACAGTGAATCCCAACTTCGGTATGAATAGAAAATGCAAAATCAAGGGGTGTCGCGCCGCGCGGAAGATGAACCAGTCGGCCATTCGGCGTATAAACAAAAATATCCTCCGAGTAGAGGTCCATCTTGAGGTATTCGATGAACTCACTCGGGTTGGTCATATCTTTCTGCCACTCCAGGACGTCGCGAAGCCAGACCATCTGGCGGTCGTCCTTCGACATCTGCTGGCGACCCTCTTTGTAGAGCCAGTGTGCCGCGATTCCATTCTCCGCCACATGATGCATGGAATGAGTGCGGATCTGGATCTCGACCATCTTACTCCGGGGCCCGATAACGGTCGTGTGCAGTGAGCGATAGCCATTCGGCTTGGGATTGGCGATATAGTCGTGGAAACGCCCAGCCACCGGTTTCCACATGGCATGGATGATACCAAGCGTGTGATAACATTCTCGTTCGGTGTTGACGATCACACGAATGGCAAACAGATCGTAGATTTCCTCGAACGGAACTTTCCGCACGCGGATCTTTCGATAGACTGAATCAAGGTGTTTCGCACGTCCACTCACAGTCCCCAGCACACCATCCCGGGCTAGCGCTTCCTTGATAGGAGTGGTTACTTCCAGAATGTAACTCTCGCGCTCTTCCTTCCGCTCCTTGATCTGGACAGCCAGTTCCTGGTATACTTCCGGCTCAAGGTACTTGAAGCAGAGGTCTTCCAGTTCGACTTTGGTTTTGTTGATCCCGAGGCGGTGAGCGAGCGGGCAGTACACATCGCGAGTTTCCTGCGCGATCCGTTTCTGCTTTTCCGGAGGCATAGCGGCCAGTGTACGCATATTGTGAAGTCGATCTGCCAGCTTGATCAGGATGACCCGGATATCCTTGGCCATACTGAGAAGCATTTTGCGGAAGTACTCAACTTGCTGCTCTTCGAGTGAGTTGAAATAAACGGCCCCGATCTTGGTGACACCATCAACCAACTCAGCGACCTCATCACCAAATTCTCTGCGGACATCCTCGAGCGTGAAGGTAGTATCCTCGACAACATCATGCACCAGGCCGGCGGCAATGGTGGTGGAGTCCATATGGAGTTCAGCGAGGACAAACGCAACCTCGAGGCAGTGCTCGACATACGGCTCGCCCGACTGCCGCTTCTGGCCGGCGTGGGCTTTGTCGGAGAATTCGTAGGCTCGGCGGATCAGCGGAATATCAATATTCGCGTTGTACGACTCGACCCGGATGATAAATTCGGCAAGATTCATAGCTGCACTGGTCAGGCCACCTGATGTTGTCTCGCCTTGAAGACTGTCTTAACCTTTTCGACCGCCTGCGCCACCGATATAGTCTCCATGCAGCGACAGAGTTTGGGAGGACAACTGCAACTGGTGGGCGGGACGATCACCTGGTGTCCTTTTCCGAGCGGTCCCCAACGCAACGGCGACATTACTTCACGTGCCGGATAGAGCCCAACAACCTTGGTGCCGACCGCGACCGCAAGGTGAAGTGGGCCGGTAGAATTCGCTACCACAGCCGACGCAAGCGAAAGCACCGCCGCCAACGTCCTCAGGTCGGTTTCGCCGGTTATCTTGCGTACCTCGACCGATTTCCGAAATGCCAGTTCGTCTATCATCTCCCCTTCTTTATCGGAGCCGGAGATGACTACCTGAATACTGGTCTTTTTGAGAGCGGCATACAGCTCAAGGAATTTCTCCATCGGCCAGTTTTCAGCCGATCCTCCTGACCCGGGATGCAGCACCACAAACGGTTTATCGATTCCGGCATTCTTCAGGATTCTCCGAGCGTTCTTGAACTCCTTTTCCTTTGGATAGACCATTGGAGTCGAGAGCGTGGGACCGTTTCGAAAGAAACGGAGGAAGTCGAGATTGTATTCATATTCGTGCTTTTTGTTCGCCTTGCGGCTGTGCAGCAACAGATGGTTGAAATAGACCGAATGGAAGCGTCCGGCGGTACCGATCCGGTGTGGTATCCCCGCTTTGTAAAACAGGCTGCAGACATGACGCTCCGGATATAGGGCGACAACCACGGAATATTTGTTCAGGCGCAGACGATGCAGCAGGTCCTTCTTGTACAGCTTGTTGGAGATCAACTGGTCATTCTGTACTCGGACGATCTTATCGATGCGCGGGTTGTTTTCCAGGATCGGCGAAGCATACAGCGAGGCCATGACGTCTATCTGACATTCCGGATAGCGTTCTTTCATTGTCTCAATGAAAGGGAGCGCAAGCACCAGATCACCCAACTTGTCCGATCGGCTGATCAGTATCTTTTCGCCCGGCTGAATTTCAATCTCTTTATTCATTCAATTTCCTTCTTTCGCCCCATATGCCGCAATTTGGCATACTTCACCATCACCGACATCGCCGACAGCGCGCAAAGGATAAACCCTTCGAGCCCATCCAGAAATCCCCGCTTGGAGATATAGTGCTTAAAGAAAGCAATTGGCGGCTTAACGACAACATGAAACCAGTTGGCCCGTTTTCCTTCGCGCCAACTTTCCTCGGCCCCCAATGTGGTGTAGCGATTTAGCTTCTCCAAATAAAGTTCGAGATTGGGATAGCTATAATGAAGTATCTCTCCGGTTAGCCGTCCCTCGTCACCCTGCAACAAGACCCGCTCATGGACCAGTGCGGTGTCAAATCTTCCGGCGGATCTCTTGAAAAGGCGTAACACATGGTCCGGGTACCAACCGCAATGGAGAATCCACCGCCCTAGAAACATCGTCTTTCGCGGCAAACTATAACCGGGATAACTGTCAGCGCTTGATATCACCTGTTTGATTTCGATCGCCAGCGCCGGTGAGATCTCTTCGTCCGCATCCAGAGACAGTAGCCACTCTCCCGTGGCATGATCTGCCGCAGATTGCTTGGCTCGTCCGAATCCCTCCCAAGCTGACTGAAATACCTTGGCCTTGAATGACTGAGCAATTTCCACTGTTCGATCAGTTGAGCCGCTGTCCACAACGACTATCTCATCTGCCCAATTGACAGAACTCAATGCCCGGGCAAGATTCGCCTCTTCATTGAGCGTGATCATGATAACCGAAAGTCGGCTCATCTGGTCGCCACCTTACGACTGGACATGACTTGCGTAAACGCCTCATACACCTGATCTACAGTGATATCGTGTATATTGTCATCATTCCCCGACACCACCGCGCCGACCTCCTGACCAAACGGTTTCCAGAGGAGGAAGTTCTTCATGAACCGGCTGTACAACCCAACCACTGGTACTCTGAAGGCCCGGGCGATATGCGCGAGCGATGTATCCGGCGTCACCAGAAGATCAAGCTGTGAGATCAACGCGGAAGCTTCCTGCAGACTCATCCTAGGCGGTACTTGATAGACCCGAGAATCGAATCGCGCGGCTAATGCATCACCGCGCTCACGCTCATCCGGAGTGGTAAAGAGAATGACCTTGAGGTCTGATTGTGAATCGAGCAGCCGCCTGACCAATGATTCCGATTTTTCCGCCGCCCAAATTCGAGTCGGCGAACCCGCAGATAGATTGTATCCCACCAACAGATCCCGACTGTCCCCACGCACGGTGGCGGCAAATTCCGCCATACGCTGGTGAGTACTCTTCTCGATATACGGTGCTGCATAGCCTGAAACAGTGCTACTGTCGATGGCGAACGCCTCGAGTAGTTTCAGAGTATTGTCAATTATGTGACCGGTATTCCCCATCCTATGGTCATAATTGAAGTCATAGAACTCGCGGTACTTGACCTTCCCCACCCCTATCCGTGGTTTCCCTGGAGCACACAATTGCGAAAGAAAGAGCGCGGTCACCGAATCATCGCAGATCATATCAACAACACAATCAAAGCGCATTCTACGGATCGCTCGAACCTCGCCAATATCCTGCCAGAGATTCTTCCGGTACAGGTATATATGCTCAAAGCGAGGGTCGCCTTTGATGATCGACTGATTTCGCGGCGATGCCAGGATCGAGATCTTGATATTCGGAAACCTCGACATGAGGCCATCAAAGACGGGAAACGAGATGACCATATCACCGATCTTTTCCGGGCGCAGAAAAAGCACGCGCGACAACTTGGTGCCGTCCAGGGGCTGAAACTCCCGGTGCGGCCGCTTCAACAGCGGGCGAGCCAGTGCGAATGCGGCGGCTTTGATCTTATGCTCAATCGGCTTCAGCTCATCCATGCCGTCTCTCCGCCTGAAGCATCGCCTGAAAATACCCCTCAATTCGACCGAGCATAGCCTCCAATGAAAACTGCTCAACAAATCGCTGACGAGCTCTGGCGCCTAGCTGCGATCGCGTCTCTTTGCTTTCCAGAAGACCTGATATCCCCTCCGCGAACGCTTCGGGATCCCCCGCCTTCACCAGCAGACCGGCATCTCCCAGCACTTCCGGAATACCTCCAACATTGGACGCCACCACCGAGAGGCCAGAGCGCATCCCTTCAAGAACGGCGATGCCGAACGGCTCTTCAATGGAAGGATGGACCATTAGATCCGACGCCTCCAGCGCAGGCACGATATCCGTAAGCATTCCGGCAAAGATGATCTGCTTCTCAACTTGCAATTTCGCTGCAATTTCTTGGAGTTCCGTCAGCAGAGGGCCATCGCCGCACCAGATCAAATAGAGATTCGGATAACGCGCTGCAAGAGTCGCCAACGCTTCAATCAAGTAACGATGCCCCTTCTGTTCGACAAACCGCCCGAGTGTGACGCCGACTATCGCATCACCAGGAATACCATTCTTCTGGCGGAACACACTCCGCTCTTTCGCATCGGCGGCCGGAAGTATTTCCGGAATCCCGATCGGGATCACCTCTACCAGGTTCGGATCAATATATCCGTGCCGGGTGATCTGCGATTTCAGCGAATTAGATGGGACCAGCACGCCGTCAAAGAGGCGGGGCGTCAGCAGACGGTGAATCCACGAATCGCGAGTGATATCCAGTCCCACTGACCAGACAACGCGAGGATTGCCGTCAAGTTTAGCCGCCAGTCCGCCAAGTCGAAGGTCCTTATTGAAATTGGTTACTACTATCTCAGTCTGATCCTCGGCCATAAGACTCTTGAGTGCGCCAATCGTGCGTGGATGAAAATCACCCGAGATATCAAGGCCGGTGATCTGTACATTCTCCGTATCACGCTCGATCCGGTCGAGGAAACGAGAGCCAGGTCGTCCCACAACTCGCACGCGATGGCCTTTCGCCACCAGGCCCGATGCAACCAGCCTGACCCATTCCTCCATGCCGCCGTAGGTCTCTTTCTCGATCGAGTCGAGAAACATCACGTTCATGCATCCCCCCGGAATTGCATTTCATACAGGCGGGCGTACAAGCGGCCGTTCGCCAGCAGTTGTTCGTGAGTCCCCGATTCAACGATCTGGCCGTTTTCCAGAACTAGAATGCGGTGAGCGTTCTTGATCGTAGACAGTCGGTGAGCAATCACCAGCGTCGTGCGATTGGCCATCAAATGATCGATCGCCTGCTGGACCAGCATCTCCGACTCGGTATCCAGTGACGAGGTCGCCTCATCAAAGATGAGGATCTGTGGATCTTTGAGCAAAGCTCGTGCGATTGCGAGGCGCTGGCGCTGCCCCCCGGAAAGCATCACTCCCCGGTTCCCCACTTGCGTATCGTAGCCATGCTCAAACTGCATGATGAAGTCATGCGCATTGGCGGCTTTGGCCGCTTCGATCAGCTTCTCTTTGGCGACACCCTGCATACCATATGCGATATTGCTGTGGATCGTATCATTAAACAGGAAGGTCTCTTGTGTGACGATCCCGAGCAGCCCTCGCAACGAACCGAGCGACAGCTCTCTGATATCGATTCCGTCGATAGTTATCCGACCCTGGAGCGGATCATAAAAGCGTGGCAGCAGATCAAAAAGAGTAGATTTACCGGCGCCCGAGGGTCCTACCACCGCCACGATCTCTCCCCGCTTCACTTCAAAGGAGATATCGCGAAGTACCGGCTCACCCGGATTATAGCTAAAGCCGACCTGCTCGTACCGAATCGCGGATTTGAAGGACTCGACTGTCTTCGGGTGCGATGGTTCGACGATCTTCTCCTGCGTGTCGATCACTTCAAAGACTCGTTCGGCGGCGGCCATCCCTTCCTGCAACTTAATATGGATCTGGCTCAGATCCTTGACTGGTTTGATCAGGGAAAACATTGCCAGTATATAAGTCATGAAGTCCGCCGCGCTCAACTCGCCTGATCCAGCGACTATGCGCGAACCTGCGTAGAGGAGTATGATGACTCCGGCGACCGTCGCCAAAGTATCATTGATCGGCGACGCCAAGTGACGAATGCGTGTCATCCGCAGGAGCGCCTTGAAATAGTTCTGAGTCGCTCCGAAAAACTTCGCCTGCTCGAACTTCTCCATCGAAAAGGCTTTGACAATGCGGGCGTTGTTCACCGACTCTTCCAACACAGAGGTGACATCGGCCATTCGCTCCTGAGACCGCTCGGAATATTTGCGAAGTTTCCTCCCGACAAACCAGATAAACCCAAATATGACCGGCAGCACGATCATAGCTAGCAGCGTCAATTTCCAGCTCAATATCACCAGGAACCCGGCCAGCATTATAGTGAAAAGGGAATCGGTCACCAGGCGATTAAAGCCGAGATCGATCGACTCATTGAGCACCACGACGTCATTCGTGACTCGAGACATGATATGCCCGGTCCGTCGGGCCTGAAAATAGTCGAGTGAAAGTCGAAGGTACTTTGAGAAGAGGTCATTGCGAAACTTACGCACAATCGCCTGCTGCACATATGCCATATAGAACCCCTGAAGATACAGGAAAAGATTCTTCAGGATGACCACCACCATGATCAGGATACAGAAATTCACCAGCATCTCAGACTGGCTGTCGGCGTTCACCAGGCTGTCGACCCAGCTCTTCATGATCTCTTTGAGAGAATCAAACCCTTTGGCGATCTCACCGACCGGTGCCGGGGAGTCAGCCGGGGAGTCAGTCGGAGTGTTGGACAATGGATTGGTTAAACCACCCACCTTGAATAGTGTGTTGAGGAGCGGCCCGACCATCCAGATCAGCAGACCGGAGAGGAGCGCATTCAATGCCGCAGAGACTGAGGCAACAGTCAGTTGCCGCCAGTATGGTACCAGTACAGAGAATGTGCGTTTATAGAGATTCACCGGCTCCTCTTCAGGATAGTTCAATTAACCAACATCGCCAATTGAGAGCGGTTTGTCAATGAGGGGTAAGTAAATATCGTTTAGGGGATTATCCGCTGTGCGTCGTCAGGAATACGAACCAGAAACCGCTCCGGCTTAAGCGTGACCGAACGCTTGTACTCGCGACAAGTCGCTTTGAGTCGAGTCTCTTTCCCATCGAAGAAGAAGAACTCGTCCAACCGCCATTCCGAGATCGACTCTGCGCGATAACGAAGTTCCATCTGCCATGGACAGTTTTCAATGTAGATAATGTACCCGGGCCGCTTCTGATCCTGCAAATTCGCCACGATCTTCACAGTGGGGTCGACCGCAGTTGAATCTGGAAGATGATTCAGCAGTCTCACGAGATTGATCCCTTTGGGAGCGACCTGACATTCAAGCGAATGTAACAGGTTCAGAATCGGTTCCTGTACAAATTCGTTAGTAGATGGGAAATAGCACTCGAGTGAATCTATGGTCACCCGCCCCCGAAGCGCACCCTTGCCCAGATACCCGCGCCCGGAAAGTGCCATGACGGTGTCGGTATGGAAGATCTCAAGGCGGAATGAGGTCGGTTTTCCGGAGCGGCGTAATTCGGCATCGAAGAGAAACGCCGAACCACTACCGGCAGACTGTGTCTCTGCCCCTTGTTTCGGAGAAGGATGGCAAGAAAACAACATGGCGGCCAGAAGAAGTATGGATGCCGCTGTCGCGCCGCTTCGATTTGAAAAAACCGGCTTCGTATTATGCTCCTGTCAGTACTCTGCTAATAATGACGACGGGTGGTCCAATTATCACCCATGTAAAGCCAAAGATCACCATGCCTAATAAAACAAACGGTGCCACGGACTCGAATCGCTCCAGAGCCTCCTCGTATCGCGGAGGAAGCAGACTTCGTAAAATGTGTGAGCCATCCAAAGGAAAGAGCGGGATCAAATTAAAGAACGCTAGTCCCAGATTGATGCGCACCGCATACCACATCATGGTAGACAGAGCCGATGCCCCTTCGCCGTATCCCGCGACCCCCAATTCGAGCACTCGAAAAAAGATCGCGGCAATGATAGCCAGGCCAAAGTTCGAGAGAGGGCCCGCGGCACTGATCCAGAGATCGGCCTGTCGCGGATTCCGAACATTCATCAGATTGACCGGCACCGGTTTGGCCCAACCAAAACGAAACTGCGAGGCCACCATGACCAGCAGCCCCAGCAGGTCAATATGCGCGATCGGATTCAATGTCAATCTGCCCATTCGTTCGGCCGTATCATCTCCGAACTTCTTTGCGGACCATGCGTGGAAGTACTCATGCACCGTAAGTGATAGGAGCAGGATCGGAAGCCCGATAGCGGCCAGTCGTAGAAAATCTTGTCCAAACATCAGGTATCGTTTCTTTCATCCATATTGGTGTCTCCCCTTATACGAGATCATCTTCCTTTGGATACGGCGGATGAGGCTGGATCATAAAATCGCCAGAGCTTATCCACACCCTTGGTGATCCCCACTCTGGCTGACACTGCGGGCTCCACCACCTCTCCATACCAGTCCTCAAGGTACAACATTGAGCTCCGATCCGCCACATCCCATCCATTTTGCTTTAGTGTCAGCCCGAAAGCTCTGCAAAGTCGCCCCGGACCCGATGCCAACTTGTCGTCCGAGAGTCTCCCCGGTGTGCGCTCTCGCATCAGCTCGATCCCCTCGATCGGCTCGACCGCCCGGATCAGCACTGCCGCAGGAAAGCCTTCCTTCTCCGTGACGAAATTTAAGCAGAAGTAGTAGCCATAGATGAGATAAATGTAGGCGATACCCGGCTTGGCGTACAGATAGATAGAGCGCCCGGTCTGTCCGGGGGCGGCATGACACGCAGGATCATCCTCTCCTCGATACGCCTCAACCTCAACTATGCGACCAACCATCCGGCCTGAAGGAGTTCGATAGACGAGATACTTGCCCAGAATATCTCGACAGATATCCAGCGTTGGTCTATCAAAGAATGATCGAGTGAGACGATGCGCGCGAGACATCCGGCCCGGATCCTCTTTACTCGTCGCAGCCACCGATCTGCTGTGGGATCAGATGTGCGGCGGTTTCGAAATCATATCCGACCTGTGTGGGAGCATGGGCATCCGAGCCGAGCGTCGTGATCTCTACTCCTGCCCGCTTGGCGCTGTTGATCAATTCCATTGAAGGAAAGTAGCTGTCCAGCCCTTTGCGCCGCGCGGCAGTGTTGATCTCAATCGCGGTCCTCCCTTCAGTCAGCGCGGCAAAGACCGCATCCATATGCGGCAAATGGGCACGATGAATCGCCGGGCCATACACCTGCTCGCCGTACTTGCGGTAATAATCAAGGTGCGCCACCGTGTTAAACAGCCCCGAACGGGCAGCGTCACACACCTGCTTGAAGTAATCCGCCACCGCCTCTTCCATCGAAAGATTGGCGAAACACTGTTCATAAGTTGAGGCGGCGCAGAAACAGATATCCTTTATCTCATGGACCCCCGCCATCAAATGATCGAAATCATACCACTCCTTGATCCGAGTTACCTTCTCTTCGCAATGGGGGTACCAGCCGAATTCCAGTCCCAGTTTCACCGACAATCCCAGCGGATAAAACTTCTCCTGCGCGGCCATAACATCATTCACATAGGGCGCAAGATTTTCGGGTGTAGCCGGTTTCTTCTCTCCCCCGATCCGGATATAGTTTGCAAAACCATCCGAGCGGGGATTGGAATCATAATGTGTGGTAAAGCAGATCTCCGCCAGCCCGCGCTCGAGTGCGGCCTCGCAATATTCCTCGATCGTGCCGGAAGCGTCGATCGAATAATCGCAATGGACGTGAAAGTCCGAAAGCCCGTCAATATGCAGTGGCTGGATTCGGTTCATCAGACGTAGATCTCTCCGTTCAAGAATGGGTTGCTGTTTCGCTCCGCCCCGACAGTGGTGCGTGGGCCATGACCTGGATAACAAATAACCTGGTCAGGAAGTGTCAGGATTTTTGTCCGAATCGATTGGATGAGTTTATCCATCGATCCTCCGGGTAGATCTGTGCGCCCGACCGAACCGGCAAACAATGTGTCTCCGCATATCAAAATCCCCTCGCGCTCATGCAGATAGCAGACGCCAGCCTCTGTGTGACCGGGGGTCGACAGTACCAGAAACTGGAGCGAGCCGATAACCACATGTTCTTCGTCTTTCAGTTTGACATCGGGAGGGCGTGTGACGATCGGGTTGCCGAGCGCGGATGACATATTGAGTGAAGCATCCGCCAGCATCTTCTCTTCCCCTTCGCCGCAGTATAAAGGGATATTGTACTTAGACTTGACCGCATCCACGGCGGCAATATGGTCCCCGTGACCGTGCGTCAGCAGAATTGCACGCGGATGAGCTCCGGAACGCTGTACCCCCCGAAAAATGTCGTCGGCATCGGCGCCGGGATCGACAATCAGCCCGTCCTTGCTTGCCTCATCCCACACGATGTAGCAGTTCACTTCAAACGGGCCAACCACAATAGTATCAATGCGAATCGCCATCCGGCGAAAATACGACGTGGACTAACCCTGTCAACTCTAAACTGTATTATCCCGTATCATTTTACGCCCTACATTGGGGTATCTTGACGGTGGAAAACTTGGCAAATCTGTTTGACGGCAGCCATAAAACTGGCTATATTTGTGCTTTCTTTCTCAAAGTGGAAGGGTGTTGAAATAGTATGATTGCCGAGTTTAAGACGAAATTGCCTGATTTGAAGTCCCGCCTGGATAAGCTTGCGAGGTATCTTTGACCTTGATGCCCGCCAAAAGCGGATCATCGAACTAGAAGAGAAAACCACTCAACCAAACTTCTGGAACGATAACCAGACCGCCCAGGGGGTCCTCAAAGAGGTCTCCATGCACAAGCGGTGGCTGGATTCCCATAATAAGTTGATCTCCGAACTCAACGACCTCAAAGAGATCGGCGAGATGGTGGAGGAAGGTTCCTCCGATGCGCTCGACTTTGAGCAGTCCATCACCAAGTTGGTCGAAGAGATCGATGCTTTTGAGTTCAAGACCCTCCTCTCCGGTCCGGATGACCACCGCGACGCGATTCTCACCATTCATCCTGGCGCCGGCGGCACCGAATCCCAGGACTGGGCCGAGATGCTCTTCCGCATGTATGGTCGCTGGGTTGAGCGAAAAGGCTACACTTCCGAGCTGATCGACTATCAACCGGGCGAAGAAGCCGGCATCAAGTCGGTCACGTTGGAGATCAAGGGTGAGTATGTCTACGGTTTCCTGAAAGCGGAATCCGGCGTCCATCGCCTCGTCCGCATCTCCCCCTTTGATGCCAATGCCCGCCGCCACACTTCGTTTGTATCTGTCCACGTCTATCCGGTTATCGAGGATGCTGTCGATATCGAGATCAAGGATGAAGACATTCGTATTGACACCTACCGTTCTTCAGGGGCCGGTGGTCAGCATGTCAACAAGACCTCTTCGGCGATTCGCATCACCCACAATCCATCCGGGATCGTGGTGACCTGTCAGACTGAGCGAAGCCAGCACAAAAACAAAGAAGCCGCCTTCATGGTCCTCCGCGCGCGACTCTATCAACTGAAGCGCGAAGAAGAAGCCAAGAAGATGGAGAAATTCGAAAAATCCAAAAAGAAGATCGAATGGGGTTCTCAGATCCGGTCCTATGTCTTCCACCCCTACAATATGGTGAAAGACCATCGGACCATGCACGAGACCTCCAATATACAGGAAGTGATGGATGGCGGGATCGATCCGTTTATTGCCGCCTATCTGTCCGACCCAGATTTGAAAGACCAAGTAATCTCGTAATAATCTAGCCGCATCCGGGCGGCGGGAGAATAAGATGAGCGTAGTTGCACAGATAAAGGAAAAAGCGAAAGCCAAAGGGCGTCGCGTGGTCCTTCCTGAAGGAACCGAACCAAGAGTCATCCTTGCCACCAAGAAGATCATTGAACAGGGAATCTGCAAAGTCACCCTGCTCGGCGATGAAAAGACAATCGAAAAATTGGCGAAAGAGAATTCAGTCAGTCTAGACGGGGTCGAAGTAATCAACCCGGCCACTGGCAAAATGTACGCCGAATTCGTCAAGGAGCTGGTCGCGATCCGCAAAGGGAAAATGACCGAAGATGACGCCAAAAAGGCGATGACCACTCCCCTGTACTATGGCGCCATGCTGGTTCGTCATGATCTGGCAGATGCTTCGGTAGCCGGCTCAGTCAATACCACCGGCGATGTCCTCCGCGCAGCAATCCACTGCGTTGGCCTCAAGCCCGGGATCACCACTGTTTCCAGCTCGTTCATTATGACCGTCCCGAAATTCCGCAATGTCGAAAATAAGGTCTTCATGTTTGGCGACTGCGCCGTCGTTCCGAATCCGACTGCCGAGCAGCTTGCCTCTATCGCCGTCTCGACTGCCGAGACGATGCGCAATCTGGTAGGTGAAGAACCGCGTGTCGCGATGCTTTCTTTCTCGACCAAAGGCTCAGCCAAGCATGAAGATGTCGACAAAGTGCTCGCCGCCCTTGCCATCCTTAAGCGCGATTATCCGAATCTCAAGGCCGATGGTGAATTCCAGCTCGACGCGGCAATCATTCCTGAAGTTGCGAAATCAAAGGCCCCCGGTTCCGCTATTGCCGGCGATGCCAACTGCCTGATCTTCCCGGACCTCGATTCGGGGAATATCGGATACAAGTTGACACAACGTCTGGCTGGCGCAACCGCCACCGGGCCGATCATTCAGGGGCTGGACAAGCCCGCCAATGATCTCTCCCGTGGCTGTTCGGTCGATGATATCGTTGATGTTTCGGCTATAGCTACTCTGATGAGAGGGTAACAAATATGAGTATCAGTCAACTGGCCAAAGAAATTCACGAGTCGCCGACGCTCAAACTGAATGAAGCGGCGGCCAAACTGCGTGACAAAGGCGAGGCGGTCATCCACCTCGGCGCCGGCGAACCGAAAAGCAAGGTGCCGCTTGATGCCATCATCGCCTGCGCTTCGAAATTGAATACTGCGGATATTCGCTATACCCCAACCGAGGGAATCTCGCAGCTATTGAAGGCGATCGTCCACTACACCGAAGACCAGTATGGCAAACTGGTCAGTACGGACAATATCATCGTCTCCAATGGCGCCAAGCACTCCTTTTACAACCTGATGATGACGCTGGTCAATCCGCAGGATGAAGTGGTCATTCTCGCCCCGTATTGGGTCAGCTATCCTGAGATCGTCAAGATGGTCTACGGCAAGCCGGTGATTGTCAAACCGAAAGACCACACCTTCCAGGTGGAGTTTGATGATATCGAAGAAGTGGTTGGCTCATACACCAAAGCGATCGTGATCAACAGCCCGAACAACCCGTCAGGCGTTGTATATCCTCCCGAATTCATCCAGCAGGTAGTCGAGTTCTGCGAGAAAAAGGGTATCTACCTGATCATGGATGATATCTATCATCGCCTGACGTTTGGCAAGACTCCCTGGGTCTCGGCATACAAGTACGCCAAGGATGACAGCGAATCTTCCAAGCTGATCATCCTAAATGGCGTCTCCAAAGCGTACGCCATGACCGGATTCCGCATTGGATGGACAGTCGCCAACAAGAAGATAACTGCGGCGATGATCAACGTCCAGGCGCAGAACATGTCCTGCCCGGCAGTCTTACTACAGGCGGCGGCGGCCGGTGCACTCAACGGAGTGCAAAGCTCGATCGAATCACTGCGCCAGACACTTCAGAATAACAAGAATGTCATGATGAACGAACTTCGCGCTTTCACCGGCATCCGCATCAACGAGCCGGACGGCACCTTCTATTGCCTTCCGGATTTCCGCGCCTACAGTCAGGACTCGGTGAAGCTGTCCCAGTTCCTGCTGGAGAAGGCGTTGGTGGTGACAGTTCCCGGCAAAGAATTCGGCGTCGAGGGTCACTTGCGCCTGAGCTACTGCGGAACGATCAAAGAAATTATGGAAGGGGTCGCCCGTATCAAGTGGGCACTCGATCCGGAATCCCCCAATGAAATCTACATTGGCGACCGCAAATTGAGGAGAGACTGGAAATGAACCACTATATTCTGGACATAAAGACCCCTGCGCAAAAACAGGCGTCGTCGCTCAAACCCGACTACGGCCTGGATAATCACGGCCTGCGCAATATCCGCAATGTCTACTGGAATCTCCCGGTCGAAGCATTGTATGAAGAATCGATCTTCCGCTCCGAAGGCAGGATATCCCTTCATGGTCCGCTGATCGTCGACACCGGCAAACATACCGCTCGCGCTGCGAACGATAAATTCATCGTCCGCGAAGTCACCACCGAAGAACATATCTGGTGGGGGCAGTACAATCGCCCGATTGCCGAAGATAAGTTCAATATGGTCTACCAGCGCTTGCAGGGCTTTCTGCAAGGGCGCGACCTCTTTGTGCAGGACTGCTACGGCGGCGCCGACCCGAACTATCGCCTCCCGGTCCGTATTATCACTGAATTGGCCTGGCACTCGCTCTTTGTCAAGAATATGCTGATCCAGGCGACCAGCAACGACGAACTGCGGAAATTCATTCCTGGGTTCACCGTTATCTCTGTCCCATCGTTCCAGGGACTCCCTGAGATCGATGGCACCAACACGCCGACCTTTATCATGCTCAACTTTGATCAGAAGCTCTGCATCATCGGTGGCTCAGGCTACGGCGGCGAGATCAAGAAAGCGGTTTTCACGCTGCTTAATTATCTGCTCCCGTTGCAGGGACTGATGACAATGCACTGCTCGGCCAATGTCGGCAAGACTGGCGATGTCGCCCTTTTCTTTGGTCTCTCCGGCACCGGCAAGACCACGCTCTCGGCTGACCCGAATCGATTCCTGGTCGGTGACGATGAACATGGCTGGTCCGATGAAGGCGTCTTCAATTTCGAAAACGGTTGTTACGCCAAGGTGATCAACCTCTCCCCGACTGCCGAGCCGGAGATCTTTGCTTGCACGCGGAAATTCGGGACAGTTCTTGAAAACGTCATTTATGATCCGGTCACGCGCATGCTCGATCTGGATGATATGGAGCGGACCGAAAACACCCGCGCCGCATACCCGCTTTCGTTTATTACCAATTCCGTTCCGGAGAAGATGGCCGGACATCCGAAAAACGTTCTGATGTTGACCTGCGATGCTTCGGGCGTGATGCCCCCGCTCGCTCGGTTGACGCCGGAACAGGCGATGTACCACTTCATCTCCGGCTACACCGCCAAGGTGTCGGGGACAGAAATTGATCTCGGCAAAGAACCGGAGATCACCTTCTCGGCCTGCTTTGGCGCGCCGTTTATGGTGCATCATCCGTTCTTTTATGCCGATCTGCTTCGCCGCAAGATGCTCAAGTATGGCGCTCAGTGCTGGCTGGTCAATACCGGCTGGACCGGCGGAGTGTACGGTATCGGCAAGCGTATGTCGATCCACCACACCCGCGCGCTCTTGAACGCGGCGCTGGATGGGAAACTCGACAACGCCGAATTCTACACTGATCCGGTCTTTGGTTTCCAGGTCCCGATGCATTGTGAGAATGTTCCGGACAAGGTACTGAAACCGATCGAGACTTGGGATGACCCGAACGCCTACCAGGAGAGGTATTTGCAGTTGGCGGCGTTGTTCATCGAGAACTTCAAGAAGTTCCGTGATGGCTGCACACCTGAGGTGATCGCCGCCGGCCCGGTGAAGAAGGAATTCGTGAAAACGCGGTAAACTACTGTTTCGAGATAGAAGGCAGGAGCGCGAGCTCCTGCCTTCATGCATTAGACGAGTTTCTTGCGAGGACCGTATGGTTCGCTTCCTTTTCGCATTATCTCTCTTGCTCGTCACTTTGTGGTGCAGCCTCGGATGCAGTTGGCTTTCATGCTGCGTCAATGGCGAAAGTGACTCAAAGGGATATCTGTACGTTGGAGAGTTCACCTCAGATATGGACCCTGCGTGGACGTCTGCGGTCACAGCCGCTGATCAGGTTTGGGCGAAAGAGAACAAGATCTCACAGAAGTGAAATCGCACTTACTTGTTTCGAGCGCCCATCCTGGCAGTTAACTACGACTATGACATGTACGTCTCACCGGACACTCTCTTCGTCTGCGCAGACTGCGGTTGTCAAATCCAGGTCAACATTGAGACGAGCAAGGTCACCGCAAAGATCTGTGGCCCACGATAGGCTACGAACTCCCTATTGTACCTCCGCCCCGTCGGGTCGAGCGAAGACGAGACCCGAAAGCCATGCCTCTTTCCGCTTGCCTCTCCCCTCCAACCTGCTATCTTTTCCCCATCACCTTTGCAGCAAAGGGTATCAACCATGCAATATCTCAAGATTGGCTTCATCGTTTTACTCGCACTGACTCTCCTTGCCGCCTGTACCCCCGGACCGAACACGGTCGAGGACATCCCCTCAGGCAATGGCAAGACAGCCGGATTCCTGATCGGCATCTGGCATGGGATGATCTCCCCCATCACCTTCGTCCTGTCGCTCTTCATGGACAGCATCAACGTCTACGAGGTTCACAACAACGGGAACTGGTACAATTTCGGATTTGTGCTGGGAGCCGGCCTCTTCCTGACCGGCGGGATCCTGGGACGCAAAAAGAGCGAGCGGTAACTCGTTTTGTTTGGGACATAGACTTAATTAGCCCTCTTTTGGGGTGGCCCACAGAGGACTCCGCATATCACAGTATCGATATGTCTTATGCCCCGCCGCGCTTTACCCCCGCCCCACCTCTTCTTGTGCGGTAGCTTACTCCCCGAGGAACCCGCACCTTCTCCACCGTCACTAACCCTTCAACAATCATCGAATCGAGTTTCGGCAGAAATGATTCTATCCGGTCTGCCCGGTCCGCGATCTCGATAATGATCGGAAGGTCTTCCGACAGCCGTAGAACTTTGGTGGTGTGGATACGGCTGTGCGCACCGTAGCCCATTAGCCCGCGGCTCACGGTTGCCCCGGCCAGCCCAGCAGCGCGCGCTTCGAGGACAATCGCCTCATAGAGCGGTTTCCCCTGCCAGCGATCTGATTCGCCGACAAAAATGCGGAGTAGTTCGGATTGCTCTGGTAACTGCATACGACCCTCCATTAGAACAGTTTTCGGCCGACAATCAACCCTCCGAAAAGTCCCGCCATTCCCAGCAGGTTCTGGAGGAGAATATTGGCTCCTGCGGCGAACCATTGCGATTCACGCATCAGTGCAACTGTCTCATAGGCAAAACTCGAGAATGTGGTGAATGCGCCGAAAAATCCGATGAAAATGGCGGCGCGGATCGTCGCATCGACCGTGATGCGATTTTCGGCCCAAGACCAGAGGATGCCGAACAGCAGACACCCAAGAACATTCACAACAACTGTTCCCAGTGGGAAAAGCGAATCTACCTGTTTCTGGACCAGCCCCCCAAGTCCGTACCGTGCCAAAGTCCCCACCAGACCGGCGGCGGCGATCATCAACACTTTCATCATCCAATAAACTCCTGCAAGTTCGATGTTCGATTGGCAGGAGTCATCAGCTCAATTAGAGCGGTTTAAGGGGGACTCCATCCCCGTCTCTGCAAATATACTGTGTGAGGCCGCCCTCATGCCACGATGAAAATTGCGGCGGAAAAGATCAATATGTCGGGTCGTCGCTCTTCTTGACCGCTTTCCCGACCGAATACCCCTTCCCGATCTCTTTGCCGATCCCGTAATATCGCGAAACTCCGGTAGCATAGATAATCGGAAGCAATTTCAGCGGGTCTGGGTTACCTGCAACATCAAGGATTGCCTCATCCGCCTTAACATCAACAATATCCCCAATAAACATGGTGTGCAGCCCAATCTCGATCGCCTGATTTAGGTTGCACTCCAATACAAGATTTGCCTGCTCGATATATGGAGCATCAACTAATTCGGAGCCGATCGGCGTCAAACCGGTCTCAGCAAATTTATCGCCTGACCGTCCCGAGGCCATCCCGCAATAGTCAACAGCAGCAACCAATGTCTCCGGAAGATGATTGATCGTGTACGCCTTACGTTCCATGATGCAGCCGTACGTGTAGGTCGCCTTGCGGAGCGAAATCGTCACCTGCGGCGGCTTGGAGTTACAGATCCCTCCCCAGGCGACTGTCATGATATTCGGTTTTCCGTGTTGGTCGTAACTTCCGATCACCCATGCCGGAGTCGGATAAACCAGCGTTTTGGGGCCAAGCGAACGCTTCATCGTCTATAGTCCTTGTCAGATAATCATCTTTATCTAATAGCATAGACAGAAAAGTCTATTGCGGCAAGATGATCTCTGCGATTTTTTTGGACGAATAATTGCCGGTCTCTACAAAATTCGCTCAATTCTTGACATCGGGTTTATGACGGTCTACTTTCGCCTGCTTAGGAGTCGATAACAGACCATGCTTAGACCGAAATTACTCGATACCATCAAGGGTTACACGATCCGCCAGTTTGGCGCCGATGCTGCGGCGGGTACGATTGTAGCCATCGTAGCCCTCCCGCTCGCGATCGCCTTCGCCATCGCTTCAGGTGTCTCTCCGGAAAAAGGGCTTTTTACCGCCATCGTCGCCGGATTCATCATTTCCGCACTTGGCGGGAGTCGCGTCCAGATCGGCGGTCCGACCGGCGCCTTTGTCGTGATCATATACGGGATCGTCCAGCAGTATGGTGTCGATGGCCTGATGGCCGCCACCCTCATCGCCGGCGTGATCCTGATCGCCATGGGTCTGCTCAAATTCGGCTCGGTCATCAAGTTCATTCCGCACCCGGTGATCGTTGGTTTCACCACGGGAATTGCGGTGATCATCTTCTCCTCTCAAATGAACGATCTGCTCGGCCTTGGAATCAAGGACCTTCCAGCGGATTTCATCGAGAAGTGGATCATCATTCTGACCCACATTGGAGATGCACAACTGGCGAACCTGGCGCTCGGTCTTGGCGTGATCATCGTTATCGTTTTCTGGCCGAGGATCACGACAATCATCCCCAGTCCCTTTGTGGCCCTGGTCGCAGCAACTGCGGCTGTCCCGCTGCTGAATCTCCCGCTTGAGACCATCTTCGCCCGATTCGGTGAGATTCCCCACAGCCTCCCCACTCCTTCGCTACCCGATGTGAACTGGAGCACCATCAAAAATCTGATTCAGCCGGGCATCACGATCGCCATGCTGGCCGGAATCGAAGCATTGCTTGCCGCTGTCGTTGCTGATGGAATGATCTCAGGGAAACATCGTTCGAATATGGAACTGGTCGCCCAGGGAGTGGCCAATATCGCTTCGCCGATCTTCGGGGGAATTCCTGCCACCGGTGCGATTGCACGTACAGCAACCAATGTGAAAAACGGTGGACGAACTCCGGTTGCCGGAATTGTCCATGCCGTTGTCCTGTTGATAATTATGCTCGCTTTCGGAAAGTGGGCGGGTTTGATTCCGATGGCAGCGCTGGCCGGAATTATGATTGTCGTGGCTTACAACATGTCCGAGTGGCGGACTTTCCTCGCGCAATTACGCGGTAGCAAGAGCGACGCGGCCGTGTTGCTCAGCACCTTCGCTCTCACAGTCCTGCTCGACCTGACCATCGCCCTCCAGGTCGGACTGGTGATCGCCTCCATTGCATTCCTGCGCTCCATGTCCTATTCCAGCAATGTCACCGCTATATCGGAAAGTTGGGATGACGCCAACGGCCTCGATGATGTCTCCAATTTTTCTCTCTCGCCGATCCCTGATGGAGTCCGGGTGTTTGAGATCAATGGTCCGATGTTTTTCGGCGCCGCCTACAAGTTTAAGGAATCACTGACGGTAGTTGGCAAGCCACCCAAAGCGATCATTGTCAGGATGCGGCAGGTGCCCGTCATTGATGCTACTGGCGTTCGTACGATCGAAGATGTCTTCCACTCATTCAAAAAAGCCGGCACGATCTTTCTTATGTCCGGCGCCCAGCCCGCCGTGATGAAAGCGATGGAGGATTCTGGCCTGTTGGACCAGATCGGAAAAGAGAACGTGTTGCCGACATACGATGACGCCCTCCTCCGTTCTCGCGAGATGTTGGCTGCCCAATCCAAAACTAAGACCTGATTTGGCGGACATTCAGGGAGCAATTCCTGCGGAAGAATCCCCTCCAAACCGGATTTCTTTCGCAGAATACCGCACTCCTTCATTGACGCAGTACATAGCCACGATTATCCACTATTCCTCCTTGACCGCTCGTGCCTTTCACGCATATTGGGGTAGAAAGACAACTTCTGGCAGGGCACCATGACGTCCGAAATGACAGCACTTCTGATTGCCGCCGCTTCTATGGGTTTCATCCATACATTGTTGGGACCGGATCACTATCTCCCCTTTCTTGCGATGTCGCATGCTCGCAATTGGTCTACCTGGAAAACCAGCCTGATAACAGTACTCTGCGGACTCGGCCATGTGCTGAGTAGCGTGGTACTCGGGTTTATCGGGATCGGTCTGGGTATCGCGGTTACTAGCCTGGAATCGGCCGAGTCATTTCGCGGTGATCTGGCCGGGTGGGCACTAATCGCTTTCGGATTGGTCTACATGGTCTGGGGTATTCGCCAGGCGTTCGCAAACATCGCCACACCCACGAGGACGGCACTCTTCACGCCCATCCCCATTCGCATTTTCATTCACATGACAGGGCAGGCAGGCGCGCCAATATCACCCCCTGGGTCCTTTTCACAGTATTTGTCCTTGGCCCCTGTGAACCATTGATCCCGATTCTGATGTACCCCGCCGCCAACGAAAGCACCGCCGGATTATGGCTGGTCACCGTAGTGTTCACTATTACAACTATCAGCACGATGCTCGGCATGGTACTCCTCTTACAACGCGGTATTAAGTTTCTGCCGATGCAACGGCTCGAACAGTTCTCCCACGCAATGGCCGGCTTGGTCGTCCTGAGTTGCGGACTCGCAGTAAAACTGGGGCTCTGAACGCCCTTTGATGGCCGAGGCGAAGAACTTTTCCCCTTGTTTCGCGGTTCAATATCTCCGATACTTGCAGCCTATTGCCCGGAGAGACGGGCGTCCTTATGGAGAATCGAAGAGTATGCCGACTTACCAATACCGGTGTCCGAGCTGTGGTCATGAATTCGAAGAATTTCAGGCAATGTCTGAAGAACCGGTCGAACTCTGCCCAAAATGTGGCAAAAAGACCCAGCGACTCATTTCCGGCGGAATCGGACTGATCTTCAAAGGGACCGGGTTCTACATCACTGACTATAAGCGCAAAGGGGAATCCAAGTCGGATTCCGGATCCTCCGGGAGCAGCTCAAGCAAGTCTGACTCAGGCAACAAGCCCAAGTCGGACTAAATTGCAGAGATCGAGTCTCACTCCAATGCCTCCGTCCCCTTTTGAACTTCTTCGCGAACAACTCTCATTCCCGGATTCGCTCATAATCGAACCCGACTATACTCACGAAAAGTATTTCAAAGATGCCACCAATTACAGCGGGAAACCCTCTGCTATTCTGATGGCGCGGGTCCGCGAGGATGTTCAGGCGGCAGTCCGCTTCTGCTCTCAGCACAGCATCCCCGTTGTCCCAAGAGGCGGCGGGACCGGCCTTTCAGGTGGTTGCGTACCTTCAAGTAATAGTTTAGTCATATCAACTGAACTTATTGCACACCAGCGCATTAATACTGCCACTTTCTCGGCGTTCGTGGGTCCGGGTGTAATCACCAAGACCCTGCAGGACGAAGCCGCCAAGATTGGATTGACTTATCCGCCTGACCCCGCCAGCTATTTGGAGTCTACACTTGGCGGCAACGTGGCAGAAGGCGCCGGTGGACTTCGGTGTCGACGCTTTGGCGTCACCAAGGATTACGTCCTTGGGCTCGAAGCAGTCCTGGCCGACGGTTCACTCTTGAAAACAGGTATTCTCGGTCAACAATCAGGCTTCGGTGGCCTAGGAGAGCTGCTGGTGGCATCTGAGGGGACTCTGGCAATCATCACCGAGATTGCCCTCCGCCTCATCCCTATCCCGACTCGTGGGGCCACCATCCTGGTCGCTTTTCCACACCCAACCAAAGCGGCTAAGACTGTTTCAGATATCACGGCTGAGGGAATCATCCCTACAGTGCTGGAATTTCTCGACGGCGATGCTGCCGCCTGCTCCAATCAATATGAAAAGCATGATGGCTTAGATGACGTTGCAGCTATCCTCCTGATTGAAACCACCGGTATAGATCCCCAGAAAGAAACCGCACAAATTCGTGATATATGTTCCAGGAATGGCTGCTCCTATCTCCGTGCAGAGACTGATGCTGCAAAGGCAGAGACGCTCTGGGCGGTGAGAAGAAATCTCTCCAAGGCTATCAGAGAATCAGCAGCGCTGCGCATCTCTGAGGATGTTGCCGTTCCCAACAGCCAATTCCCTGTACTGGTTGACTTTGTGGCGGAAATGAACGCCGCAAGCCCGCTCCGCATCAACTCTTTCGGTCATGCTGGCGATGGCAACCTGCATGTCAATTTCCTCTCCTCAACCGGCTCGGAGGCTGACAGAGCTTTGATCGAAGAGGGGATTCTCACCCTCATGAAAAAGACCATTGCTTTGGGTGGGACGCTGACGGGCGAACACGGCATTGGACTGGCCAAGAGGCAATACCTACCCCTTGAATTCCCCCCGGCCACCATTTCGGCGATGAGACAGATCAAGCATATCTTTGACCCGAATGGCGCCCTGAATCCGGGCAAGCTGCTCCCCGACTAAAAATTGGCAAATCTACCCATCTTCACAAGTTCGTTGCTTGACAAACCGAACCAAGTAATACTACTTTCTGCGGTAATGTGAAACAATTCACACATTAGAATGTAAGAGAGCTATTCGCCGACTCATAAACAAAGGAGTACTTCGATGGCCAAGACACTAAAACAGAGAATGGCCGAACAGATTCCCAAGCTTCGTGAAGAACGCGCGCAGATCATGAAAGACGGTCGCGATGTCGTCATCTCGCAGGTGACGGTGGAACAAGCGATCGGCGGCATGCGCGGGATCAAAGGTATGGTCTGTGATACCTCGTTGGTCGAACCGGATACTGGTCTGGTCATCCGCGGCATCCCGATCAAAGATCTCACCGAGAAACTCCCCGAAGAGATCTTCTGGCTGCTTCTTACCGGTGAAATGCCGACCAAGGAAGAACTGGTTGGTTTCCAGAAAGAGCTGAAGAAGAACAGTAAAGTTCCGGACTACGTCTGGAAAGTGCTCAAAGCGATGCCGAAGACCTCGCATCCGATGGCGATGCTTGATACCGCTATTCTCGCCATGGAGAATGAGTCGATCTTCCGCAAACGCTATTCCAAAGGTATGAACAAGTCTGAATACTGGGAGCCGACGCTGGATGACGCCATGCGCATTCTCGGAACGATCCACAGTATCGCCGCCGGTGTCTATCGCATCAAATACAAGAAGGGTCCGATCATCAAACCGAGCCCGAAACTTGACTGGGGTGCGGACTACTGCCACATGCTCGGCATCGACAAGCCGAAAGCAAAAAAGGGCGCTCCGAAGATCGCGGCTGAAGAAGTCTATGACATGATGCGCCTCTACCTCGTGCTCCACTCAGATCACGAAGGTGGAAACGTCTCCGCCAATACCTGCCATACGGTAGGCTCGGCTCTGTCTGATCCGTACTATTCGGTCTCCGCTGGTCTGAACGGACTGGCCGGCCCCCTGCACGGTCTGGCGAATCAGGAATGCCTCGGCTGGGTGCTTGAGACTATCAAGAAATTCAAGGGCGTCCCGACCGAAGAAGAACTCGAAAAGTACGCGTGGGAAACTCTCAAGGGTGGACAGGTCGTCCCGGGTTACGGTCATGCCGTTCTCCGTATCACCGATCCGCGCTTTGATGCTTTCCGCGATTTTGGCAACAAGCATATGCCGAACGATCCGGTCTTCCAGACTGTCGATCGCGTTTTCAAGATCGTCCCGAAAGTGCTCAAAGAGCATGGTAAGGCGAAAGATCCGTGGCC
This sequence comes from bacterium, assembly GCA_016708025.1. NCBI lineage: Bacteria > bacterium. The sequence continues at coordinate 936,243 of JADJGQ010000001.1, read as the reverse complement.
GAATGTCGACGCCGCCTCCGGCTCGCTCCTCTGGTATTATGACCTGAAGGAATTCGACTACTATACGGTTCTCTTCTCCGTCTCGCGTGCCATGGGCATGCTGGCGCAGTTGGTGTTGAACCGTGCACTCGGCACGCCGATCACCCGTCCGAAATCGGTCGGAACCGATTGGCTCAAAGCCCAGGTGGCGAAAGCCAAAGGCTGAGAAAGCTGAGTATCAATTGTTGATTGAGAGAAGGCGGTCGCAGGACCGCCTTTTTCTTTGGCTAGTGGAGAGGCAAAGTTATGACGAAGCGCGCACCCGTTGTCGAATCGCCCGTCACTATGGTGCCGCCAAGTCCGGTGATGATCTTATGGACAGTCGGCAATCCAAGTCCCGTTCCGGCCTCTTTGGTAGTGAAATAAGGAGTAAATATCTTGTCTCTTACATTAGCCGGAATGCCGGGCCCGGTGTCCGAGAATGAGATAATCGCCTGCGCATTTTCGCGATGAGCTTCGATGAGGACATCAATCGGCCTCCCAGCGGCCGCCTCTTTTGCATTGTTGAACAGATTGACAAAGACCTGCTTCATTCCATCGGGGTCAGTCTCGATCTCAAGCCCCGACTCGATTTCCATCAAGAGCCGGATGCCCAACTGCGGCGCTTCGACCATCGCCAACGCCATGCTCTGTTCGATCAAATGACCGAGCTCGACACGCTGGCGGCGCTTCTGATCTTCCCTCGCCAGCGCCAGGAACCGGGTGATGATGTCATTCAGGCGCTTGGTTTCCGTACGGATCGATTGCGTGAACTGGGCAAACTCGTCCGACCGCTCGGTCGGCGTGAACTCCGAGGCCAGCCGTTGTGCCGCGATAGAGATTGTATTAAGCGGATTCCGAATTTCATGCGCAACCCCGGCCGCCAGATTCCCCATCTCTGAAAGACGTTCCCTCCGCGCCGCATCCTGTTCAATCTGGCGCATTCGACTGATGTCGTAGACTACAAAGACAGTTGCCGCCTTACCTGATTGCTCGAAATCCACTCGGGACCATCCAAAGAGGAGATAACGATTTTCAGATCCTGATCGGAGAACGATCTCGGTCTCCCCCTTCGATTCGCCGGCATCGATCAGATCACGCAAGCGTGTATCGACAGCGCCGGCGGCCTCACGCCACCCTTTTCCCGTGATCTCCGGCTTCCCGATAGCTCGTCCAAATGCCGCATTGGCGAACTGCACGACGCCATCAGATGAAACAACCGCCACTCCGGTCTCCATCTGCTCGAATATTCGCTCAGTCACTGACTTTATCTGAGAGTACTCCCGGGATATCTCTCTCCGCTTCCGGTGGCTGTTGAGATATAGGACTGCGGTAATCACCAAGCCAAAAAGGAGAATCGACAGAACGATCATTTGCCAGTCGAAACCTCTCGAGACTGCATTGTAGCCGCGCAGCGACAGACCAACCCGATATACACCCTGAGGATAGTCGACCGTTGAGAATGGGTGCACCAGTTCCAGGACATCTTCTCCCTGGAATTCGAATATCCGATTGACCGTCGTGTCGCTCTTCAATGCTTCCTGCAGGAATGGATCAGACTCGATAGCCAGCAGTTCGCCCGGCTTGCGGGAGGCAAAGATAATCCCCTCAGTTGACTGGTAAATGATATACTCGACCCCCTCTTCGCGCGCCATGCGCTGCGAGAGAAAGCCGATCCCGGTCTGCTGCAACGCAGACTGGTACGCGCGGCCATCCGCCGCCAATATGATCACGCGGTTGAGACTGTCAGTCAGTTGCAGGTAGTAGAGTGCAACCTCACCCGATTCCTCCTGCTCATCGATCAACTGAATGAACTGGGGTGCATTGGAAAGCCCCAGCGTATCGGCCTCAAAACGAACGAATTCCGGCAGATTGATCCGGGCGGAGCCGGCCTCAGAACGAATCACCCCACTGGAGTCGCGCTCGAACAACCAGACTCCCAGCAGGTCGTGATCTCTGGCAAATTGATATAATTGTTGGTTGGAAACGGATTGGCGGTTGCCAAGAAGAGTCGTGACCAGATCGGCGTATCGACGTTGCATCAGTCGATCATAGAATCGCTCGGCATCAATGGCATTTTGTGAGGCTTCGGCCAAAGCGGTTGTGAAAGCGACGCCCTGACGCACCAGAAGCTGAAAACTGTCTTTGCGGCTCTGGCTGATCCCAACCCACGTAAAGACCAGTACCGCCAATGCTATGGCGACAATGATCAGGGCAACGGTTCGTTGATCAAGGGGGGATTGGTCTTCCCGCTTTGCTCGCATGTGGGAAAAGTACGGTGACCTTAGGAGAGCGGCAAGATAAAGTTACGCGCGAACCAACTCGGAGGTCGGCTGAACAGGCGAGACTTCTTGTTCCACTACAGCCGTCCGTTCATATGGGAAACTACAGGTAAAAATGGCGCCATCGACAAAGTGATACTCGATCTTCCCCTGGTGGGCATCCATGATCCGCTTACAGGTGACCAGGCCAATGCCGTGTCCCTTGCGCTTGGTCGTGAACCGGCGCGTAAACAGTGCCTCCACCTTTTCTTCAGGTACGCCACTGCCATTATCGGCCACCGACACCTGGGCGTAGCGATTACCTTCTATTAGAGTACAGCTGGTAGCAATTCTGATGTCCGGCTTAACCCCGATCGCAATAGCGGCATCAGTCGCGTTGTTAACCAGATTGACCAGAAGCTGCTGAACCTGTCCCGGATCAACTGCTATCACCTGCAGTTCGGACGAGAGTATGGTCGTGAATTCGACCGCATCAAACTTGTTCTGTGGCTTAAGGAATGCCAGCACGTTTTCAACCACCTGGTTAAGGCTGGTCGGTTCTGGCGTCGCTTCGTCTCGATTGGTATCCATGAGTCCGTCGGCGAAGCGGGCCACTCGATCAACGGTATTCCGCATTAGTTCGAGCTTCTTCTCGATCTTCTCGGGATCCCCCTTCTTCAGGATGATAGGGAGCAGTTCGAGATTGCCCGACAGCACCGCCAGGTAGTTGTTGATCTCGTGAGCGATATCGCCCGCCATTTCGCCGCGGGTGGAATATCGATCAAGGCGGATCATCATCTCCTGAAAACTAGTCGACTCAGTAATATCGTGCAGAATATAAACGAATGCCCAGACATCCCCTTCATCGGATCGGGTCGGTGTCATCGTCACCCATACCGGAAACGCAGAACCATCTGCGCGAAGGCTGATCGCCTCAAAACCCGGCTTATCATCTTCATCCGAGAGCTTCTTATTGATCGGCTGTTTAAATAACTCGGAGACGTTTCTTCCCACCGCATCATCTGAACTGTAGCCAAATACTTTGCACGCTTCCCGGTTGAAGATGATTATCTGGCCGTCGCGTGATGTCACTACTATCGCCGAAGGCGAGCTGTCGATCAGGGTCGCCAGGAAGAGACGCGACTGCAAAAGCGAAGCATTGATCTCCCTGAGGCGATTGTTGTACGATTTCATCTCCTGCTGATTCGACCAGAGGGTTTTCGTCAAACGATTGAAGGTGTTGCTCAACACGTTCAACTCGATATCCCCCTCCGTCTCCAACTGGTAATAGACCTCGCCATCAGCCGTCTTCTCCAAGCGTCGGATCAAGTGCACCAACGGTTGGCGGAATCGCTTCCAGATGAGATAAATGGTCATGAGTGACAGCAGCACCGAGACCAGAAAGAGCATGATCAGCGCATACTGTAGTTCCGACCGACTGGAGATCAAAAGGTCATGATTAATTGTGGCAACCAGCACGGCTGGGATATCGCTTCCCAGCGGGCGGTAATAGACATTCTTCTGTTCATCATTGATGATGCTTGAAAGAAAGAATCCGGGGGCTTCGGCGGCAACGTGCCTGATCAGATCCTGGCGGATCGTGCTGACCCCCTCGGTCAGATCACTGGCACTCGAGGTCGGCATTTGCGGACCGAGTGCATTGAGACATTCGACAGTGCCATCCCCCTTGACCATAAACAGAGCGGCCGAGACGATCCCTTCACCGCTGAGCTGGATTTCATCTCTCAATGTACCAGTCGCGCGCTGGTCAGAAAGATTGGGATCCTGAAGGTAGTTTTCCAATAGGCGTTGGCCGAGGTCTTGTACGGTCGCGTGGAACGGCCCTGCATCTTCGGACGAAGTCTTGTTTGGCCCCGGATAGAAAAGCACCAGGGCGATCGCCGCAAAGACGAAGATCGCTTGTAGAACGATCAAATGACCGAGACGCGCCAGAAACCCGGTACGCATCACGATATCATCGCTCTTAGCCGACCGAAGATTAGGTCTTGGGAAAAACCACATACTTGGGGAGATATCGACAGATTGAGGCAAAGGTTTACCCTGCTCCTTGGAAGAGCGGGGAACAGTGACGGAACTCGGAGTATCTGCTTGGCTGTAAGAAAAAAGAGGGAGTGGTGGAGGGGGGATGCCCGACTCTAACGTCAGGTGGCTGGCGAACCAGCGCTCACCACTCCCTTATTTCAAGTGACGAGTTTACGAATAAGGGAATGATAGACGCATTCTCACGAATTAGAACCAAGCAAGCGCTGTGCCGCTGGCCGATGTGGATAAAATATACGACCCCGTACCGGATTATGCAATGAAATATCGTACTTTCCGGGAGTGGTGCCGGGGCACGGCCGTCAGAACTACTGCCGGTATTGTGCAACAAAGTTGCAGCCTAAATGCCTCCCCCCCAACCATCAACGACCAATTTGCCGAACATAAAAAGAGCCTGTCTGAGGACAGGCTCTACTTCATTACTTAGCGAATGTGATACTAAACTAGAATCGCTTGATCGCTACGTCAATCTGCGGGAATCCGGGCGCCAACGGATCGTTATCCAGTGTACTGCTCCGGTTCTGCATCCCCAGTTGCACCGTTCCGGCAACGATCGAATCGCGGCTGAAAGGCAACGTTTTCGTCATCAGGATCAACGGGAAATTGGTAGTGTCGGTGAGCCTGTTCTCAGGCTCAAGGGAGATGAATATCGTTCCTTCATTCCCAAATCCAAACGGCATGATCTCAATGCTATTGATCCCGAAGGCAGCCTGGAGAGCTGTCGAATTCAGGAAATCCTCACCCGGGTATGGCGGAATTGGTCCATCCAGTTTGTACGGATTGCTGTCGTCGGTCGTGTCGATTCTGGCAAACGTTCCCGTTGTGAACAGCACGCCGGTATCACCGGGTAGCCAATTGAAGTTGTCTGATTTATAGCGCCACGCCGGCGGCGTCATCCGCCACTTAGTCGTCATCGCCACTGAGTTGTAGTGCGGAAGCACCATCCAACCCTTGTATTTCCAACCCCATTCGGTATAGTCGGGAAGAGCATCGTAATCCTGCGTGAAGTAATCAACGCGGTCCGAACGGGCACCGGTCGTAAAGGTCGGCTTCAGCGCCCGAGCAGAGAACGGCGGCGTCGAATCCCACTGTGTTACGAACGTGTAACTAAGCCCATAATGGCGCAGCGGCTGCGCACCCAACCAGACCATCCCTTTTCTCCAAAGGGCAGTATCCTGCTCGACAAAGACGATTGTCGTTTCAATGTCCTCGATCCCGATAATGAAGTTGATCGGCTGCGTACCGACTGAGTCAACACTGTCGACCGTATCAATCGTGACGGCAAACGTATCAGGGACTTGGAACAAAATCGTCGAGTAGCGACTGAACCAGAGACCATTCCCGTCATTCTGGTTACGATCGCGGTCGGAGACCCCTTCCATATTCAGTCTCGCATACCCTTCCCAGAGCGAATCTGAAAGCGGAAAGACCAATTGGAACGGGGAATTCGCCGGATCGCTGACAGCGTCGATCAACATGATCGGACCGTGTGCATCCAGGTCATCGTCGGGGTCGACTTCGACTGATACAAACAGCGAATTGTAATCGAATACATCGCCGCCAAGCTGAAAGACATTCTCGCGCGGATCGCCGTTGGCATCCAGAAAGGTCTGCAACGTCGGATCATACGAGAACTTTCCGAGTGAAATGGTATCATCGGAGCTGGCAGCCCACAGTTCATATATCATGCCAGGCGGCGGAATCGGTAAACGAAGAGCCGACAGGGTAAGTTCGGTCGTGGAAACCGGACTGACGACATCCTCATCCTGAGAGCAGCCCGCCGCCATAACGACGACAAAAGCAGCTAAGAGCAATACAGGCAAGAACTTAATTCGCCTTAGCATTTATCTCTTCCTCCTCCGGGGGCGAACCGGATGTGTTGAACTAACATGCGTCAAATTGAACCGCCAGTATAACACCCGCGTCGCGCGAGTGTCAAGGGTATTATTTGGCGGTTTGCGCTTGCAGCATAGACGGTTGGACATCAAAGGGTATTTAAAGAAATCTCCTCGGCAGTCGATAATTACAGAAAAGCGATAACCAGCTAACACGGGGACTTTCCTTTGAAGCGATGCCCAAACTGCAAGACGGAAATCCTGTTTGAAAGCACGGAATTCTGTGAACATTGCGGCGTGTCTCTGAAAGCCACACCCAATGATGACGATGCCCTGGAGTTCACCGTCTCCGAGGCGAACGACAGTAAAGAAAAAGATGACGATGCCACCAGTTATGCTGGTCGACCCGCTAAGGATACGCTGGGAGTACAGTCGAGCGCTGAATGGCTCGAACGTCAGGAAGAAGAACAGCCGACCAGTTCTGTTACTCCTCCCCCGGTTGAATCCTCAATTGTCGCAAAACAAGCCGAAACCGATCTAACCGAATCACAGCAGATCCGCCGCCTCTCTGAAAAAGAAGTACAGTCTATTGAGAAGAAGCTGTACAACAGCGGCTCATATCTGTCTGAAAATGAAAAGCAGGCCCTACTCAAGAAAATGGGTACCGGCACTGCTCCAAAACCGCAGGACCCGATCACCGGTAAGCCGGTTGATCTCGGCAAGCCAGCCGTCTCCAAACGGGGCCGCGGTCTCGCCTATTTCATGAAAAACTACATTCAGATCCATGGCGAAGTTGACTTAAACGAAAATGATGAGATCATCATCAATGATCGTCCGTACCTCCTCCGCAAGAAGCGACTCGATACCAAGACGTACGGTATCGTGGCGGCCGCGGCGTTCGTCGTGTTGCTCGCTATCCTCGTTCCGATGTTAGTCCGCGACACGCACAACGGACAAGGCGAGATAGTTGGTGTCACGCTGGATGAAAACCATCAGCCATTCATCGAAGGCGCGGTCATTCGCCTCCCCGAGACTGGCAAATCCACCACTGCCAATGGCGAAGGATTCTTCCGTATTGGCGGTCTTAATCCCGGCACTCATCGCGTCGAATATCTGGTCAATGGGCAGACCATTAAAGTCGACTACGCGACCGTCACCGCCGGCGATTTGACCACTATGACCCTCTTCCCCGGAGAACTCGCCTCCATGGAAGACCTCCCTCAGGTTGCCTCGACTCCATCAGAGAACTACAACCAGGCATACGACGATAACCGTCCGACAGTCGCACAGCAGAGCGAGACTGCACAACGGCCGTCCACGACAACGAAAACAAACAAATCCTCTGTCGGTAAGGTAACCCTTGCGGCCAACGTCGACGGAGCGAAACTGACTATCGATGGCACCGTCGTAGGTGCCGGCAACCTGACCTTCAGCCGCATTTCAGCGGGTCAGCGCACGTACGCCGTCTCCAAAGACGGCTACCAGACTGCTTCCGGTGTCGTTAATGTCCCCGCGGATGCGATCGTCACCCTGGATGTCAGCCTGACGCCAACCTCTGAAAATGTTGCGGTGATTTCACTGGAAGGCCAATATAATCAAGCCGTATCAACACTGCGTTCAGGCGGTGTCGAGAATGCAATTACCACACTTTCGTCGATCCTTGAAACGCATCCTAATTACACCCCTGCCTATCTGACGAGAGCCGAAGCCTACACGCTCTCCTCTCGACGCACCGATGCGCACGATGATTACCTCCGGGCGGCGGAGATCCTGCGCGTTAATGGCGATTACGGCCAGGCGATGACCTCATTCAATAACGCGGTGAAAATGATGCCGAACTCCGTTCCCGCCCTGCTCGGACGGGCCAGCCTGCATATGGCCAAGCAGGAAGAGATCGCCGCAATTGCCGACTATGAAGCGATCCTCAAAGTCGATAAACGGTCAGCTCAGGCTAATTTCGGCCTTGGCGAAGCCCGTTTCGCACTGGGTAACTACAAGCAGGCGATCAAGCACTTTAAGGATGCCCGGTCTGAAGACCCTGGCAATCCGCTCATCTATCAGTATCTGATGCTCTGCTACTTTGGCGATGATGACCTTAAGAACGTTAAAAAGAGCTACGACAAGTTCAAGGAGATGGCCACCCAGGATCAGCTCCAGCGTATGGAACAGGATAGAGCTTATACTGCCGTCCTGAGAGTCGTGCAGAACGAGCAGTGAGAAGGACCGGTGCGATGCAAAAACTGAACTGTTGGCAGTTCAAGAATTGCGGTCACGAAAGAGGGGGGCTTATGGCAGACGGAAAGGGCGAGTGCCCTGTCTCTGCCTGCATGAAACTCGATGGAACCAACGGCGGACGCGGAGGCGGGAGGGCATGCTGGATGATTTCCAAGCCCGCTACTTCCCCCTGCTACGGGCAGTCCTGCCACACCTGCGACTTCTACCGGCGGGTCAATTTCGAGGAAGAACAGCGAATTTCAGGTCGCCTGGCCTCTATCGAGGTCTGATCTATCGAAAAAACAGCCACTTTGAGGGGCCGGATGAATTTCCGGCCCTCTTTTTTTGCAGTTGCCTACCGTCGCTAATCCGTCTATATATTTGCACAAGATGACCTTTCGGTACGCCCAGCTCATCGCATCAAGGAGGTTTGAGTGAAGCAGCGACATCTCATTTGCGCCCTGGTTATTCTCCTCGGCCTGGTCTCCAGTCTCTTTTCCCAGACGAAAACCAAGGAGCAATCCCTGCTTTTCAAAGGGTCCTATATCCCTGATATCGGGACTTTCTTGCAGATAGGGGCAAATTCCTTCTCAGCTTCAAGCTGGGACGGTAGTACAGTCTACTTCACCTCTTCAGCATCAGGTGCCTCGCAGATCTATCGCCTGACCGATCGCGGCTGGCCATACCAGTTGACCATGTTTGAAGATGGCATCGACTTCTTCACCCTCTCCTGGGGAGGCGACATGGGAATCGTCGGAGCCTCGGTTGGCGGGTCGGAACAGTCGCAGCTCTTCCTCATGGATACTGAGACCGGAAGATTGGTTGCTCTGACCAACAGCCCCACTGCACGATACGGTTCGGTCGCCTGGGCCAATGATGACCGATCGATCTATTACAACTCGACCGAAGAGAATGGCAAAGACTTCTTCATCTACAAAATGGATGTCACCACCGGCGTAGCGCAAAAGATCTTTGGTGACACGACTGGCGGAATACGTGGGTACAATTGGATAGCCGACCTCTCACAGGACGGCAGCCGAATGATCATCAGTAATCTGCGGTCAAATGTCGCCAATGATCTCTATCTCGTGGAACTGGGGAGCGGCAAGTACCAGAAACTGAATTCTGACACCGGCAATGTTCTCTATCAGACAGCCACCATGATGCCGGACAACCAAACTATCTACTGGCTCTCCAACAACAATGAAGAGGGGATCAGTCGGGTTGCCAAAGTGAAAGTTGGAAAGGGGAAGCCTGAATTCCTCGAGGATGGCTGGATAGACTCGCGGTGGGAAACGACCGCTCTCGGCTTCTCGCGTGACTACCGATATATGATGGCGCTGGTCAACGAAGATGGGTATGTCCGGATCAGACTGCGCGAAGTTGAAACCGGCCAGATTCTCTCCACACCGCCATTAGACGGCATAGTCAGCGGTGGCGGGTTTGACAAGAACGGCAACGTGGTCTTTTCATTTAATGGCCCCACCAGAACAACCGATGTCTGGCGCTGGAACCCGAAAACAGGCGAACTGACCCAACTCACTTTCGCCACCTATGCAGGAATTGACCGCGAGCTCTTCTCCGAGCCACAGTTGATCCATTACACCAGTTTTGATGGCCTGGAAATCCCCGCTTTTGTCTATCTGCCGAAATCCTACAAGCAAGGGACCCCGATCCCCTTTGTCATCGAGGCACACGGCGGGCCGGAAGGACAATCACAACCCTATTTCACGCGCAATATCCAGTTCCTGCTCCTCAACGGCTATGGAGTGATGCTTCCCAATGTGCGAGGATCTGAAGGATATGGGCGTGAGTACTTGAACCTGGACAATTACAAAAACCGCAAACATTCACTGCAGGACTATAAGGCGGCGGCTGAATGGCTCATTTCAAAAGGCTACAGCGCGCAAGGGAAACTGGCGATTCGCGGCGGTTCGTACGGCGGCTATGTCGTCTTCGGCATGATCACTGACTATCCCGATCTCTTCTCGGCGGCGATCGGCTCGGTCGGTATCTCCAACTTCGTGACCTTCCTGCAAAACACCGCGGCGTATCGGCGTGGTCTTCGCGAGGCAGAATATGGACCGTTATCCGACTCTGCATTCCTTAAAGAGATCTCCCCGATCCACAAGGCGCATTTGATCAAAACGCCGCTGTTGGTCATTCATGGCGCTAATGACCCACGCGTACCAATCGGCGAAGCCCGCCAGATCATCGAAGCCGTCACCAAAAACGGCGGAATCGTTGACTCAATGATCTTTGCGGATGAAGGGCATGGCGCCGGCAAGCGGTCAAATATCATCCCCGAGTATGAAAAGCAGATGCAGTTCCTGAATACGTATCTGAAAAACACGGAAATGAAGCCGGAAGAAAAAGCGCACTAGCCGGATCGATCAAACAGAACAGAAAAACGGCAGGCTATCAGCCTGCCGTTTTCATATAATCTGGTGCCGAGCCTATCACCAACTCGCCTGATCTACCCAACTCTGCAGATTGTACATCGAATTGATCTCTGTACTGACGCGTACCGCTTCGGCCCGGTCGGCAAACTTCCCCACTCTCACTCGGTAATACGTTTTGTCTTCCTTGGTGACCGAGCCAATATATGCATCATAGCCACGATCCTTGAAGACCTGCACCTGCTGTTCAATATAACTCTGCAGCGGAGAACTCTCCACCTGCACCGTAAACCCGTCGTGCAAAACTGGCGGCATGGACTGCGGGGTAACAGCAGGCGCGACGACCTCACTTTGGGAACCAGACGATTCGCTCTGTTGTCCCAACTTTTCCTGAATAGCCGCCTCTATCTGGGCCGCCGTGTCTGGAACGGCAAGAGACTCCCCGGCCGTTTGCATACCCAAGGCTTCATCCTGAGAGCTGACCAACTCCGGACGTTGTGTCGACAACGGTCGTCTCCGGGGGGAGCACCTCTCCTCGCTCTTTTGCATCCAACTCGGCGGCGATCCGGGCCGCTTCTCTTTTGCGCTCCTCCGAACAACCGATCCCAAGTACCGACACCAGCAACACCATCAAAAGTGCTACCGCGAATAGCCGTTGTCTATCTTGAATCACGTGAACTGCCTGACTTCTGTTAGGGTGACTTGTCGCAGGCAATCTTAGTAGACACAGGCACCGGCTGTCAATGTAAAAATGGGGAATCGACAATTACGTAAGCTCTTGCGCCAAATCTCGTTCTTGGTTACTTTGGGAACCTCATGAGGCCACACATCGGTTGCGGACGCGCCTCCCAAAAATCTGATGGATCAGTTGGTCCGAACCGGCACTTTGTGGGTATACTTGCTGAGACAGAAAGCACACAACGGGTGGCTTTCTCAAAGCAACAAACTGGATGATACTACATGATCAATTGCCAACGGGTTTTGCGTCTACATAAACAGAGTTTGGGGTTAGTCACCTTCCTCTTCGTCTATCTGTTTGGAATCTGCGGAATCGAGGCCGCGCAAACCGATGGTAGGCGCACGGTCGACTTTGGAGCCGTGGGCGTTGATTTCCTCGTCTTTCACTCTTTCACGTATGTGAATCAGTCCTCCAAGCCGGTTGTCCTGAAGACGAAGAATGTCCCATGCGAGTGCTCCAAAGTGACGTTTGGCGACACGCTGGTATCGCCGGGTGATTCAACCAGTATCCGCCTCGAATTCGACACCAAAAACGTCTTTGGACCAACCGCCAAGGCATTTACGATTTCAACCACCGACCCATCCTTTCCGGAATTGGAATACTATTATATCAGTAACGTTGGCCAGTGGCTACTGGGCGTAAAACCTGAGCCGGCATCGGCATTTTTTCTCCCTGCGCATAAGACAAAGACTCTGACTCTATCCAATCCACGAGCCGGTAAACTTGGAATCACCTTCATCGACCAGGCTGACTCGATCTACTCTGTAAGTGTGAAGAAACAGGTGGTCTCAAAAGGTGAAAAAACTGAGATCGAAGTAGCCGTCTCTCCGAACCTCTCCAAAGGGACATATTACTCAAGCTTCCGACTCCGGATAGACCCCTCCGAGGGCGCCAATCCATTCTTGCTGACTATTCCGGTTAAAATCGTCAGATATTAACCATCAAAATCTGCGCCGTTATCTCCTGTCTAAAGTTTTGGCCCCGCCTGCCGAAAGATTAAGTACTTGACAATCTGGCAGAAGCTTAGCTTAATTTAATCAGTGCGAGGGTGTTTCTCTGCTGTCCCTGGGTAGTTTCCTAGCCCCCTCTACCCTACCAGAGTCGCACCCTCTTTCTATTGTCTCCCACGACATTTCTTGCTGACAATAAAAAAGCCGCCCGAAAGGCGGCTTTTGCAAGGCTGTGCTTAGATCTATGCCTTATGGATAGCGTCGACCGGGCAGACCGCGACGCAATGCGGACCGTCACCCTGGTCATCGCATTCATTGCAGGTGCTTTCGTCGATCACATAGATATCACCCTCAGAAATCGAATTGGTCGGGCATTCGGGCAGACAGAGTCCGCATGCCGTGCAATCTTCATTGATCTTCATCGCCATGGTATATGCTCCTTTTGGCTCGGTCAGCTTTTTCGATACAAATCTTCTGCGAGAATATATGCAATATTGTCGGTCCCACAAGAGCGAATTTCCACGGGCCGGAAAGATTTTAATTCACTGTCCAACAATCATATACTTGGCCGTAAGGATTCACCCTACAGAGACCTCTATGGTCTATACTTTGTACGCAAATTCACAAACAAAAGATCCCCCCCGGATGGCGAACGGAATACCAGAATATACGAAGGTGACCTTTGTTCTGTTGGAGCGAGTGATCAGGGGGAGTGCCAGGGAAGATAAGGCGCCACCCAGATTCGAACTGGGGAATAAAGGTTTTGCAGACCTCTGCCTTACCACTTGGCTATGGCGCCGAAAAAAAAGAGCGGGAAACGAGACTCGAACTCGCGACGTCCACCTTGGCAAGGTGGTGCTCTACCAACTGAGCTATTCCCGCTTATCGAACTGCCTGTCTGTTGACTTCAGGCGACTTTCAATATATGCCGGACACAAACCTTGTCAACAGGTTTCCTCGAAGAATTGACCGCGCTCAGGGCTGCTGGCTCCCCTGCCGGGCCCGTTCAAGCCGTTGCTGGGTAATAGAGTCGAGTCTGGGGAGATACCACGGTATCAACTGCTTCAACCATTCCCGGTGCAAAGCGACTTTCGGCTGATCTTCCATTAACGCCGCAACCGTGTATAGGTCACGGTGGATCCCCGGCGTCATCGAATCGATCGCCAGCCCGGTCTCCAAAACGGCTATCCCCTGCTCACTCTCGCGTTTCACCAGATATGCCTGACCGAGTGTCCAATGGAGCTCGGTAAATCGTACTTTTTCCAACCCCCCGGCGATTCGTGCCGCTTCATTAAGGTATTTCACGGCATCATCCGGACGATCACTACCGCCGGCATCCAGCCCCTGATTCAATTTCTCTGCAAACTCCACCGGCAATGAGGGTTTCCCCGGAGCTCTCACATCTCGCATCTTTTTATAAGCGATATTCAACATCCCGCGCGGCGAATAGTCGGCATCCTGAAACCACCAGACCAGCGCGCGGTATGATTCCTGAAACTCATCGTAGAGAACCAACGCTCTTTCTGCGGGTGCCGATGGTTTTATCCCAGTGGAGAATACAACGTAATCGGGCGCACAGGTGAGAAGATAACTTGAGTTATGCTTTGACTCTTTCCAGGTCGTTTGCATCCCCTCAATAGGCGGATCAGAGTATCGAGCGATTGTGGAATCCGCCAGCCCAAGCATATCGATCACCCGGTGTCCCAGCAGTTCATAACCGAAAATCCCGATTGTCGGTGTTGCGACCGAGAAAGTTCGCGGATCACTCTCGCGCAACTGTTTGGCCAGGGTCCCCATCCGAAAGACAAATGCCCGTTCATGGCGATTGTAATCCTGCACATACTGCTTGGGCACCCACCAGGTGAGAAAGACGAGTGGGACAATAGCAACGATCACTAAGAGTTGCTGTGTTTTCAGAGCCAACTTGTTGAGTAATGAGTGAAGCGCCGCCGCCAGAATGATCGCATTCAGGCCGAACAACGGAAGGTAAAAGCGATGCACCTTTAGCACGTCTCCTCCGACCAGGAGGATATACGCCAAATAACCCACCAGGATCACCAGCACAGCACGGATCTCTGTACTGAGCGAACGATACATTGCCAGGGCAACGAGAACACCGATGCCGAGAAATCCATAATGCTTGAGGAAAAGCCAGGTGTATTCGACACCATTGGAGAATTGGGTCGCGTTAAAGCCGGTCTTGGCATAAAACGGATTCGGCAGTATCGATCCGTAGTAGGATAGTTTGAATCCGACAAACGGAAGACAGAGACAAAACGCAATGAATCCTGCAAGAAAACTGAAGCGCGGGACTTTGCGCTCTGACACATATTCGGCCGCGATCAGGAGCGCCGCGAGAACGGCCCCTTCCGGTCGAAGCAGCACCCCCCAGGTCAGCGCTGCGATCAGCATCCAGTTCCCGACCAGATACCAATAGACCGCTAGGGCAACTGCGAGCGAAAATGCCGCAGTCTCCAATCCGGCCGGTGACCAGTAGGCAAAGGCTCCATTGGTGGCAAGTAGCGCCACCGCCATCACCGCATACCAAATTGACCGGTTGTGAAACAGCCGTTCTGCGATCAGGAAACTGACGATAATCGTTCCGGCACCACAGAGTGCTCCAAGGAGTTTGGAGACAAAGACGTAATCGGCTCCCAGCCATCCGGCCAGTGACATCAGGATAACCCAGAAGAAGTTGGTGTACCCTTCCACCTGCTCGCCAATGTTGAAGACCAGTCCGTGACCATTCAGAAAGTTGGCTACATAACGATATGAGATATAGGCGTCATCCTGCGTGAAGTTGAGCTGCCACGCAAAAAGGCCGAACAGAGCAATTGCCGGTAAAACGATAGAGATTGTCCGCTGGGATAATTTCACGCTGTCTCGCTATTGGGGTTGTAACGTATCGTTCACTTGGCGGCAAGCGCTTCAAACAGCCTGCCGTAGGATTGCGCCGATGATTCCCAGGAAAAATCCTGCTCCATTCCGGATTTGACCAGTTTGGTCCAGGTCCGCTTGCGGGAGAAGAGCTCAACCGCCCGTCGAATCGCCGTCAGCATCGCGTCAGCATCATATTCCTCAAACAGAAATCCCGTGCCTGTTTCTTTCTTTGGATCCCAATCAACCACGGTATCAGCCAATCCGCCGACTTTGCGAACCACCGGCACTGTGCCGTACTTCAGTGAATAAAGCTGATTGAGGCCGCACGGTTCCCATCGCGAGGGCATCAGGAAGATGTCAGAGGCCGCTTCGATCCGATGCGCCAGCGCATCATCAAATGTAATAAATGCCCGAAGTTTGTCCGGGTGCTGCTTTTCCAGCTTCTTGAGCAGATCCACATACTTCTTGTCACCAGTCCCCAGGACGATCATTTGGATATTCAGCGTAAAGAGCTCTTCCGCAGCCTTCTCGATCAGATCCCAGCCCTTCTGGTCGGCCAGACGACTGATCATCCCGATCAGCGGGGCGGACGGTCGAAGCGGCAATTTGGCGAATCGCAGCAACTCGACTTTGTTCTCCCGTTTGCCGGTCAGGTTGCTCAGCGTGTATTTATACGGGAGAAGCCTGTCCCGCGATGGAGACCAGATCGTGTAATCCACTCCATTAAGGATACCGGAAAGATCCTTGGTCCGCTCGGTCAGCACACCTTCAAGTCCATACCCGTATTCTTCGGTTGTCTGTATCTCGGTCGCATATTGCTTTGAGACCGTGGTCAATTTATCCGCCAGGATGATCCCTGCCTTGAGGAAATTGACCTTTCCGAAAAACTCGAATGGTCCAGTCATGGCGTAAAACAGCTTTTCGGGAAGTTCTAGTCGTGTAAACCGCGAGGCGGGGAAGGTCCCCTGATAACCGAGGTTGTGAATGGTCAGGACGGTTTTCGCCTGGCCAACCCAACTATCATTGGCAAACGGATACTTGAGCAAAGCCGGAATGAGCGCGGTCTGCCAGTCATGCAAATGTATGATATCCGGTCGCCAGTTCAGCGTGGCAAGTGAGCCCAGTACCGCCCGGCAGAAAAAGTTGAAGCGGTCATCATTGTCGGGATAATCTTTGCCGGTTGCCGGGTCCAGGTAAAACGATGGCCGCCCAAAGTACTGGGGTTGCACGACAAAATAGTGATCGACCTTCTGCCGACCATCGTGGTGCATCTCTAGTGAGAACGGGATCTCTTCGCCGAACGCTTTTACCTTGAGTGTTCGGTCGAGCGGACGAAGCGAGAACTGCTTGCTGTCGATAGAGCCGAATTTCGGCATGAAGACTTTGACTTCATGCCCCTGCTTTGAGAGCGCTTTGGGGAGTGAGCCGAGTACATCCCCAAGTCCACCGGTACGGGCAAAGGGAGCGACTTCAGAAGCGACTTCCAGTATCCGCAGCTTAGACATCGCCGGCCGTAGCCTCGGACCTGTGTGCGTGGCGAGCGTGGACATCGATACCGCGAAGGAACGCCGCCGCTTCCTCCGGAGAAGTCGGATTAATATAGAAACCGGAACCCCACTCAAAGCCGGCCATTTTGGTCACTTTCGGCATGATCTCGATATGCCAATGGAAATATTCGTGCGATTCAGTTGAGGTCGGTCGAGTATGCAGGATGAAATTATACGCCGGGTCATTCAGCGCGAACCGAAGGCGAAGGAGTGTGTCCTTCAACGATGCCGCCAGCGAATGATAATCACTGTCGCTCATCTCCAGGAAACTGGATTGATGCGCTTTGGGGATGATCCAGGTTTCGAAAGGGAACCGCGATGCAAACGGCTCGAACGAAATGAACGAATCGTAATCCCGCACCACCCGTTCGTATTCCAGCATCTCCTGGCGGATGATATCGCAGAAAATACAGCGTTCTTTGAATTGGAAATATTGCTGCGCGCCATCCAGTTCTTCGGTGACTCGTTTTGGGATGATCGGCGTCGCGATCAACTGGCTGTGAGCATGTTCGAGCGATGCTCCCGCTGCTTCTCCCTGATTCTTGAAGATCAGGATATACTTGAAGCGCGCATCGCGCATCAGATCAAGCATCCGCTCGCGAAATGCCCAGAGCACATCGCGGATCTCGTTCTCAGTCAGGTCGACCAGATCGCGGGCATGATCGGAGGTTTCAATGATCACCTCATGCGCGCCGATCCCATTCATCTGGTCATACAGACCTTTAGCTGCCCGATTCAGACTCCCCTCGATCACCAACGCCGGGTACTTATTGGAAATGACTCGGACATTCCAGCCGGGACGATTTGGCGATGTCTGGGGAAGGCGATATGCCATGATCTCTGGCGGCGTGAAGGTCTCATTGCCTGGGCAAAACGGACAAAGCGTCACCTCCTGGCTCCGCTTGGGAACCGGGGCGAATGAAGTCGGTCGTTTGCCGCGTTCGGTGGAGATGATCACCCAGCGACCGATAATGGGGTCTTTACGAAGTTCAGGCATATGTAAACTCTCGAGTTTGGTCTAAACTACAAAGCATTAAGATATCTGTCAATAACGACTTACCAACCAGTCGGGACTTCAAAACTTGAGACTCCCCTGCGCGTCGATACGGTGATGGCTAATATCATCCAATAGCGTTATCTCCCGGTCAGACAACGTGACCTTACGTCGTCCTGCAGAGCGTACCGCCGTTTCCACTGCCTTCTCCAGTTGGTAGTCCTGCCACGCAGATGAATTCCCCCACTGGAACGAACCAACTTCTTTGTCGGCGGTTAATCCCGCGCCAAAGATATTGCAGCAGACCCCTATCGTAATACCGGTATTGAGCAATGTTCCAATGCCAAACTTGGTATGGTCTCCGATACAGGAACCTACCTTGATCATGCCGGTGTCTACCATTTCACCGCGTTGCGCCACTCGAATGGTCGAGTAGTTATTCTTGAGATCAGAGTTGGTTGTCATGGCGCCAAAATTGACCCAGGAGCCGACGTAACTATGTCCAATAAATCCTGCATGGAACTTGTTCACATAGGACTGGAAGATCGATTCCTCCACCTCACCGCCAACTCGACAGGTCGATCCGATCGAAGAGGCAACCACTTTCCCGGCGACAACCACCGAGTCCGAACCGATATAACAAGGGCCGATCACTGCGGCATGCGACTCCACGCGGACATTGTCCCCAAGGACAATCGGTCCTTTGGACGCATCCAGAACCGAACCGGGCAGCAGTTCGATATTTGAACCGAACTGGATCTCCTGCTTGTTTACCAGATAGACGCCGTTCGGAATGTTCGGTGTCGCTTGAACCGGAGCGCTTGCCTTTAGATAGGCTGCATCCTCGGCAATAGCGCTTTCAATATCGGCCACCAACTCCCACCATCCCTGGTAGAGAGTCGCGGTTGTTTCGAAGTCAGAAATATCTCCCCCAGCCCGATTGAATGCTGCAAGATATTCTGTCTGCGTTGCCACTGGAGGAACTGACTCAAGCTGCTCTTTCTTGAACAAGACCGCCACCACTTCGCCGTTGTATGTAAACTTGGTCGAGATGCGCGACTCGTTAACCAGCTTGGCCAGATTTCCATACGAGCGAATACGTCCATTCAGGAAGAGCACTTCGCCACCAGCCTCGTGCTTGATGATATTGAGAGGATATTCCGCGGCCAGATCTCCCATTGCGGCGGTAACCTGATCGCGGGCGATCAGCGTAAGAGGGGCCTCTGGGAAATGCATCAACGCTCGCTTGAAGAGCGGCAGAATACCGGCGCGAAGCAGGTAAACCGGCCGAAGCAAGGTCAGCGGGAAAAACCGATCAAACGCGTCATCTTCGTACAAACAAATCCGTAATGACATATCCTATCCTGCACTGTTGAGTGGGGGTATCTACCTCGACTATATCGGCATGTCGGCCAATAAAGTACAGCGATACTCCGGTGGAAGAAAGCGCCCCACCCCAAGGGGTGCAAGATAATTTTCAAGCGGGTTTCCCGGCCAGACCGACTATCGAGAGACCCGCCACTTGGTAGCAAACTCGTCGGCCATCTGTTTGCCGACAAGATATTCCGCCAACTGCAGTGCAAACGGCATTGCCGCGCCGGGGCCCATACCGGTAACGATAGTTCCATCAACAGTCACCAACTGATCAGTGATGATCGCTCCGCCTGCTCTCAGTTTTTCATTGAAACTTGGGTCGCCTGTGGCTCGTTTCCCCCGCAACAGGTCGCATGCTTCGGCCAAAACATGACTCGGAGCCGCGCAAATCGCGGAAATCATCTTCGCCGCCGTATAGTGCATCAGGGTGATCTCTCGGACTCTGGGATGGGCCGCCAACGCCTGTGCGTTACGCCGTCCGCCGGGGAAAAAGATACCGTCGAACAATGTCTCCCCTATGTGATCAATGAGCTTATGCGGCACAATAGTCGTGCCATAGGCTGCTTTAACCGGACCAGGAGCCAGGGAGGCAATGGTCACCTCAACACCGGCCCGAGTCAGGATATCGATCGGCGCAATTGCCTCGATATCCTCAAACCCATCCGCCAGCAGCACCAGAACTCTTTTGGACATCCGTCCTCCTTCTTTGCGCTGCAGTATAACGCGGAATGGTGGACCCAAGCAAGACAGATTACAGACTCACTTGCCGCGGTCGGGATGGATCCCGGCATCGCGCCAGATCTTCCACCCACCGTCCGGCATCTGCTTCCAGATCTCGAAATACATGCCGGTCCCGGTCGTCGTGTCGCTGTCGGGCGGCTTGTGCAGTTTCTGGGTATATCTGCCGTACTCGTACGCGAGCGAATCGACCACCCAGAGATCAAGTGTGGTGATCGTCATGTCGGCAGTCCCAAAATTGCTGAAGAGTCTGGTGAAGAGACTGTCAATAGCGGCGTGTCCCTGCCACATCTTGCCGTCGCGACCAAGTAGCGCTCCATCCGCCGTAAACAGCGAAGCCAGTAGTTTGGGGTCGCCGATCCGATGGGCCTCACACCACTTGGCATTCGAGGCATCGACAAAGGGGCGTACCTGACTGATTTTTGCTGAGTCGATCGTCTGAGACTGCGTTGTTGTCGATAATGCCAGAACCAGCAGGCCGAATAGCATCCAAAACAGAGGTTGGAGTTTATGCATGACGTAATTTCCCTTCGTTTGTCAATCCAGGGGAACTTACTGTCGTGGTCGAGTGACTAACAGGAGATTGCAGTCAGATCAGCTAATAGCGCAGTGAAACGTGTGGATCGAGTGTGGCCCAGAACTACGTACGCGGTTCCGAGGACTCAAAAAGCGTCGGCTGGTAATCCGCCCATAGGTGGCGGTCTATCTTGTACTGGTATTTATACCGACAGTCGCCGTTGGAACAGAGTTTTGGGGCTGACTTCTTGAGGTGGCGGAATTGCTTGCCGCACACGGTGCAGGTCCCGAATTTCCACTGAAAATCGGGGACCTTGATCTCGCCGGTACTGTCGTGCATCGTCGTTTTCCCTGTTGCTTTACTTCACATTGCCGAGGCGATAGTAGCAGGTTGTGGAAATCGAAGCAACAAAAAAACGACTGTGCCTGCCTCTTTAGTCCGCCGGGCTCGACAAAACGCCGGCAGTACGCATCATATGCTTCAATAGAAGGATCTGCCCATAGTGGCCGGCGAAATGCTCCAGGAGATGGTACAGTGTCCAGGTATGACTGATATTGATCCGCTTCTTTCCACGCTTCCGCAAATACGTAGTCGGCAACTTGGAGTCGTTCCAGGTCCGTAGTTCTTTGTGAACTGCTTTGCGCGCCTTGGCCAACATCTCCAAATATTCTTTCGCCGTTTTTCCTGCCAGCGATTTCGGATGTTTGCCGTTCTTGGCCAGTGGAAGGCCGTCGTCATCCATACGTATGCCGATGATCTTCATGTTGACGGCATCCCCTTCCGGTTCGGGCTGCATCCCCTTGGGAGCGATCACGCCCCACCAAAGATCAACTACCGCCAGATGGGCCAGCAGCATGCCGACTGTGTTCATCCCCTTGTGGGCTTGCCATTCGAGCTGACGTACCGTGAGGCCCTCGACGGACTTCTCCAGTAGTCGCAACTGGTCGTCCAATTGTCCGGCAAAAAGTCCGACTATCTTCTGCTTGCGGGGATCATATCCGCGCGGGATTTTGACATCTCTGACAGGCATCTCTGTTACTTCTCCACTCTCCGGAATCGGAAATCGATCCCCTTGGTTTGTCCGTTGATCTCTCCTTCAATCCGGGCGTACATCGAATCAGCGGAAACCTGGCGATACCAGATTCTGGTGGGAAAGTCATGACCCGGATTTTCAAAATGCCAGCCGACTGAATCGACCTCAGCCAGCCGGAAATATATGGCGGAATCGTTGTGCGGAACAGTCGCAACAAAATAGATTGAGGTGTCCCGAGCCAGCATCGACATCCGCTCGGCAACCGTCGTATCTATTCCCTTGATGGTCAGCGATTCGCCGGACATCAGGGTATCATCCACCAAGTGCCATCGTTCAACCAGTACTGAATTCTTCTGCTGACGTTCCCAGCTACCGACCAGCCAGGAAAGCTGGAGTACACGACGGCCCGTTCCTCCGCGCAACGGTGCGTCGGTCACCTGAGCCGCTACCGAAGTAACTGTGATCAGCAATATGAGGATGGCTCGTTTCATCATTTGTCCTATTCGTGCATGACCTGGAAGAGGTACATTTCGTTTCCATCGGGATCGAGAAAATTCTGAATCATGACCGGGTCGTCGTTGGTCAATTCGCCGGACATCCTCACTCCCCGTTCCCGCAGTTTTTCGACCACCTGTTCGATCGGCTCCTTGACCTCCATACCAACTACCGTCGAGCCGTTGGTTCCCGGAGCGGCAGCAGATGGAGAGGCTGGGTGAAGCCCGATAGTCAGACCCGAGCCGGCGGATATCTCGGCCCAGAAATCACCCGAGCGGAAAACCAGCTTGAGTTCGAGCGTCTCGGTATAGAATTTGACTGCCCGGTCGAAATCTGAGACGAAAATGGTGGCAAGGCCGCCATTGATCATAAGGCCTCCCGGAGATAAACGGTGACAGGCGTAACGCGTATCAGTTTAGTCCAATATATCAATTGAACCGCTCAATACAAGTCACTTCTGCCCGTTTAGAAGACCGAGAACTTGAAATACTTGCGAGGGTCGTTTTGAATATCCGTCACCAGTGTGTTGACCCGTCCCAGCAGGTCGACCATCTGGACGTACATCGCCGTATCATTCACCATCAGCCCAAGCGACCCGCGCGCCTGATTCAGTTTGGTGGTGATACTGTCCAACTGAGCCGTCGTCGCGGCCAGGTTATCATAAAGGGCTGGATCGGATACCAGTTTGGCCAGCGTCCCTTCTCCCTGGTTGACCTTGTCGGCCAGCGCTGAGACGGAGTTGGAGGTCTTTTCCAATGATGTGACGATTCGCTCCTGATTCTTCTGCAGGTCATTGGTCAGTAGCGTGAGGCTGGACATCAGCTTGGTCATATTCAGATACAGCGCCGAATCAACCGAGAGCTTGCCCAGTGTCCCTTCTCCACGGTTCATCCTCTTCAACAACGTATCCAGCCCGCCAGTCAGGGATCGGACATCCTGGATCGCCTCTTGCCCCTCTTTGAACATCGCCGAGGCTTCCCCCACATCGCGCGGGAGGATCACCGAGCCATTCGGAATGACCGGTCCACCTGGCGTCCCCGGCACCACCTCAATGTACTTGTCGCCCAGGAAGCCGATCGTCCCCAATTGTACCTCGGTCCCTTCGGTCATCATTCGATGAACTTTTCCGCTAACCCTGAAGCGAACCTCGATCTGGCGCATCGAATCCAGATTGACGAATTCGATTGATTTGACGTTGCCGACCTCAACTCCGGCCATCCAGACCGGCGATCCTTTCAGCAACCCGGCGACATTCCGGAAATAGGTGATATACTCTTCCTTCTCCTGAAAGATCGAGGTACCGCCGCCGGCAAATGAGGCCCAGAGCCCCATCGCCAGTGCAAAAGTCAGCAACAACCCAACCTTCAGATTGGCAAATGGGACGCGAATCGATCTCTTCATACTATCACCCTTATTACCCTGATCTGATGGTTCAGCATCAGACGAATTTCCGTTCTATAACCCCGGCAAATGATGTTCTGAATGGTTCGAGGAAACTGCGTACCCGCTCATCCGAGGAGGTTCGCAATTCATCAACATTGCCGTCAAAAACTAGTTCTCCGCCCCAGATCAGCATAAACCGATTAGCCACCGCAAAAGCATCAGCGATCTCATGCGTGACCACAATGGTCGAGATCTGCCGCTGACCGGTCAGCTTATTTATCAACTCAAGCACGGTCTCGCTCGATTGCGGATCAAGACCGGTAGTCGGTTCGTCGTACAGCATCACTTTGGGGTCGGTTGATAATAATGCCCGTCCGATCGCCACTCTACGCTGCATACCGCCGGAGAGCTGCTCGGGGAGTTTGTCGATTATTTCGTCTGCATCCAATCCGACAAATCCAAGCATTTCCCGCACCTTTGCTTCGATATCCGGCCAGGCCATCTGAGAATGCTCCAGGAGGTAGTAGCCGACATTCTCTCCGACTGTCAGCGAATCAAATAAAGCGCCATCCTGGAAGACCATCCCGATCCCCTTTGCGGATCTCGCGCTTTTCGCGCTCGGACATCGTACAGATATTTTCGCCATCTACCAGGATGGACCCTCGCTGCGGGCAATTCAGCCCAAGTATCAGCCGAAGGATGGTCGATTTGCCGGATCCTGATGGCCCCATGATCACTACCGATTCTGATTGATCGATCTTGAACGTCACATTCTTCAGGATCGGGCGATCACCATACGAGAAGCTGACATTGTTCAGTTCGATCATAGATACCCCTTCAGGTACGGGTAAATGACCTTGGTGATGAAGAAATTGACCAGAAGTATAGTGATCGAACTAAGCACCACGGAATCGGTTGTCGCTTTGCCCACGCCCTTGGTTCCGCCTTCGGAGGTGAACCCTTTGTAGCAGGCGATGAATGCTATCACGAAAGAGAAAATGATCGGCTTGGCGATCCCCAGGAAGAGATTACCAAACACCAGCCGTTCGAAGATATTCGCCCAATAAAGCGTCGACGAGATATGGGCCAGATAAACCGCAATGATCCAGGCGCCGACAATCGCGACCACATCGGTGACTATCGTCAGGGCCGGCACCATGACCATCAGGGCGATCAGTCGGGGAACAGCGATCTTCTTGATCGGGTCTATACCGAATCCGACCATCGCATCCAACTGATTGGATGATTTCATCGCGCCGATCTCGGCGGTAATTCCGGATGATACGCGGGCGGCAATGATCAGCCCGGCCAGGGTTGGACCCAGTTCCCGGATGATAGAGATCGACATAATGCGGCCGAGGTAATTTTTGGCGCCAAAATCTGCCAGCTCATTGGCAAAGGCGAGCGCGAATCCCTGCCCCGCAAACATCCCGGTCAATGCGACCAGATACAGCGAACCGACCCCCAACAGATACATCTGTTCGAGTGTCTCCGCCACATAGAATGGTCGACCGAAGATCCCTCGAAGCATCTTCAGGGAGAAGAAAAAGAGTCCCTGGAACTCGTATGCAAAATTCTTAAGCCAGCCTAGCACAGTTCTTGGCAGTGTCCCTTCCTGAATTGGCTCATAGTAGACTTTTGGCGGCAGGGAGTCAAGACTTTTGCCGGAACAGAGACATTGTGTGGGGAATCAATAGAATTCGTGAGAGAACAATATGAGCCGCTAACAAATCAAAAGGTCCCGACTCTTGTCAGGACCTTCTTTCCTCACTCAACAAACCGATGCAGATCCAAACAGCATAACCGCCAAGAAAGACTGTTCAGAACCGAAAAGGCCAGGCATCGAAAGGCTGTATGGCTGCTCTCCGATGTCAGTCGGTCTGCTTGACCAATATATAAACAACTGCTGTGCCGAACCGGATCGATTCGACTAACACGCCATACAACAACAAGATACGGAACGCGATGCGCTTCCGGACGGCCATTTCCATCGCAAGAGATGCGATTCGAGACCTTGAGGTCGTTAATTCGTGCGCTTTTGGGGATAATGAAAGCCCGTCCGGAGTGACCGTCCGAACGGGCTAAGCACTTTATTCAACGCGATGTTGACTTCGCACTGCTGGGAATAGTGCGATTACTTCAACAGCATCATCTTCTTAGTATCGGTGTAATTCCCCGCGGTCAACCGATAGAAATAGACTCCCGAAGAAACCTGTGAACCACCCTGGTCGCGACCATCCCAAACGATCTTATGCTGGCCGGCTTCCATCGCGCCATTTGACAGCGTCCGGACCTGTTGTCCCAGGACGTTGAAAATGCGCAGTTCCACATTGGAGGCCTTCGGCAGATCAAATGAGATCTCCGTCGACGGGTTGAACGGGTTCGGATAGTTCTGCATCAAAGCGTACGAATTCGGTATGCTTCCGGTCGCCGCAGAAAGAGAGACGCGGGTCTCTTCGACCGCCGGGTCTTCACGCCACTGCTGGTACTCACCAGTCGCGACTGAGGCATACACAAAGAAATTCGAGTGATGCGGTTCTTCCATGACGAATGGTTCGAACTCGATCTCTTTAATGGTGGGATCGTTCCGTTCGAATACCAGATAGGCCACCGGGCCCGTCCCGGCCGCAAGCGCCGGCTTCTTGTTCATCGAAGTCTGAGGGACCATCATGATCACGACCTGCCGCTTGTCGGCATCAAGCATCGTGGCTTTCAGATCAAAGTAGTCGACGCGAGTATTTTCGAATCGAACTTCCTTGAGCGTCACACCATCGGAATACTTGAGGGCAATGTCAATCCCGACCAGATCATCCTGATTGGTCACCTCAAGAGGGATAGTCACCGTATTGTCGTCAGCGATTTCCGCTTTTCCCGGGACCAGTCGTTCACCGGCCGAAAAGGCTGCAAGCGGGAATGCCAGAAGAGCAAGGATGACTGTTACTGTCCATGTGCGTTTCAACAAGGCTCACCCCCTAAGGGTTAGCTATGGTTAACGATCTGGCTGACGTGACAGGGCACAATCCTTCGCGCCACGCAGCCGCTTTCTATTCACAATATGAATCGGCGATGTAACTAATCGGCGGTTGTCGGAAAAGCAATCGTGAAAGCGAGCAATCAATGAAGAGCAAGTGAATCTATCGTCCCTCTGTCTTTAACATAACGTTTTATCAGACGTTATGTCAAGATGTTTTATCAGACAACCGCTTGCGCCCACTGTCAGTTCCGTGCGTAGGACAGATATCACACGCGACTGCGGTCACTGTTCACCAATTATACGCTCGGCCAGACAACTCAACCCACAAAAACATCGCGAGCCGTATGGAATCTGCAGTCGACTGCGGCGCAGAACCTGCGAACATCGTATCTCTCGGTCTCTGTTAACCGGGAAAGAATGACCCAACTGTTCGCATTCTATGAGTAAGAGATTCAATTTTGGCAAACGGGTGTCGGCCGCTCAACTGACCGCATTGGACTAAACGCTTGACATGTAGACTCTTTCCGGTATTCTTGCACAAGAATGTACAGGTTGTGAGCTGCCTTCTGGAGGTTTTGTGCAAACAACGAAAAAAGCTGACGCCGCACCAGCCAAACATACTCCCTTTGTGCCGGCATCGGAATCCCCTGCCGAGGTCACCTGGCGAGCTATTATCCTGGGTGTGATCCTCGCACTCGTTTTCGGACTCGCCAACGCTTACCTCGGACTCAAAGTCGGTATGACCGTCTCGGCCTCTATCCCGGCCGCGGTTGTTTCGATGGCGATCCTTCGCATGTTCCGTAAGCGTGCGACCGTCCTCGAGAACAACATCGTTCAGGGAATGGGCTCTGCCGGCGAGTCGCTCGCCGCAGGTGTCATTTTCACTGTCCCTGCCTTTTTCATCTGGTCCGCCTCGGCTCAGTTAAAAGCACAGGGATACACATTCCAGATCGCCCAATGGCAGATCATTCTGTTGGCGCTCTTGGGTGGTACGCTGGGCGTTTTGCTGATGATCCCTCTCCGCCGATACCTGGTGGAAACGGAGCATGGTAAACTGGCCTATCCTGAAGGTACCGCCTGCGCCGAGATCATTGTGGCGGGTGACCAGGGAGGAAGTCGCGCAAAGCTGGTCTTCACCGGCATCGCCATCGGTGCGGCATACAAGATCCTGATGTCCGGCGTAAAGACCTGGTCGGAGACAGTCAACCAGTACTTCGGCGGAATACTCAAAGGCGGACAGCTCGGTATCGAGGCTACCCCCGCTCTGGCCGCGGTCGGCTACATCATTGGTCCGCGAATCGCCGCCATGATGCTTTCAGGAGCAGTCCTCGGATATATGGGAATCGGCCCGCTCCTGTCGTTTATCGGCTCGCACTCATCCACTCTCATTGTTCCGCCAGGGACTATCCCCCTCGGTGAAATGAGTGCCGGAGAACTTCGTAACTTCTACATTAAGTATATTGGTGTCGGCGCCGTAACGATGGGCGGCTTCATTTCGCTCAGCAAGTCGATGCCGATCATCGTGACATCGTTCCGGGAAGGCTTCCGTTCTTTGGTTGGCAAAAAGGTTGACGCCAGCATTGACCGAACCAACTACGATCTGCCAATGAAGTGGGTTCTTCTCGGCATTTTGGCAGTCACCGCGGGTATTGCCTTGATTCCGGGAACTGGCCTTCCGGCGGTCGGTATTATCGCCGCAGTGATCTTCGGATTCTTTTTTGTCGTAGTCGCGGCCCGCATTGTCGGTCTGGTAGGATCCTCCTCGAACCCGGTTTCGGGCATGACGATCGCCACCCTTTTGATTACGAGCCTCTTGCTGGTCTGGTTGGGACATACCGGTATCACCGGCATGGTCGCCGCGATGATGGTTGGCACGATCGTCTGTATCGCTGTCTGTATGTCGGGTGATATCTCACAGGACCTCAAGACCGGATTCCTCCTTGGCGGAACCCCGATCAGGATGCAGTTGACCACTCTTATCGGTATGGCGGCCCCCGCTCTGGTCATTGGCGCCATGCTGTTTTTCCTTCGCGAGACGTTTGGTTTTGTCGAAGGTGAGGTCGTCGGTCGCGCTCCGATGATGGCCCCGCAGGCCAATGTGATGGCGACGGTCGTCTCCGGTATCATGAATCAGAACCTCCCCTGGCTGCCGATCATCGTCGGTGGCATGATCGCGATCTGTGTGGAATTGCTGGGACATGGCGCACTGCCGTTTGCGATCGGCCTCTACCTGCCACCATCTCTGTCTACTCCTATCATGTTGGGTGGAATTGTGGCATGGATTGTTAACAAACGGAGCAAGCCGGAAGATGTCGAAGGCAAGACCATGCGAGGGACGCTGTTTGCCTCGGGGCTTGTTGCGGGCGATTCGTTGATCGGTGTTCTGCTCGCTTTCCTGGTCGGCGGATGGTCCTGGTATGGCGATTACTTCAACACGCATGGAGACCAGGGGACCTCTCTGACCACCAGCTTCGGGCCGATCCTCTCGATCGTTCTTTATGTCGGCCTGGCTGTTCTACTATATCGGATGGCTATGGGCGGGACCAAATCGAAAACGTAATTCATTTCTGTTACTCGAATAAAATGAAAGCGGCGATCCAATCGGGTCGCCGCTTTTCTATCGACACAAACACTTTGAAATTCACTATTCCAGTTAGGGACAATTGCGGAGTTGAACACCGGTCCCGGTCATGTAGCCGATCAAGAAGGAGAGATCAGACAAGTCTATAGTCCCCTGTGGGTCTGCCGTCAAATTGGCTTCATCAGCACATGGCAGCTCGACCCCCTGCCCAGTCATGTACCCGATAAGCAGGGAAAGGTCGGTCAGGTCAATTCGCTCATCACCGTCGTTACTCAGATTCCCAACCATATCGCGGCAACATGAACACCCTCGTATCACGTGGTCGAAGAGCCAGCGTCGTGCCTTGTGTACATTCTGCCTGAGACTGTCAATGGTCCCTCGGCGCACCGTGGAATGAACCAGATAGTAGCTGACCGTATCACCCGGGCCCAAACTGGAAGTCGTATCGAACCGAAATACCGTGATATAACCGTCAGATTGAGTGCTGCCGCTTCGGTAACCTGGAATAAGCATATTACTGAATAATTTGCGACCTTCAAAGTCAGTGGTCCCGAACGCAGAGAATGGGTGCATTCCTTTAGAGAATTCGCAGGTGTCATTGCGGTGCATGCCAAGGTAAGCGGTTCCACCGAATCGTTCAGCGAATGGATAACAGGTACTGATGGTGTCGAGACCACCGCCGCGCGAGTATGCAAGTTGAAGCAGAGTATCGTGCCCATTTACTCGATCGGTCATATATTCAGAGGGTACTTGCCACTTGGTAGCACTGCCCAGCAAGAGCCCGTTCAGGGTCTTCCCGCCGTACGAGTAAAACTTGATCTCCTGTATGACGAAGTTGTTGGTGTCTTGGTCCTTGGGAGCCCACCAGGAGGATTCCATACAAGCGGTGGAGTCCCTGACTACCACAGTACCCGACTGATAGTGGTCCCAGTCCACGGTAGTTTGTGTACCGACTGTCGGATTTCCCCCTTCGAGTTTCCGACCCTGAAAGCCCAGAACTATCATCGGATCCGTTCCCTTTAAATACCCTACCACAGGGCTGGTATAACCCAAGTAAACACTGTACCCGTAGAACCAGCCCACTTCCTCACACCCGCCATGATGCGCGTAATCGAGATTCACTCCACCGCTGTTGTGATTCAGCCCTCCTTCGGCCATGTTACTGACATGCAATCCAGTGAGCGACGTCTTCACACTGTCCAGCGTCTCAGGACCAAATTCGCACACGTCGCCAATACCATCGCCATCCAGGTCACCCTGTTCTGGATTGGGGATTGTCGAGCAGTTGTCAATATCATTGCACACCCCGTCATGGTCGGGGTCATTCTTTTCGTCGAATGGACAGACATCGCAGGAATCTCCCATCCCATCACCATCTGTGTCTTCCTGATCGGGATTTGCCGCCATCAGGCAAATATCGCATGAGTCGCCAACACCGTCAAAGTCCTGATCCTCTTGTGCGATATTCTTGGTCCAGGGACAGTTGTCGATATCGCCGCAGATACTGTCATGATCGTAGTCGTTTACCGGGTCGTTGGGACAGACATCGCAGATATCCCCAAATCGATCATGATCTGCATTACTTTGATCGGTATTGAATATCTGCGGGCAATTGTCACACAGATCGCCGAAATCATCACCATCGGTATCCAGTTGATCAACATTGGCCCGGGTAGGACAGTTGTCGCAACTATTGCCGATCCCGTCGAGATCGGAATCCGAATGAAATGTGTCAGCGACCTGGGAACAGAGATCGCATGCATCGCCAAATTGGTCTCCATCCGAATCAGACTGGTCCGGATTTGGGGTCAGTGCGCAATTGTCTATTCCGCTGAGGACCGCATCGGAATCGGGATCGGGACCGCTGTACACACCGTAGGCACAGCGAAAATCGAGCACGTTGCCGCATCGCTGATCGATCACCATTATCCCGTCGATCCCCCATTCTGTTCCCCACGAATTTCTCACATACCAGACCGGTATGGGGTTGTCTTTGGCAGGCCCCTCGACCGTGACCGGATCATAGTCATCGTCCCACCCGTAAATGACTACCATATGATTGGGGAAAACCCATTGGGACGGACAGTAATTGTAGACACCGGAATCATAGCCAAAAAACTGCGCGTTGGCCATTGCCAGACAGGTAACTGCGCCATATTGCATAATTGCCGCTTTAACCTGATCCGGAGTGGCAAATAGCCCGGGACTTCCCGATACCCATCCCCAACTTGTCAGCCAGTGCTTTCGAGGCAGTTGCCATTTGCACTCTCCCTCGCCAATGACATACGGGTAATCCACTTCTTCGAGTGCGCCTGTCCTTCCACAGAAGTCACGAACATCAGTGAAATACTGAAATGACTCCGCCCCGCCGATACAGGTGTTTTCCGTACAATCCAGTAGGTGTTGCTCAGACAGATCAATGGTCGATTGGAGCGTAGAGTCATACTTGATCATCGCCCCTTCGACGGCGCCGACTGTCGCAAAGGCCCAACAGGACCCGCATCCCAATTGATCGCGAATCGGTGGCATTATGCTGACATATCGCAGAGGCAATGCACTCGGAACGACCACGGGCGCAGTCAGCGGAGCTTGGATCTCAGAATCAGGGAAGATGAATCCGGTCAATTGGCTTACCGGGCGGCGGGTCGCGCTATTCTCCCCAACCGTAAATGTCCACCCCTCACGCTCAGCCCGCTGTTGTAGAAGTTTGATCTCTTCGGATGATACAGATGGAGTCTGTGTGTCGTCGGAATAACTGGAGACAGGAAGGAACAGACTGAGAAGCAGCCCAGCCAAAGCCAATGCACAGGAGATAGGAACCTTGGGCGAGAATAGCACTGACATTTCCCCGAGTAGTGCGAAATTGTTAACTCAATATCAACAAAATCGCCCTTCTTGTCAATGAAAAAGGAAATACCGGAGGGTATTAGTACTTCTGTCTGCGTTCGACCAAGTAATTGGAGCCGGAGAGCTGTTTCGTCGCCTTTTTCAGGTCAGCAAGCATCTTGGATAGCTCACCCAAGTGGTGGAATTGCCCCTGAGTATTGATAATCACTGCGATCGAAATGGTCAGCAATGGATAGTCCTCCGTCTGCCCTTTCCGATTCAGGGTAGTGATGAATCCGCGCTCCCGGTCAACCAACTCATAGCGGTACGGGATGACTGAATCAAACGTCTTTATGATCCATTGGCAGGCGGTGTCGACCAGGTCATTGGGAATGATAAAGACGAAATCATCGCCGGCGATATGCCCGACAAATCCCTCGCGGCAGATATCGAAGATGACATCGCGAAGGATCCTGGCTGTCAGCTTCACCACTTTGTCGCCGTTGTGATATCCGTAATAGTCATTGTAGGCTTTGAAATTATCCAGGTCGGCATAACAAAGCGCGAAGGTGGTCCGCATATCCAGATGGTGCCGAATCTCGCGCTCAATGATTGCTGTCCCCGGCAACTGGGTCGACGGATTCACCGCGATATCTCGACGGCTGCGCTCGATCACTCGGCGGATGCGAACCTCGACCAGCCGGTCGATCCACTCGCCATGAATGAATTCTTCGGCTCCGTTTTCAAAAGCTGCCACCACGGAGTTGACCTCGGGATCGGGATGAAACAGGATCACCGGCACGATCGAAAGGAAGACGTTCTGTTTGATGGAGTGAACGAGCTGGACCTCTTCGTAGAAATCTCCCTTGCCGCCGATCATGATAGCCGAAAGCGGGAAATGGCGCGAGATCTCAGTCAGTGTTTCAAAATGGCTGAAATAATGGAACGAGACCTGACTACCGCGAAAAAATTGCTGGAGATGGAAGTCGAGGCTGAGTCCGGTCTGCCGGACAGCGAAATGATAGACCGGCTTACTTTTTGGCTCCCGAATTTCGGGGACCAGCCAGTTCTCGAGGGTGATATTTTCTATGTTCGGCGATAATGTAGTCACGGTCCAGCCTGGTATATATCTCTGTCGTAGATATATCGGCATGTCCGAGCATTTCTTGTACTACTCGCAGATCTGCCCCTCCCTCAATCAGATGTGTCGCAAAGGAATGGCGAAAAGTATGGGGGGTAACCTGCTTGCCAAGTCCGGCCTTCCGGACCATCTGCTTGATGATCTTCCAGAGCCCGACCCGGGAACATGGCTTCCCTAACTTACTTAGAACGATTACCCGGGGGCGACTTACCGCCTTGCCGGTTTCGGAAGCCTCAAGATAGGACAAAAGGGCGACCCTGGCGTATTCCCCCAACGGCACCAGCCGTTGCTTATTCCCCTTCCCCATCACCCGAACAAAACCGGCCTCAAACTCAACATCCTCGATCTTCAGGTTTTGGAGCTCTGATAGTCGTAGCCCGCTCCCATACAACATTTCGATAATGACGCGGTCGCGCTTTCCGGACTCTGTCGAAATATCGATCGCGTTGATTATCGACTCTATCTCACGAGGGGAAAGATAATCGGGATGATAGCGCGCGATCTTTGGCGCGCTGTATACCTGGGCGGGGTTCTCCGCCACCATATTCCTCTCCTTGAGATATTCGAAGAATTGCTTTAGGCTTGAGATCTTCCGAGCCAGAGTAGCCGGACGTGACCCCTTGGCATTCAGCTTGCCGAAATATCCGGTGATGATCGAAGCAGAGATCGCTCTCGGGTCAGTCGCGTTGGTCTCTTTGCGGAATCCGAGAAGATCCCTCCGGTAGGCCATCAGAGTATTGGCCGAGACTCCCCGTTCAAGACGAAGATGTTGCAGGAAATCATTGACGGCGATCTCAAACATACGCTCAGAGTCCGTGCGCTAAAGAGATACAGCCGGGGACGTCAAAGCCGGCCTCGATCAGGATCCGGCGCGCTTCGGCAACCGTGGCTCCGGAAGTCACGACGTCATCGACCAAAATCACCCGTTCGCCGGGATCAGCATCAGCCATCGCCTCAAATACGCCATGGACATTGGCCGGCCGTTCGTGTTCAGAAAGTCTGGCCTGCTCGCGACGACGTTTCTTCCGCACGAGGAAATCGGATGCAACTGGAAGATTGAGTCTCTCCCCCAGCTTGTCGGCCAGGATCTCCGCCTGATTATAGCCGCGGATCAACTGACGCATCGGATACAGAGGTATCGGGACCAGCCAGGTCGGCTCGAGCGAGAATATCCGTTCGGAGAACTGTTCGCAGATCCCTTCAACCGCAAAATCAGCGGCACCGGTCAAGGAGCGGAACTTAAAGCTGATGACGATCTCTTTCAGCGGATCAACGTAGTTGCCGTACGGGAAAAGCAGCCAGGAATCGCTCTTACAGTCCGGGCAGTCTGGACGGTCAAACAACTGGCGTTTGCAGGTCAGACAGAATGGTTCGGTGTAGCGGTCGATCCCGGAAAAACATCGGTCGCAAACCTGGATGGTGGAATCGGTCTGTTCCCCGCACCCGAGACAAAGTGTCGGAAATGCAAACTCGAGCAACGGCCCGACCAATGGATGATCTACAAGACGGGAGGACATACCGAAAAGTAAGCAAAGATACTCTCGGTATACAAATCAAAAACGAGCGGAGATGAGAACCTTATCAGCCGCCAAGCTCTTTCAGGAAATCGCGGGCCGCCTGGGATGCCGGACCGTTAGGCTCATATTCAAGGTAGCGGTTAAAATAGATCTTGGCCGAGTCGCTGTTGCCGACATCGTGATGCACGATTCCCATGTTGAAATTGGCGACACCATGACGGGGCAACGTCTTGAGCACTTTCCCAAACTCTTCAAGAGAGCGCTGCGGGAGTCCCATACCGTGCAACACCGCGCCGTAGTCGACCCGGACATTTGGATCGGATGAGTCGATTGCCAGTGCCCGTCGATAGATCTCCGCCGCGATGGCGAAATTCTGGGTATTGCGGGTTTGGCTCCCCATGTCATGATAGTGATAAGCGGTCTGAATAAGCGAATTGTAGTCTTTCGGCAGGGAATCCAGCATCGCCATGGAGAGGTTTTCTTCGGCGTGCGGATCAATATTCTGCATTGGCTGTTGAGCCGCTTGTTGCTGAGGTTGTGGTGATGGCGGTTCCGGGCGATCAACGATCAGGAAATAGCCGACGGCAACGATCGCAAGGACGCCGACCACAATGATCAGGTCGCGCATGCCACTCTTGGGGGCGGTTGATTTGCCGCCGGGCTTGGCAGACTTGTTGGCCGAGGCAGAGACCGGGGTCCCACATTCGGAACAGAATTTCGCGTCTCCCGTCGATTTGGCGCCACACTGCGGACAAAATCTATCTGACATACTGCTAAATTCCCTTTCTCTTAACTTGGCCCGCAATATAGGAATGGGACATCCGAAAGCAATCTAATTTGGACCTTATCCGTTCAAAAAGCGGCTGACAACCAGGCCTCGCAGACCTATATTCAGACCACGAATTTCGGCCAAACAAGGAAAGGTTGGTTCATGAACGGCTCGCGCATTCTGTTGCTGTTGGCAGTTTTAGCCTCCGTCTCGCTGGTGGCTGCCCCCACACCATACGACATCACCCCCACCTCGATTCAGGCGCATATAGAAGTGCTGGCATCCGATTCTCTGGAAGGACGCGAAGTCGGCGAGCCGGGTGAGTGGAAAGCGGCACAGTACATCGCCGCCCAGTTCAAGGCGGCGGGACTGGAACCAAAGGGGACCGATGGATACCTCCAGCCATTTGAGTTCGTCAAAGAGATCAGCCAAGGACCAAAAAACAGACTGAGCCTCAACAAAGCCCGCCTGACCATTAACGAGGAGTGGGTCCCGCTCCCACAGTCCGCTAATATGACATTCGCTTTTGGCGAACCCGTTCCTGTTGGATACGGAATTGTCACTGAAGACAGTTCCTACAATGATTACGCTGGGCTGAATGTCGAAGGAAAAGCGGTCGTCATCAAACGCTTCGCTCCACCCGACTCTATAAACCCGCACGTCGATTTCAGCAAGTACAGCAGTCTGTACGACAAGATCCAGACAGCCATCAATCGCAAGGCGGCCGCGATCGTGTTCATCACGCCGGAGGGCGAAGATGATTCCCTTCGCTCCATGGGCCTCACTCATGTGACTCCAAAAGATATCCCGATCGTCCTACTTCGGCACAAAGCTATGGAGAAGATGGAAGAGCCACTGAACAACCCGCTCCTTGTCGCCCTCAGCGGTGAAGTTGAGCTGATCCCGGTCAAAGATACCGGCTACAATGTCCTGGGTTACTTACCAGCCAAAAGCGATACCACAGTCGTGATCGGTGCGCATTACGACCATCTGGGTTGGGGGAATTCCGCCTCGCGCTATACCGAGAAAGAGAAAAAGATTCACTACGGCGCTGATGACAACGCATCGGGTACCGCTGGACTTCTGGAGCTTGCCAAATACTTTGCGTCGCGTCAGGATCAGTTACATCACTCCATGCTTTTCTCCGCGTACTCTGGTGAAGAAGCCGGGATTCTTGGTTCATCGTATTACGCACAAAACGCGACAGTCGAGCTGACCAAAACGCGCATGATGCTCAATATGGATATGATCGGGCGATTGAAAGACCAGGAATCCGGTTTGGCTGTTTTTGGGACTGGTACAAGCGTTGAATTTGCCGCCTACTTTAGAGAGATGACTCGTGAGGGTCTCAAGATGGCCTTCCGCGAACCGGGAACAGGGCCTTCCGATCACACGGCATTCTACAACAACAGTATCCCGGTCCTGCATTTCTTTACCGGCGCGCATGTCGATTATCATAAACCGAGCGACACGCCGGATAAAATTGACTATGAAGGGATATTCAAGGTAGTCTCATTCGTTTCGGACATCGCCTGGCATTTCGACTCACTCAACGCGCCTCTGACTTTCCAGAAAACCAAGGATCCGGATGAAGGGAAACAGCGGGCGGCTTTTAAGGTGACGCTAGGGATCATGCCTGACTACATCGCCCAGGTAAAGGGGGTGAAAGTCGATGGTGTCTCCCCTGACCGCCCCGCCGAACGAGCCGGTATACTCAAAGGGGATGTGATCATCAAGCTTGGGCATTTGACGATCGATGATATGTCCGCCTATATGAATGCGCTGGGGAAATTCAGCAAAGGGGACAGCACGACGGTGATAGTTGAACGTGGAACAGACACGCTCAGTCTGCCGATCGTCTTCAAGTAGCCGATCAGTCGCTACCAGATCAGTAAGCGCGCCTTTGGTTAGAACCACGGCGCGCTTGTTTTTGTCTGGCTACTGCTTCAGAATCAACTCAATGGTCGTCGGGTCGTCCTTGAGCAATCCTGGCTTCACCAGTCGCGGGATCAACTCGCGCCAGGCGCTGTCCGCCTTAAAGACCAGTTTGAAGATTGGGAGCGCCTTCTCGATACGTCCGTTCTCAACCAGGGTCACCGCTTCCCAATAGAGTATTTCGTTATTCCCCGGAGCGAGTTTAGCCGCCTCGGCATACTCGACCTCGGCTTCATCGATCTTCCCCTCTGTCACCAGTTCATCCCCCCGGTCGACCCGTCGATAGGCACGGTTGAGATCGAGCAGTCGTCGAAGCTCCTTCAGCGGTTCGGGGCTGTCATCAACACGAAGATCGATCAGCCGGTCACGCCAGATCTGTCCGGTCGGTTTGCCGCTGACTACCAAAATCGCCGCCGACTGCATTCCTCGAATATCCCCTCCCTCGCGTTGGGCGGCCTCCAGCGCCGCCATCATCCGGTCAGCCAATGAGCCGCTGGTCTCTTCAAATGCGCGTGCCATCGCATCCCAGACAGTCGCCTTGAGCATTAGATTCGCCTGACAGGAGTAACCCTTGCCCACATGATGGCCAGCAGCGTCTATACATTTAGGGCCGGTGTAAGTCGCAACTCGTCCGAACCGGTCGATCATCGCGACCTGGCGAGATTGATTGGTGGAATCCGACGCCAGAAGACCCTCCAGCGCCTTGGTGGCAGGTTTCCCATTCCGCATCAGTGCCAGCCCGAGTGGGCCGTAGGAGAAATCGACGAATGACTGCGTGGCCACCACTCCAACACCGGGTTCAGCCCAGATAACATCGGCAACCCTGAAATAGTGTGATTGGACGGCGGCGCCAAACTCGCCGGTGGCGGAATCCCAGGCGACAATTGAGTAGGTGGAGACGAGCGGATTATCTCTTGCCACAGCCGGCTCAACGACTACCACCGTAAGGGCGACTATCAGGAGAGCTTGCAGTTTCATGGCTATCCCCTTAGATTACATATGGTTGTTCTTGTGTTCCGATTTTCAACCGATTTAATGAACTCTTAATTCGAAAAACTCGTAGCATCGATTGA
Source organism: bacterium (assembly GCA_016708025.1). NCBI lineage: Bacteria > bacterium. The sequence continues at coordinate 897,989 of JADJGQ010000001.1, read as the reverse complement.
ATAACATCGTTAACTGCGAGTATTCGAGGTAAACAGCATGGAACGTGTTGATAACGACACAACTTTGGTTATGAGCATCAAATCTGGTGACAAGAAAGCGCTGGCCGCATTGGTCGAAAAGCATAAAAAGATGGCTTTTCGAACTGCGCTCGGTATGGTTGGCAACCGGGAGGATGCGTACGACATTTCGCAGGAAGCCTTTCTGCGGGTTTATCGCTCCGCCGATACGTACGACCAAAAGCAGCCGTTTCTTCCCTGGTTCCATGCGATCATCGCTAACCTGAGCAAGACCTGGCTGAAACGTCGGCAGGTCGCCGCCAAGCGGTCACTGCCGCTTGAGGAGACCGACTTTTTGATCTCTGATGCTGCGACGCCGGAGGACCAGTTAATCGAGGCGGAGACGATCCAGAGACTTCGCGCCGCGCTGATGCAACTTGATTTTGATGATCGGGAGATCATCACGCTGCAGCATTTTCGCGGGATGTCCTATGATGAGATCGCCTCAACTCTTGGGATACCCCGCGGAACAGTCATGTCCCGCCTCTACTATGCCAGAAAAAAACTGGCAAACCTGATGAGGCAGACCGATGGATGAACGCTGGAACAAACTCCTGGCGGGGTACCTCGATGATGAACTCGACCCGAGTGAACGCCGGGAATTCGAAAATGAGCTGCAGCGCAACCCGGAGCTCCGGGCGGAGCTTGAGCAGTTCAGAAAGTTGAAAAAGGTGACCGACTCCGTGCGCTATGCAGACCTTCCGGATGCCGTCTGGGAGACCTACTGGTCATCCCTCTACCATAAGCTGGAACGAGGGATCGGTTGGATCCTCTTCTCAGTTAGTGCGGTCCTCCTGGCCAGTTATGGGATAATTCAGATGCTGGGGACTCTCTACTCCGACTCCCGTATCTCGTGGATCGTCAAGATCGGCGTGACTGGTCTGTTGATCGGCCTGATCGTGCTGACCATCTCGGTCATTCGCGAACGGATCTTTGCTTATAAGAACGACCGCTACCGGGAGGTAATTAAGTGATAGTGGTAACCACGAATGAAATCCCGGGGAAACGGGTAGTCAAAGTTCTGGGTCTGGCCAAGGGGAATACTGTCAGGGCGCGGCACGTAGGTCAAGATATACTCGCCTTCCTGAAAAATATGATAGGCGGTGAGGTGAGCAATTACACCAAGTTGCTGGCCGAATCGCGCGAGCAGGCGCTTGATCGCATGGTGGCTGATGCCGAAGCATTGGGCGCGAACGGCATAATCATGGCCCGATTTCAAACTTCCATGATCATGGCCGGCACCGCCGAGTTGCTGGCTTACGGCACGGCGGTCATTCTCGAAGACGAACGTTAGAATTCTTCTACTTGCATTTCGCCTGAGGAGCCGTTATTTCCGGCTATGAATGTAACGGCTCCTCGCGACGCACTTTTCTCCCCTCCCCGCTCGATCGCCATGCTGGCGCTGGTTTACCTGTTCGGGATAGCGCTTTTTTTCCTCTATCGCGTGGCGATGGTGCTGATCTTTAACGACCGCTCCAATCATCCCGCCATCGAAGAACTGGCGCAGGCGTTCTTGATCGGATTCCGATTTGATACGGTTATCGTGCTCTTTGCATTGCTGCTTCCTGCGGTCACTCTCCCTGGCTTGACTTAGGGCTGAAGCTGGTCAGGAGAATCGTCCACTGGTATCTGACAACTTCGTTCTCCTTCTTTCTGTTTCTTCTGCTTGCCGACATTCGCTACTACTCAAACTTCGATTCTCATCTCAATTTCCAGGCGTTGCAGTACGTAGCGACAGGTGGGAAAACGACCTGGCATGTGACCGTCACCGATCCACTCTTCTGGCCATCAATTGCAGCCTGGATGATCCTCTCCGTTGCGATCTACATCGTGATCGGTCTGATCCTCCGAAAGACAGAATCACTGCCGAACAGGCGCGGTTGGATCAGACAGATCATCTGGTTTGTTGTAGCCTTTGCATTGGTTTTCCTGGGTATCCGTGGCCGCACCGGCATATCGCCGATCGACTGGGGCGTTGCCTACATCAGCGATAATCCATTCGTCAACCAACTCGGTCTCAATGGCGTTTATACGTTCGCCAAGGCGTTTAATGAAGAGGGGCACGATCCGCGACTGGTCTATACACCGGAGCGGTTTCGCTTCCCCTTCATTCCGACAGAGGATGCTCTGGACACAGTTCAGACGATGCTGGCAATGCCGAACGAACGATGGCTGGAACCGGAATCGTCGCTGCTGAGAGAAACAATCGTTCCGGAGCGATTCGGATTCAAGCCGAATGTGTTCATTGTCCTGATGGAGAGTTGGACCGGACGGTACACAGGTGCGCTGGGGTCTGATCTCGGGCTGACTCCGCGTTTCGACAGCCTGGCGGCCGATGGCATACTGTTTGATCAGTTTTATGCGACCGGCTCTCGCACCAACTACGGACTGGCCGGCACACTCTGCAGTTTTCCTTCCCTGCCCGGTCGCTCGATCCTCGACCGGTATCAAGCGGCTCATCCCTTTGTTTCACTGCCGAAAATTTTGGAGCGACGTGGTTACAGCACCATGTTTGCCTACGGCGGGGATCTGGTCTTCGATAATATGCAGGGGTTCTTTAAGACGCAGGGGGTTCAGCGGTTCATGGGGGAAACTGATATCGGGAAAGAGAACATCTTTGCCAAATGGGGAGTCCCTGACCATGTCGTATTCGACCGGATGGTCCATGTCCTGGACACGATGCCGCGCCCCTTTCACGTCACACTGCTGACCCTTTCCAATCACGAACCATTTGATCTGCCGGATTCCTCGGTGCAGATCTACTTCGACGATTCCGAAGAATCGCGTGTCCGGAATTCCCATCGCTACGCCGATTGGGCGCTGGGGAGATTTATCGATTCGATGGCCGCGCTTCCGATATTTGATTCTACCATCTTCGTATTTCTCAGCGACCACAACAAATTGGTTCCGGCTATTCCAACTCCACATCCGCTCCAGTTCCGGGTTCCTTGTCTTATCTATGCACCGTCGCTGATAGGAACAGAAGGTCAGCGGATCTCAGTTGTCGGCGGTCAGGTTGACGTGATTCCGACAGTCATGGGGCTGCTCGGAGGAGAATACACCCATGCCAGTTGGGGTCGAGACCTGCTCAGGCTGCCCGAAACTGAACCGGGGTTTGTATCCGTGAATATTCTGAATAAGTGCGGATTTGTGGAAGGAGACCGGTATTTCACTTCATGGGTAGGATTGCCGCCGTCGTTTTATCGCACCAGCGACCTGCACAGTCTGATCAACTATGCTGTTGATATCCGAAAGGATGATCCCGAGGGATTCGCCCGACTGCTACGCAGGATGCAGATCTACCTGCAGTTGGCGGATCAACTTTCAACCCCGCAGAAATAACAAAGGCGCTCTTCCGAGAGCGCCTTTGAACAAATCACCATTCAGATCAGAGTTTCACTTCGCCGACCGCAGCCTCAACAGCCGCAATGATCGAACCATCGCGGACCATCTCGGTCACGATCTCGATATCCGGATAGAGCGGGCGGTCATCGATCAATTTGCTCAGTTTAGCACGGATCACCTTGAAGGCGGCCTCGGTCCCCTTGCCTGCCTTGAGCGGACGGCGGAAATCAAGCGCCTGAGCGGCAGACATCATCTGAATTCCAATACAGATCTCGGTATTGCGGATGCACTCGGTCAGCTTCATCGCCGTCACCGAGCCCATGCAGACATGGTCTTCCTGATCGGCCGAAACTGAAACGTTGTCAACCACTGCCGGATGAGCAAACATCTTGTTTTCAGAGATCAGTGCGGCCTGAGAGTACTGTGCCACCATCAGACCGGAGTTGAGTCCTTTCCCTTCGACCAGGAAGTCCGGCAGACCGGAGAGAACCGGGTTCATCATCCGGTTGGTGTGGCGTTCGGCCAAATCGGCAAATTCAGCGATTGCAATAGCGAGGAAATCCTGCGCCATCGCCACCGGCTGGCCATGGAAATTCCCGGCCGCCAAATACTCATCTTCTGCGGCAAAAAACAGCGGGTTGTCGCTGACGCCATTTATCTCATCGAGATGCTCTCTGGTGCAATAGGCCAATGCATCAATCGAGGGACCCAGTATTTGAGGAATGCAGCGGAGTGAATATGCATCCTGTACTTTGCCTACATTCCCCGGAATAGTTTCGGAGCCGGCAATAAGGCGGCGCACATTTTCGGCGACCACTTGTTGTCCGCGATGATTGCGGATCTTATGCACGCGGGCATCAAAACAACCCACCGACGAGCTGACGACATCAACCGTCATGGCCGCGGCAATGATCGCGTTTTTGGCGACCTATGGCATCGTAGATAGCCAGCACGCCGACTCCGGTGAATGCCTGCGTACCATTGATAATACCGAGACCTTCTTTGAAGCTGAGCACGACCGGGGCGATCCCTGCGGCCTTCATCGCTTCACCACCGGGCATCATCTTCCCTTTGTAGAATGCCCGTCCCTCGCCCATGACTACTTCTGCGATCATAGAGAGCGGCGACAGGTCGCCCGAGGTACCAAGCGAACCTTTCTGATAAACAACCGGGTGTACGCCCTTGTTGAGCATCGCAACCAGTGTTTCGACGATCAACGGACGGACGCCTGAATACCCTTTGGAAAGGCAGTTGACGCGAAGCAGCATGGCGGCGCGAACATCTTCTTCCGGAATGATCTTGCCGACTGCGGCGGCATGTGAATAGACAATGCGCTTCTGCAGTTCCATCCCCTGCTCGGGGGAGATCTGAATGCGGGCGAATTCGCCGATACCGGTAGTGACGCCGTAGACGGCCAGTCCGGCGGCGACTTTCTTTTCAATGACCTTACGGCTTGCTTCGATCGCTTTGAACGCTTCGGGGGCGACTTTAACGACCGCACCGAGACGGCTAACTTCGTGCACCTGATCGATCGTCAGGTCGGCACCATTTATGACAACTTCTTTGGCAGCCATGAGCTACTCCCTATCCGAATGTTAATTGTTGGCGAAAAGTGAATGCAGGCGTGGTGGCCACGCGAGAACCCGGAAGGCTATTCGTCCTGGAGACCTGACCCGGCCAGGGCATTGTAGTAGAAGGCGTAAGAGAGCACCGCTTTGGTGTGGGCGGCGGGAAGTCGACAATCCGACTGCATGAGTTTCATACCATAACCTCCGGATGTAAGATACAGGGTAAAAAGTGTTTGTCAACGGTTGCGCGCTGGGTATACTAAAGCGATGTCCACCCCTGCGTTACACCAGAAGCTGATCGGCGACCGATCGCTTGTCGCTTTCGATACCGAAACTACCGGCCTTTGGGCGGTTTCGGATCGACTTGTCGAGATCGGCGCAGTCAAGTTCAGGCTGGGTGAAAACCCAACCGCAACCTTCCAGGAATTGATCAACCCCGAGCGAGAAATCCCACCCGACGCGATCGCGGTCCACCATATTAACAACAGCATGGTGCTGAATGCCCCCAAGGCGGCCGAGGTTCTTGGACGCTTTGTCGAGTTTATTGGCGATGCCGTACTCGTCGCGCACAATGCGCCGTTTGATATTTCATTTGTTGGAGTGGAGCTGGACCGTGCGCGCCTGACGATCCCGGACAATCCGGTGCTTGATACTGTCGACATCTTCCATCGGCTATTCCCCGGGGCGCCGTCATATTCGCTCCTGTCATTGATCTCAGCGTTCAAAATCGCGCAAAATCAGGAACATCGGGCGTTATCCGATGCCCTTCATGTGCGCTCGCTGATGGAAGAAGCCGCAGTCAGATTGGCTGATCTCCCCGATCCTGTCGCAGTTTATCAGACATTCGGTCGCCATTCGCTGCAGGAATGGCGAGCCAAAGAGATAGACCTGCCGGCAGAGTTCACCGATCTGACAATCGCGATCGAACAGAAGCTGGCGATTGAAATACTGTATGCGACAGAGAATGGTATCCCCCAGAAACGAATTATCCATCCCAAACAGATACAAGCCAAGCGGTCGCTCTATTACATTATCGCCTATTGCCAGACCGCCCAAGCAGAACGGACATTCCGGCTTGACCGGATCCAGAGTTTCCAACTGATCGACAGCTAACGCATTCCTTACCCTTCACACGCTCGAATTTTCTTGGCAAAATAGTCGTTCGCCGGTATAATACGTAGACGCAATTAGTCCACAACATCGGACGACAGACCGGGGAAGCGACTTATGACGACCATGCACACAAGCCGACGACTACTCCTGATACTGGCTGGCTTTCTAGCTTTGTTCACCCTGACTGAGGCGACCGAGGCAGCCACGCCGTTGACAACCACTCCGGTGGTCAGTGGTCTGAATCAGCCGCTCTTCCTGACGTATGCACCTGGTGACACTACACGGCTTTTTGTGATTGAGCGGGCCGGGTTGATCCGCCTGATAAAAAACGGTGTTCTCCAGTCGACCCCGTTCATGAACTGCAGTACGCTGGTTCGTCGCACTGGCGGCGAGCAGGGGTTGCTTGGGTTGGCGTTTCATCCAGATTACGCCACCAATCGCTATTTCTACCTTAACTATACTCGTGTGTCGGACGGCGCTACCGTCGTTGCACGATTTCAGCGGTCAGCCACCAGCCAGGATTCGGGTTTGGTCGCATCGCAGGATACTCTTTTCACCGTGGCACAGCCGTTCTCCAATCACAATGGCGGCATGATGGCATTTGGCCCGGATGGTTACCTCTACATTGGATTGGGCGATGGCGGCTCCGGCGGCGACCCCGGCAATCGCGCGCAAGACAGCACGAATTTGTTGGGGAAAATTCTGCGTATCGATGTCAACACTGTGAGCGGCTATACGATCCCGCCGAGTAATCCCTTTGTCGGACAGCCCGGATGGCGCGAAGAGATATGGGCGCTTGGTGTGCGCAATCCGTGGCGGTTTAGCTTTGACCGGACGACCGGCGATATGTATGTCGGCGATGTCGGCCAGGGGAATTGGGAAGAAGTGAATTTCGAAGGTGCATCCTCTTCGGGCGGTCTCAACTACGGCTGGCGACTGAAAGAAGGGGACCACTGCCATAACCCATCGACAGGATGCGAATCACTCACCGGGCTGACCGATCCGTTTACTGAATATTCCCACTCCGAAGGTTGCTCCGTCACCGGTGGATATGTCTATCGCGGATGCGCTATCCCCGATCTGACCGGCACATATTTCTATGGCGACTATTGCCAGGGGACGATCTGGAGCCTCAATTATGATGGCACAACCGTGACCAACTTCCAGGATCGTAGCACCGAACTTGATTTAGGTTCAATTCAGATCAGTTCATTCGGCGAAGACTGGAATGGCGAACTCTACATAGTCCATTACGGTGGTACTATCTACAAAATCGTCCCCGATGGGGTACCATCGGCATGTACATCCGGTCCCTGCTGTGTGGGCACGACCGGCAATGTCAATGTGGTCGGCGCAATCGACCTCTCTGACCTGTCGCTCCTCATTTCGTATCTGACCGTGACTCCCCGTCCGGCTCTCCCCTGCCCGGAAGAGGCGAATATCAATGGGCTGGGGACAATTGACCTGACCGATCTTAGCACGTTGATAGCCTTTCTGTTGACCGGGTCCGGTACTTTCCCGAGCTGTCCCTGAGGGGACACCTATCTAATTCATTCAAGCAGTCGATATAGAGCATGGCAGTCCTGCCGGCTCTTGCTTTGTCCAGTTTGCGGGAACATTGCAATCTGGACCTTGGTTGTAGCGTATCTTACATAACATTTTGGAGGATGTGATGAGATTCGACAGCATTATCGGGGCGATCGGACGGACCCCCCTCGTTCGCTTGAACCGCATTCCATACCCCGGCTCTGCGACTGTGTATGCCAAGATGGAGAGCCACAATCCCGGCGGATCAGTCAAGGACCGTATCGGGATTTCCATGATTGACGCAGCCGAACGGGACGGTAGCCTGAAGCCAGGCATGACGATCATTGAGCCAACCTCCGGAAATACCGGCATTGCCCTCGCGATGGTGGCGGCTGCCAAAGGATACAAGTGCATTATTACGATGCCTGACTCAATGTCAATAGAGCGCCGCGCGGTGATGCGTCACTTTGGCGCCGAGTTGGTGCTCACGCCTGCGGCGGAAGGGATCAAAGGGTCGATCAAAAAGGCCGAAGAGATTCTCGCACTCGGCAATGGCTTTATGCCGATGCAATTCAATAACAAGTCCAATCCGGCGATTCATGCTTCGACCACCGGGCCGGAGATAATCGAAGATCTCGGCAATATCCATCTTGATGCTTTTGTGGTTGGAGTCGGGACTGGCGGGACAATTTCCGGCGCAGGTGCAGTGCTGAGGAAGAAATATGGTGCAAAGATCATAGCGGTTGAACCACAGGCCTCCCCAGTGCTGTCCGGCGGGACACATACGCCGCACCCAATTCAGGGGATCGGCGCTGGATTCATCGCGGACAACTATGATAAAGACGTGGTTGATGAAATTGTCCAGGTGCCGACCGATGATGCTTTCGAAACTGCCAGATCGCTTGCCCGCAAGGAAGGAATTCTGGCAGGGACATCGTCAGGAGCGATTGTCTGGGCCGCTCTGCAGGTGGCAAAACGACTTGGGCCGGGGAAAACGGTGGTGACATTTGTCTGCGACACCGGCGAACGGTATCTCTCCACCAAGTTGTTTGAGGAGTCAAATCCGCCGGCCAATTAGCCGATACAGGAAATATCTTATGATAGCGATAGTCGAAGATATACGGGCGATCTTCCGCAATGATCCGGCGGCGAAGAATATCGAGTTCCTCCTCTACCCCGGGTTTCACGCGATCACGGCGCATCGGTTTATCCATCTGCTCTACAAGCTGCATCTGCCGTTCATTCCGCGGTTGTTGTCGCAACTGGTGCGGTTTCTGACCGGGCTGGAGATACACCCGGGGGCGACGATCGGTAAAGGCTTTTTTGTCGACCACGGGATGGGAGTGGTGATCGGTGAAACGACCATCATTGGCGAAAACTGCCAGCTCTTTCATAATGTCACGCTCGGCGGGACAGGGAAACATATCGGAAAACGTCACCCGACGCTTGGCAACAACGTGACTATCGGGACCGGCGCCATTTTGCTTGGGCCGATCCATGTCGGGAATGATGTCAAGATCGGCGCAAACAGTTTTGTGGTAATGCGCGATGTACCATCGAATACAACGGTGGCGGGGACACCGGCGAGGATAATCAAACGCCACGACAGGTTCGTGGATGAAGAGCTACCGAAAACGGTAGAGCGAATTGAGGCGGCTTAGGCCGCCTTTTTCTTGTATGGCATTTCTCAATTTGGTGGTACAGCAACAGTGACCGGTGCTAGTCGGGAGGGGGATACCAGGCTGGAATCATCATGTTGTTGTGTGGAAGTGGTTTGATGTTTTGGGAGGAGTGATCGATTTCCGTCTGCAAAAGAGAAAGGCATCTGACCACACTTCTCCGCTCTATTAATGGGGGTGGGTCCGGGAGTAGTGAGTGTTGTAATACGGGGGGGCGACATTATTCGGGTCTCGACTTCGCTCGACCCGACGGTCCCAAGGACCGTAATTTCTGAAAACAAGCATCACCGACTTTCCTGTCGCATCGAGCGAAGACGAGATGCGAATCTGAATTGATTCTTTGCGCGGCAGACGTCCCCGTTTGCCCGTTTCCAGATTGAAAGGCCTGTAGGTCAGGCCCACTTCCGCCGAAGGCGGATGAGCGAAGCGAACGCGCCTGACGTTGTGCGAGACAACTTGAAGAGATGTCAGGCTCGCGATGACGTTCTTTGAACTGATAGTGTACTCTACGACAACACATACAAAAAAAGCCCCGCTCAGGCGGGGCTTTTCATCACATCACAATATCTAATGACTACGCTTCCAGCTTGGCGTCGAGCGTGATCTTTGTGTTCAGCAGCTTCGAGATCGGGCAGCCGGCCTTCGCGTTGTTCGCCGCCGTCATGAATTTCGCATGGTCCGCGCCGGGGATCTTGGCGGTCAGGTCGAGATGAATCTCGGTGATGCCAAAACCGGAATCGGTCTTTTCCAGGGTGACAGTGGCGGTGGTCCGGATCGACTCAGCGGTCATACCGGCCTCGCCCAGTTGGCCGGAGAGGGCCATCGAAAAACAGCCGGCATGCGCCGCGCCAATCAGTTCTTCGGGGTTAGTGCCGATCCCGGACTCAAAGCGCGAGCCGAATGAGTATTGAGTTTCTTTGAGGACGCCGCTTTGTGTTGAGACAGTCCCTTTTCCATCCTTGAGGCCGCCATTCCAGACCGCCGAACCAGTTCGTTTCATTGTTTCTCCATGAGTATGCTTAGGGTTTGAATAAGTCGTTGATACAATTTCGGCCCAGGCAGAGCGGAGGGGAATGGCGGTCGCTTCGCTCGCGGGAAACGTCTCCGCCAGGGGGAAGCACGCATCGGGAGGGCGGACGCGGGGTCCCTCAACAAAAACCCCGCCGAAGCGAGGTTCAAATTTGGTGGAGCCAGGGAGGATCGAACTCCCGACCTCTTGAATGCCATTCAAGCGCTCTCCCAGCTGAGCTATGGCCCCGTCTTTATAAGAGCCCCAAGTATATAGCCGGGGTAAGTTCTTGTCAATACCCCTTTATGCGGAGGTCCGATTTCCCCGGAAGAGGCAGAAAATCGTCCCAAAAAGGCATAAAACGATCCCAACATAGATGACCGGACGGTAACTGAGGAGAAATATCGCTTCTTCGGACCCCGCCCCGGCATTAACCCGCTGGAGATAGGTGAAAAGCGAGGTCGAAAGCGCGATTCCGACCGACATCCCGATATTCCGGTTGGTTGCCAGTATCCCGGAGGCGACCGCCCGCTGGCGCTCGGAGACAGCCCCCATCATGGCGGATGAATTAGGGGTGCCGAAAAAGCCTATCCCCACCCCGATCACCATGATCGCCGAGACAATGTACAGCGTGGTGGAATCCGGCTCCAACCCGGTAAGCAAATAAAGGCCAACACAGGTGATCAGCATCCCGGCCGTGGTCAGCAAGCGGAAGCCGATCTTGTCGGAAAGTTTCCCTGCCAGCGGCGAGAGAATGAACATCAGGATCGGCAGGATAATGAGGAACATGCCGACCTCTTTCGGCTCAAAGCCGCGGATATTCTCGAGATAAAACGGAATCAAAACAAAGATACCCGAGGTCCCGGTAAAATGAGCCGAGGCCGAGGCGAGTGAATACGTAAATGTCTTGTTCTGCTTAAACAGATCCAGGCCGATCAGCGCGGTTGCCGGATTTGACTCTGACTTGAGCCAGAACAGAAACGCCACTACCGACACGATGGCCAATCCCCAGACGGTGATATCCGTGACCGGATGTTCCTTCAGTTGCGTCAGCATGAATACGCCGGTGACCAGGCTGAGTGAGATCGCAACCGCACCCGGAAAATGCAGTTTCCGCGTGGATTCATGCGGCGGGAGGATCTTGAAATAGCGATAAACCAGCGACAGGCCGAAGAGGCCGATCGGGATATTAATCAGAAATATCCAGTGCCAGGAAAGATAGGTCAGCAGGAGTCCGCCGATCGGGGCGCCAAACATAAAGCCGCCGGCCACCATCATGACATGCAAACCCAGCCCTTTCCCCCGTTCATTTGGCGGAAAGACCTGGGCCACCATGCCGGGGCCGATGGCCGCGAACATGGCGGTGCCAACCGCCTGAACGACCCGGGCAAAAATCAGCATCTCAATCGAGTTACTGAGGGCACATAACACGGACCCAATCAGAAAGAAATAATAGCCAAACTTATAAGAGTAGCTATACCCTTTGACCTCGGTCCAGGCGCCAAAGATCATCATCAGGGAGATAAGGGTGAGCGAATAGGCGAGGACAGTCCAGGCGACCGTGCCGACATCGGTCTGGAAATCGGAGGTAATGGTGGGGAGGGCGACGTTTAATATTGAACCATCAAACGTGGCCATGAATGTCCCCACTGCCCCGACAGTGAAGAACTTCCATTTGTTGGCCTGGACGACATTTTCCTGCATAGATTTACCGTGCTAAGTCCTTGTACAAAAAACAATTGACAAAGACAGGCGGTAAGCATACCGTTTGGGTGATGGTTCGTCAATCGGTTTTTCTTTCCTTGCACAATTCAGGCAGGAAATCGTCTGTAAAAGCGAGGGTACGGCTCTCACGATATGAATAAGTCTGTACCCGAACTGGTGGAGAGTTTTGTCAAAGGCGACGAGTTGGCCTTTGCGGAACTGGTGAAGCGATACCAGAAGAATATCTACTATCTGGCCTATCGGCTCCTGGGAAACCATCTGGATGCCGACGACGTAGTGCAAGAGACCTTCGTGAGGGTCTACCGTCGCCAGAAAGAGATAGCGAATGTCAACAGCTTCACCTCGTTCTTGACCCGGATCGCGACGAATTACGCGATCGACCTGCTTCGGAAGAAGCGCGGTCGGGGGACGGTGTCGGATGACCTGACAGCGTTGCCGGGTGAGATGCAGATCGATCTGGCGCGCCGGGTCCGGACGCCGGAAGAACTGCTCAGGGACAAGGTGGTAATGGAGGAGATACAGAAGGCACTTGATCGACTCCCCCCGCGCCAACGGATCACCGTGGTGCTGCATGATGTCGAAGGATACACCAAAGCTGAAGTAGCGGGGATTCTCGAGTGTCCAGAGGCGACCGTGCGGTCGAACCTCCATATCGCCAGGACGAAGCTGAAAAAGATCTTGAAGAAACGGCTGAGCGCAAAGGAGTAAAAATGACGTGCCACCAAGCCGTGCCGCTTCTGGATGACTATCTGGATGGGGAGCTTTCTCCGCAACAGGTGGCTGATCTGGAGCGCCATCTGGCAGATTGTCCAGCCTGCACATCCGAACTGGAATCGGGAAAGAAACTTCGCGACCTGCTGAAGCAGACCCGCGATGCATCCACTCCCCCCGAGCCCGGCGCCGACTACTGGAGTGAGTCGGAAGCGCTGATCTATGCCCGGACGGTTGAGTCATCCCGGTCTGCGGAGTTGGAGCGGACGACCATCACCTCAATTACTCACAATCGTCCGACCGGGGCCCTGGTCCGTTCGATGATGCTCTTTGCGGCGTCGTTTGTGCTGATGATCGGGGCGATCTATCTCGGGTCAAAGCGCCAGGAGCTGTCCGGGGTGACGATTCATAGCGAGACTCCGGTATTGCTCGCCGGCTCAATCAACCAGACTTTTGGCTCGGACAAGGGATTAGTCCTGACCAAAGAGGAGAAAAATTCTCTCGTCCGTAGCATGTTTGCCCTTGGAGCGCCGGGCCCTGTCGGCCGATATACTACAATGGACGACATGCTTGGCTCCTATTAGGGGCGGCTCATTTCGATTCAAGGATTGATGATGAAACAGTGTATAACCGCCATATCGCTTTTCATGGGTTTGCTTGTTCTGGTCTCCGGGTGCGAGACGTCCGAAAAGCAAGTCACCCTTCGCCTGAACTTCCAGTCAGGAACTGCCTTCGAATATGACCAGAGTGCCGTCCGGCGCTGGCAGGTTATGGAGGGAGATTCGACGCTGGAAGAGGCAAACTCAACCGTCTCCATGAAGATCCTGCAAGTGGTCCGTCGGACGCTTGAAGATTCCACTGCCGAGATCCTCGAGCAGACCTCCTGGGATATTGTTGGTCCGAGCAAAGAAGACAAGTCCAAGATCGATACGCTGCACGACAAGCGTGAGATGATCATCTATATGTCGAGCCGCGGCAAAGTGGTGGACCTTGAGTTCATCACGCCACTTGATTCCGCCGAGCGGCAATATATCCGTGAATATTACGACCAGGGGTTCATGATCTTCCCTACTGAACCGGTACACAAAGGTTCGGCCTGGACCCAGACTGCCGACGTTGTTCTTCCCGATACATCCGCAGTCGCCGCCACCACCTTTACTGTGCTTGATTTCGGTACGGAGCAGGGGTACGAAGTTATCCGTATTGGATATGACGGCAATCTGCTGATACCGTTCGTACAGGATCCGACCGATTCGTTACAGAGGTCCGGGATCGACCGTATTCGGATCAAAGGAACGGTCAATTTCGCTCACAATGAGGGATTGGTCGTTAATATGAGTGAGCGATGGGAGATCGATGGCGACCGTCGTGGCCTGAAAGAAGGCGTGATGAAGGAACGCAAAGTCCTCGCGGATATCGATATGAATTACGAGCTGGTGGCGGTGAATTCGAAATAGCACTGCGCGTCCAGAAAGATATATTAGGCGCATTCCGATGGATGCGCCTTTTGTTTGTCTGGTCGCGAAGAAATTGATTGCGCGAAGAGTACTCAGACCTACATTTCCTCCATGCAAATCGAACGAGTCGTGATCATTGTTGCCGATGCCTGCGGGGTGGGTGAGTTACCGGATGCGGCCGCCTATGGAGACAGCGGGGCATCCACTATTCCAAATGTCGCGACATCGGTCGGCGGCCTGAATCTCCCGACATTGCAGAACATGGGGCTTGGGAATATCGTGCCGATCGCAGGTGTGGCCCACGGTACAGTCGCCATCAGGGTCATACGGCAAGATGGCTGAGAGATCGCCGGGAAAAGACTCGACGACCGGACACTGGGAGATGGCAGGAATAATCCTTGATGCCCCCTTCCCTGTTTTTCCTGACGGCTTTCCGAGAGATCTGGTCGAGAAATTCGAGCGGTTGGCCGGAGTGAAGACGATCGGCAACATTGCGGCAAGTGGGACAGAGATCATTGAGCAACTAGGCGAAGAGCATGTCAGGACCGGCGCCGTTATTCTCTATACCTCGGCGGATTCCGTATTTCAGTTGGCGGCGCATGAAGAGATCATTCCAGTACCTGAGTTGTATCGGATCTGCGAGATTGCGCGCAAGATGTTGACTGGAAAATACGATGTCGGCAGGGTGATCGCGCGCCCATTTATCGGGAAGCCGGGATCGTTCGAGCGAACATCGCGCCGGAAGGATTTCTCGCGCCTCCCTCTCTCCCCCACAATGCTGGATATTCTAACGATAGTGGCAAGCCGGTACTGGCGGTTGGCAAGATATACGATCTGTTTGCCGGTCAGGGGGTGAACAAGGCGATCAAGACTGCGGATAATCGTGAGGTGATGCAGGCTACACTAAAGGCAGTTTCCAACGATACCGAGCACAAGCTCATCTTCGCGAATTGCGTCGATTTTGACCAACTCTGGGGGCATAGAAACGACGAAGTCAATTTCGCCCGGGCGCTGGAGGAATTCGATACTGACCTTGGGAATTTCCTCCCTCATCTCAAACCGACCGATCTGTTGGTGATAACAGCGGATCATGGGTGTGATCCGACGCAAAAGCACTCGACCGATCATACGCGAGAGTATGTGCCATTGATAGTCTACGGTGCGGGAATCAAGGCGGGTGTCAATCTGGGTACGCGAGATTCGTTTGCGGACCTTGGAGCGACAATCTGCGATATCCTTCAGGTAACCAGACCATCGGCCGGTGTCTCTTTCCGGAATGCGCTGGAGCGGAGTTAAGCGGATGGTACTCGACTCTATCTTGCGTGAGTTGAATCGGCGCATCGAACAGGCGGCACTCCATTCAGAGGTTACAGAGGAAGGGATCGAACGCCTGTGCGCTGAAGCGATCGAATATGATCTGTATGCGGTGGTGGTCAATCCGGCGTGGGTGGCGAATGCATCCAAGCGGCTAATGGACAGCCGGGTCAGACTGGTATCGGTGGTCGGGTTTCCGCTTGGGGCAAATCGAACCGATATCAAGGTCGCTGAGGCGGTCGAAGCGGTTCTGGATGGCGCACACGAGATCGACATGGTCGCAAATATCGGCTGGCTGGTGGCAAATCGATTTGCGGAGGTTGAGGCGGAGATTCGGAAGGTTCGCCGTCAGATCCCCGCAGATATCGTACTCAAAGTGATCATTGAGGCAGGTAAACTGTCCGATCAACAGCAGAGCGAAGCTACCAAGGCAGTAGTACTCGGCGGGGCGCAATTCGTGAAGACTTCGACTGGATTTTTCGGCGGAGCGACAGTCGATCAGGTAAACCGGCTGGTCGCAAGTTCGGCGGGACAGATCGAGGTGAAGGCCTCGGGTGGGATCAAGACGGTCGCCGATTGTGAGAAATTGCTGGCCGCCGGCGCGACGCGCCTGGGGACCTCCTCCGGACCAGCCATACTTCGAGAACTCAAGCAGTTATCTCAATAGTCTGAGCCTCGCCGAAGGTGATATTCGGCTCCCCAATTACCCTTTTGTTTGCATCCACAACGGCGTATATTTGGGTGTGGAGACGCCCGAGAATAACGAGGGACGCAAGCGACCATTTGTCGGCATTCATTTTCGATGCTGCAAGGTCTACGCGCGGATCTATCTGAACAACTCCGGGACTGCATTTGTCGGGTGGTGTCCCAAATGTGCTCGCAAGGCGGAGATAAAGGTATCCTCGACCGGTTCGAGCACCCCCTTCTTTACGACTGACTGACAGGAGCCATTACCGCGTGTCATTGTTGAAATCAAAGATCGTTGTTGTCCCTATGGGGGATGTCGACTTCATGATGGTCAACAAGCTGGCCTCCAATCTGGGGCCGGTCTTCAGTCGTTCGGTTGACATTCTCAAGGGGATGAAGATGCCCTCGGAGGCATACAATGTCATCCGCAATCAATACTACGCCCAGGTGATTCTCGCCAAATTGGAGCGAACCAAAGCAAACAGCCGCGAAAAGGTGCTGGCCATCTGCGAAGAGGACCTCTACCTGCCGGATGAGAACTATATCATGGGATATGTCGACAAGCTCTCCGGGACAGCGGTGCTTTCGCTCTATCGAATACGCCAGGAGTTTTACGGCCTCCCGGAAGACGAAAGCAAAGTTTACCCCCGCCTGTTCAAGGAAGCAGTCCACCGCCTGGCGCATCTGTTTGAACTGACCGAGTGCCGCAATCCGAAGTGCGTCAATTATTACAGCCAGGTGATGCTGGATATCGACAACAAAAGCGACAAATTCTGCGATATCTGTAAACGGAATCTGACCAGCGTCGTGTGACGATCAGAAGAGTACATGAACTTAGAACAGATCATCGACCTGCTGCGGAATGACACCGAGGTCAGCGACAATATTAGCCATTGGAAATCGTTCAGCCCCAAGCCGGCAGTGTATGCTGATTTTCCGACCGAACTGAATGACCGACTGGTAGCGACCCTGAAGGCGCGGAATATCCGACAATTGTATTCGCATCAGGCGGATGCGGTCAGAGCGGTGATCGGGGGCGAAGATGTTGTCGTGGTTACGCCGACCGCCTCGGGGAAAACACTCTGCTACAATCTTCCGGTGCTCAATGAGATCATGCGGGAGCCGAATTCCCGCGCGCTCTACCTCTTCCCGACCAAAGCACTCTCGCAGGACCAGCTTTCCGAGTTGTATGAGCTGATCCAGAAGCTTGATGTTGATATCAAGACCTACACTTTCGATGGTGACACGCCACAGACGGCGCGTCGGCTGATCCGTTCTGCCGGGCATATCGTCGTGACCAATCCGGATATGCTGCATGCCGGCATTCTCCCCCACCATACCAAGTGGATCAAGTTGTTTGAGAATCTCAAGTATGTGGTGATCGATGAGATCCATAATTATCGGGGGATATTCGGGTCGCATCTGGCGAATGTCATCAAACGGCTGAAACGGATTTGCGCCTTCTACGGGTCGAATCCGCAGTTCATCTGCTGTTCGGCGACTATCGCCAACCCGGCTGAATTGACCGCGCGGATAATTGGACGTCGCCCGACTCTGATAGACAACAATGGCGCGCCAACTGGCGAAAAGCACTTCCTTATCTACAATCCACCGGTGGTGAACAAGCAGTTAGGTATCAGGCGGTCATCCATAAACGAGGCTGCGCGGTTGGCCGCACTGTTCCTTCGCAATAAAGTCCAGACGATCGTTTTCGCGCATTACCGGCTCTATGTCGAGGTGTTGTTAACCTATTTACAGCGCGAACTGAAGGGGGATTTCGGCAAAGGGATCAATATCGCCGGGTATCGGGGTGGGTACCTTCCGAACGAACGTCGGCAGATAGAATCCGGGCTTCGGGCCGGCACAATAACGGGAGTTGTCTCTACTAATGCGCTGGAGTTGGGGGTTGATATTGGCTCGCTCGATGTCTCGATAATTGTCGGCTACCCTGGTTCGATAGCCTCCCTCTGGCAACAGGCGGGGCGCGCGGGGCGACGCTCCGGTACCTCCGTCACTGTCATGATCGCCAATTCGAGCGCAATTAACCAATTCCTTTGCTCGGAGCCGAAATACATTTTCGACAAAACGCCGGAGTCGGGCATCATTGACCCGGACAATCTGATAATCAGGACCAGCCACCTCAAATGCGCGGCGTTTGAATTGCCGTTTGGCGTGGAAGAATACGGCGATGACGCGGACACCCGTCAGATCCTTGAATATCTGGCGGACCAGAATATCCTCCGCAAATCGAACGACCGGTACCACTGGTCATCGGAGATATATCCGGCCGAGGGAGTCTCCCTCAGGTCAGCTTCGCCGGATAATTTTGTGATCCTGAATGAATCGGATAATGCGCGGGTGATCGGCGAGGTTGACTATTTCTCTGCTCCGGTCTTCCTGCATCCTGAGGCAATCTATCTTCACTCCGCCAACCAGTACCAGGTGACCAATCTGGATTGGGATGGGAAAAAGGCGTATGTGAAGGAGGTTCAGGTCGACTACTACACCGATGCCGAGACCAAAACCGACCTGAAAGTGTTGGCGGTCAATCAGGAGAAAGAGATCGGCGAGGCGCGGCTCCACGCCGGAGAGGTGGCGGTCACCTGCACCACTGTCCTCTTTAAAAAGATCAAGTTCCAGACGCATGAGAATATCGGCTCCGGCAATCTGGTGATGCCGGAACTTGAAATGCATACCAATTCATTCTGGTACTCCTTCCCGGAGGATATCGCCGAGAAGCTCGGTATCAAGCTGGACCAGTTTGGCGGGTCATTGCGAGGATTGGCGAATATGCTGGGGAAGATTGCGCCATTGTGGGTGATGTGTGATGCCCGGGACCTTCGCTCCATCTCGCAGGTGAAGGCGCCATTCACGGAACGCCCGACTGTCTATATTTATGAGAATATCCCGGGTGGGGTGGGGTTGGCTGAGAAGCTGTATAGTGAATCGGAACGTCTGTTTGATGCCTGCCGCGACCATATTAATCGGTGCGAATGTTATTCCGGCTGTCCGACTTGTGTTGGCCCGCCGATGGAAGTCGGCGACGGCGGCAAGGCGGGGACGGTGAAGTTGCTGGAGTATATGCTGGCGCTGATGCCGGTGTGATGGGGGCAAATCCTCCTTATTGGCTCAACCCGACAACGTAGCACGCAATTCGTTCAGCTCTACTCCAAATGCCTCTTGTTCCCCGCGCGGCCCCGCTGCTTTGCGGCGGGGGATTCGGCTGTGTAGAGTAATGTATTTGCGCCAAACCACAAATAACGTAGGACGGAAGTTTCGCCCCCGATTAAATGAACACTTGCAAAACAACTCAAGTCATTACCAGGATGTCACCAGAAAACAATCGGCGGGGGAAACCCGGGAGTCCCTTCCAAGTCCCTTATAACCGAATCGAGCGCCGACTTGCCTATTACTGGTGGATGACCAAGCAGAAATTCGACTGCGCTCCTCATGTGATAGCGCACCTCTTCGGCAGTTGGAGTCCTCATTCGCCCATCAGCATTCAACGAGGGATGAGAGGATAAATTGCGCGCGTCAAAAATTGCCAGGAGCTTGTCTAATTCTGTTTGATCGAAAAAGTGCAGTACCACAGACAGCCCCCGAATTAGCTCCGGCTCTGCTCGAAAGTCTCTGTTTTTGACTCCCGCTACAAAACCGTTCAATAAAACTGTGGCACCCGCATCTTTATAGAATTCGGAAAGATAGCGGACCTTATTATAAGCGTCGAAAACTACTGCGTTCCACACGGCATTTGTGGATGCTCTGTAGGCGCCCGATTGGTAGCTGAGAATCGCCTCCAAACACCTTGCGTGATTCAATATCGTGTACTGCGTTGGACAATTCTTCTATGTCGACGATACCCTTTCCGAACATCGGACAGTCTCCTTCCCCTTCAGGCAAAGCGATGTCAACCATGCTGGGATTACAGAATTCCCCGCAACCCCGCTAGCAGAACAAAGAGCCGCAGAGCGGAATCGAACCGCTGACCTGCTGATTACGAATCAGCTGCTCTACCAGCTGAGCTACTGCGGCCTGCAGACAACAAACCGGCGGCTGGCGCCGCCGTGGAAATCCCAATGTATAGCCTCACCCCGTAATGTCAACTGGAATTGTATCGGTAAGATAGACAAGAAGTTGAGTCAGGCGTCGCCTTCGCTGACAAGCACCCCTCGACTCCGCTCGGGGCGACGAACCGGTGAGTTGTTCTTTATAGCTAAATCCCGTCGGGTCGAGCGAAGACGAGACCAGACCACCAAGCTCGACATTACCCCATCCTGCGGACCAGGCCGACGACTTTCCCTTCAATCCGGAATTCACCTGAACGCTTGCTCACCACAATCGGCTCGAAAGCGTCGTTCTCCGGCATCAACAGGATCTTGTCCCCCTCGGGTTGGTAGCGCTTGACCGTAGCCTCGTTATTGATCCGGGCGACAATGATATCCCCGCGCTGTGCCACCGCCTGCTTTTTCACCAGCACAATGTCACCATCGAGTATCCCGGCGTTTTTCATCGAGTCACCATTCACGCGGAGCGCAAACGACTCCCCTTTCGGGACAAACGAGAGATCAAACGCGAGGTCTTTCTCGATATTCTCGATAGCATCGATCGGCGAACCGGCGGCGACCCGTCCGACCAGAGGCATCCGGCCGATCTGGTTGGCGATCGGACGGGAGAGCTCCAGCCCGCGCGAGATGAACTGTTGTTTTTTGACATACCCCTTCTTGATCAGAGCGGTCAGATGAGTGCGGACGCCATTGGTCGACGTGATCCCGAAACGCAAGCCGATCTCGCGGATAGTCGGGGCGTGGCCGCGGTCGGTGATCTCCCCCTCAATGTAATCGAATATCTGACGCTGCTTGGCGGTCAGTGGTAGTTTCACCAGTTGCTCCAGTTGTTGCCATTGCATTGCACGGTATACCTTACTGCCCATTTGTACAGTTGTCAATAGAATAGGTCGGCAGGTTCGGGCAAATGTGATACTGGTGGGCGCGTTTCAAGGGACTGAGTCGGGCAGACGGGGACGTCTGCCGCGCAACAAACAAAAGGCCGCCCAGATGGGCGGCCTTCCCTGAGGATTATCTGAACGGACTACTACTTCTTCGTTTCTGCCTTGGGAGCAGTGGTAGTTCCCGCCGGTTTGCACTTCGACATGTCGCACTGACCCGGTTTGCACTTGGCCGGATCGCACTTCTTGGTGTCGCATGCTTTCTTGCAGTCGGCTTTTTTGGTGCAGTCAGTCTTGCCGGCGCACGCAGTGTCGCATTTCGCCTTGCCTGCCGTATCGTTCGATTTGCAGACCTTAGCGCAAGCAGCGTCACCCTTGGCGCACTTTTCGCCGGCAATCACGG
Organism: bacterium; assembly: GCA_016708025.1. Lineage (NCBI taxonomy): Bacteria > bacterium. The sequence goes on along the minus strand of JADJGQ010000001.1, from coordinate 876,449 downwards.
TGCCGGAGCCAACCATAAGGAGGAAGGCGATCGCCATGACAATGAGAATCGAATATTTCTTCATGAGAAATCTCCTACTATTGTGATTTGAACTACGTCTGTCTTCGGAATGGATCATGCGGAAACATGATCCGGGTGGAGATCAGATCAGAAGGACAGTCGAGGCAATAGAAGGATGTATCCCCCAGGGTCTGATAGACAGTTCGATGGTATGAGGCCGGGAAACGACAACCATGCTTTCTGCGGCATAAATGGCGATAGGGTCCAGCGACGGTGCCGGCCCGGCAGCTTTGTGCGGAATGTCGGCCCAGAGTGGATGAACCAGGCGACAGCAGTTCTTGCGCTCATCTGGATTGGGACAGGCAAGGTCACCATCGGGGAACGCTTCGGCAGTTGAGCAGGTCGGCTTGGGTACGCTCTTTTCGGCGCCGCAGGCCGAAGAGCAACATCCGGTCGGTTCATCGACCGGTTTTGCAGTCTTGGGACATCCGATCGGGCCGGTGCTGCAGGTCATGGGAGCGGTTGTCGGGCGGAATTCGCAGTCTGACGCGGCCAATATCCAGAGATCGGTCCGGTTTTGCACCGCGGCCGAGAGAATGGCGATCAGACAGAGAATGCTTGAAATTCGAATCAAAGGAAACAGCTCCAAACCTGAATAGTTGTACAGCCTGTGCCACCCGGAGTTCCTGGCAGAGACCAAGACACACGAGTTTGACTGCTCAAAATCAATATACGGCTTTTTTGCGGACGTGCAAGGCGAGATAAGACCATTGGCTCCATCATCATTCGATCGTGGCGCCGGGAAGTCAGTTAAACAATCTCTTGAAGGGTTATGAATTCGTGGTTGCGAATCAAGCTGTTGACGTTGCTCAATGATGATCGGCGAGAGATCGGGCAGTGAAACTTCGTGATGGTGGAGAGAGCGATTGCAGCGAAGTGGTGGAGTGCGGAAAGTCGTGAATAAAAAACCCACCGACGGCGGTGGGTCCAAAGAATCGAATTGCTTCGACCTTATTTCTTCTTCGCCGGTTTGGCTTTCTTGGTCGCCGTTTTCTTCTTCGCGGCTTTCTTCTTTGCTGCCATGGGTAAAACTCCCTGCTTTAAGTGTTGCTTTTTTGGACACTATTGTCCAAGGGCTATCGTAACAGATGCTCAAAGTTTTGTCAAATAAAAATTTGTAAAAAGTCAATCTCTTTTGCAAATTTGTCGGGTCACATCCGATCAACAGACATGATGATGATCGACCAATGATTCAACCGGAGGGATTCTTTATGTCATCACACGCTAAGTTATCCACATCGTCGCGAGTTCTGACCGCGCTTACACTGCTGCTCACCGTATCATTCGCGCTCGCGATTCTCCCTTCAACCTCCGACGCCAAGCGACCAAAGAAAGAATCAACTTCTCCAAAGACAGGACCAGCCGTCGAAGATTCCTCGGCTCTTTACGACACAACCGTGCCACCACTGGATGAATTTGTTTCTGTCGAGGTCGAGCCAGAGATGTTCCACATCGAGCCACCGGTCTATCCAATGGAACTGAAGAATCAGTCTGTCATAGAAATGGTCTGGGTCAGAGCCGGTGTTGATATGAAGGGTGTCGTTCGTGATGCCAAAGTTGCCAGAAGTTCCGGGAATCAGGCTCTTGACGATGCCGCACTCGCCGCAGCTCGAAAATGCAGTTTCAAGCCGGCGATTCAGAATGGCAAGCCCGTCGCGGCTTGGGTGAATTGCCTGATGAATTTCGAGGGTAAGCAATACTCCGGCGGCAAAGAGAGTACCTTTTCCACACAGCTCAAAGGTGAATTAGACACGACCTTGCCCGGCCCAAATGATCACATCCCAACCGACTCAATGCCTGATATGATCTACAATGCTCAGCCATACTACCCCCGCCTCGCCAGGACGGCTGGCTTAATGGGGACCGTCTGGATAAGGGCCCTGGTCGATAAGACGGGGAAAGTTCGTGCCGTTGCGGTTCTGAAGAGCTCCGGCAGTATGTCGCTGGATGCGTCGGCGATGGATGCTGGTTGGGAAAACAGATTTATCCCGGCCAAGAAGGACGGTCAGCCAGTTGCGGTCTGGATCACCTATAAAGTCGATTTCACACTAACGGAAGGGCGATGATATTGTGAATGCTGCCCCCTTCTCCAGGACTGTGCTAACCGCGGGCATCTTGCTGTCCATGTCCGGCTGTAAGTCTGAGCCAAGCTCCGACGCAGCTGCACCAGTTGATTCCGTCGCTCAAAACGTTGCTCTTCCAGCGCCTGACAGCGGATCACTTCTAGTCGCGGTGCCGGATTCGACTTCCTCTCCCCAACCTTCCAGAATCCCGCGCGCCAAGCCGGATACGGGGTCGATCGGGGCGGTGGCGATGCCAAACGCGGGGATCGATAGTCTGGAGATCTCTTTGCAGCAAGCGATCGATCAGTTGGATTCGATGTTGATTCCAGCGGAGAAGCCGGCTGGAAAGAAGTGACGATGGCGATGTTGGGCCAAGATCGGGCAGACGGGGACGTCTGCCGCGCAAACACTGGATGGTGATCTCCAATCCTCTTTCCCCAAAAAAAAGACCCGCCGAGCTTGGCGGGTCTCTCATTCACTCTTCCCGGTCTATTTCTTCTTGGCCGGTTTGGCTTTTTTCGTGGTCTTGGTCGTCTTGGCTGGCGCCTTCTTTCCACAGCACGGCATGATGATACTCCCGGTTTGATGTTGCTTTAGCGGACACTATCGTCCGGGAATAACGTAGGCTGTTTTGTCGATTCTGTCAAGAAAATCAGAAAGGCAGACTGCTGGATTCAGGCGAAAATGCTACACCTTCACCTTCAGCCAGGTCCCCTTCTGGTAGTAGGTGAAATACGCGAAGAAGCTCAGCACCGAAGCGACGTTTAATATCCACCAGACGGTCAGTTCTCCCCCGCCGAAAAATTGTGTCGCGATAAGTACCGGGATCACCTGGAATCCCCAGGAGTGGATGATATTGATAACCATGTTCGGCGTATTATGTCCCACTCCGCCAAAGATCGATTCGGTCATCAGCCATCCTCCCAGGAAGGGGAACCCGAAAGAGAATATCTTAAGCAGCATCGTCCCATGCGCGACCGTATCTTCGTGCGAGAAGAAGATCTGCATGATCGGCTCGGCCAGAAAGAAGACGACGATCCCGATAAGGGTCATCCAGACTACCCCCATCCCGATCGCTTTGTCGGCGGTCTTTTTGGCGCGCTCATGTTTGCCGGATCCAACATTGTGGCCGATCAGCGATGACAGCCCGAGACCGATCCCGACCAGTGACATGATCCCAAACGAGGTCACCTGCATACCGACTCCATACGCCGCCACGACTGCGGTTCCAAAGCCGGCGATCATCGGGGTAATGAGCAGACGCGACAGGGAGAACGACATATCCCCTATCCAGGCCGGGATGCCGATCTTTATCAGGATCCACATCGAATCAAGCGACATCCGCTCCTTCCCCTTCATATGCAATCGGACATTGGTCCAGGGGCCGAAAAAGATGATAACGCCAAGGCTGAAGATGATCGTGAAGGTAATGACTGAGGCGATCGCCGCACCGCGCATCCCCATCGCCGGAAGACCAAACCACCCAAACATGAGCAGCGGGTCGAGGACGATATTGAGGACGGTCATCCCGAACATGAGAGCCATCGCCTTGTGCGGGTTGGCAACGCCGCGCAATGCAGTGAAAATCGAATAGATAGAGTAGTTGATGGGAAGCCCAACCATGATGATCTGGCCGTATTGGACGCCCAGCTCAAGCGCCTCGCCGGTCGCGCCGAGCAGTTCGAGGAAACTCCGGATCATGAAAAAGCCGACAATTCCGAAAATGACGCCGAAAAAGAGCTTCAGGACGATCGTCTCTTTGATCGCCTTCTCCGCCTTCTCGTACTCTTTCTCGCCATAGCGACGCGAGATGATCGCAACCGAACCGGGACCGATCAGGTGGTTGAAGGCAAAGAGGAACCAGAGGAGATTATTAAAGAAAGTGATTCCGGCGACCGCGTTTTCGGCGGCGGGGAGCCGTGAGACCCAATACGTATTGATCAGGCCGTAGATATTCTGAGCAAGAAAGCCGAACATCGACGGCAGCCCCATCTTGAGGATAGACCCAAGGATGGAGCCCTCGGTATAGTCAGTCTTTTCCGACGCGACTGTTGGGTCAGCCATAAGCCGCAAGATAGGTAAATCGGGGAATCAAGCAAGGACTCTGCAGGAAAATATGAGGCGGGATGAGCGGAAACGGACGGTGGGAGGTTTTGCAGACCGTCAGGTCTCGCGCTCCCGATTGAGATGTGAGTTCAGCAAGTGAGAAGTCTGAGGAGCGCTAGGACCTGACGAAACGTTTCTGTTGTTCGGGCAGGTCCTGCCTCGCAGCCAATAGGCTAAAATTATCCGACTGGCACCGATAGCCGAGAATCGCTGCGAGGTGTGACCTGCCCGCCAGTCTCTCCCCCAAAAGAAAAGGCCCTGGATTGCGCCAGGGCCTGAACATTCGAATGCCGTTTCGACTAGATAAACAGCGGTGCAAGCACCAGCGTGATGGTCGAAAGCAGTTTGATCAACACGTGCAGTGACGGACCAGCCGTATCCTTAAAAGGATCGCCGACCGTGTCACCAACAACCGCGGCACCATGCACAGGGTTCTTTGCCTTGGTACCATCGGGCAAGGTGATATACTTGCCGCCATGGGCGCCAGTCTCGATATACTTCTTGGCGTTGTCCCAGGCTCCGCCGGCATTGTTGAGGAACAGCGCCGTCAGAATGCCGCCGATCGTGCCAACCATCAGGAAAGCGGCGACGGACTCAGCCGAGATCAATTCATCGCCAGGGCCGATGAAGAGCTTGAAAGTCAGCCCAACGACAACCGGAGCGAGAACTACCAGCAGACCGGGAAGGACCATCTGACGAAGCGCGGCCTTGGTAACGATATCAACCGAGGTTCCATAGTCCGGCTTGAAGTCGGCCGGGAACTGGATGATGTCGTTTACGCGAGGGAGTTTGGCATATTGACGGCGAACTTCGTTGATGATCGCCTGCGCCGCCGAACCGACCGCACGAATGCAGAGGGCGGAGAACAGGAAAACGAGCATACAGCCGAGGAGCGCGCCGACAAATACCACCGGCTTGGCGAGGTTAACCGTGAACTCGACCGGGAGTCCATCGGCACCGATCTGACCGTACAGTCCGGCGTAGTGCAGGACCTCGTCCATATACGCCTGGAAAAGCAGGAATGCGGCAAGACCGGCAGAACCGATCGCATACCCTTTGGTCAGTGCCTTGGTAGTGTTTCCGACAGAATCAAGTCTGTCCGTGCGGACGCGAATCTCTTCGGGCTGCTTGGACATTTCGACAATACCACCGGCATTATCGGTGATCGGGCCGAACGTATCCATTGCCAGGATGTACGCGGCGGTTGCGAGCATACCCATCGTGGCGACGGCGGTTCCGAAGAGACCACCGTTGATGGCGCCTACAGCACCTTCAACATGTGGAAATGCCGATTTGCCGAGATAGTAAGAGATCAGAAGCGCGCCGGACATGGTCAGCACCGGAAGGGCGGTGCATTCAAAACCGACGGCCACACCAGCGATGATGTTGGTGGCGGGGCCGGTCTTGGAGGCTTCGGCGATCTCTTTCACCGGGCGATATTTGTATTCAGTGTAATACTGGGTGATATAGACGAAGAGAATTGACGTGATAACACCCACCAGACCGCAGAGGAAGAAATGCCACCAGGCATCCGGGGCACCCTCCGCATCGAGCAGCCAATAGGTGCAGAAGCCAAAACCGATCATGGCGAGCACGGCGGCGATGAAGTAGCCACGGTTGAGCGCGGTCATCGGATCTTCCTGCTCATTCTTTAGCTTCACGGAATAGATACCAATGATCGAGGCTATAATACCAAAGGCGCGGGCGACCAGCGGGAACATCATCACACCGATGACACCGGCTGAGAAGTTCATACCGGACTTTTCGGCGGCATGAGCGAGAGTCGCGCCAAGGATCATTGCGCCGATATTTTCGGCGGCGGTTGATTCAAAAAGGTCAGCTCCACGACCGGCACAGTCACCGACGTTATCACCGACGAGATCGGCGATCACGGCAGGGTTGCGCGGATCATCCTCAGGAATACCAGCCTCTACCTTACCAACGAGGTCAGCGCCGACATCGGCAGCCTTGGTATAAATACCACCACCGACCTGGGCGAAAAGGGCGACGAACGACGCGCCGAAACCGTAGCCGACGATCAGGAGCGGGATCTGAACTTTGGGAACATCGGTGAAAAACGTCACACAGGCATAAAGACCGGCGACGCCAAGCAGCGACATGGCGACTACCAGCAGACCGGAGACCGCGCCACCACGGAGAGAGACGCGAAGTGCGTCATTCAACGAGGTGAGGGCGGCGGCGGCGGTGCGGATATTCGAACGAATCGACACCCACATCCCGACATAACCTGCGATGACCGAGCAGACCGCGCCAAACACGAAAGACAGGGTTACCCAGAAGGCGAGTTGCATCGCCGACGGGACCGGGTCAAAGTCATGATGACCGCGAATGACGCCATAGCCGATGAAGAGGCCAACCGCAACGAGTAACGCCAGCATGACGATCGTGCGGTTCTGGCGGCGCATGAAAGATTCCGCCCCCTCTTTAATAGCGTTTGAGATTTCCTGCATAGCCGGTGTGCCGGTCCCTCGCGAGAGTACCCAGCGGGCCAACATCCATGCAGCAACCAGACCCAGGACGCTGATTCCAAGAATCAGGACCAGTAGTTGGGATTCACCCATTCACAACTCCTTTCCTACCTTCATATAATGATGCCGTGAGCTGATGTCGAGAAACGTCAAAAGAGCACTAATTTCTTAGTGCTCAGTGACTTATATGGTGGTGGGGGAAGGATTCGAACCTTCGAAGGCATCGCCGGCAGATTTACAGTCTGCTCCCTTTAACCACTCGGGAACCCCACCTCGTTATGCTACATAAGTGCTGGACTGCCTATGGCTTGCCAGCAGAGGCAGGAAAATATACCCGTGGCGCAGAAAAATCAACCGAAATGTATGCGATTGGCCGATTTTCGGAAATTAGACGTTAACTTCTTCCACTTCAGACGCTTTTCCACTCGGTTGGAGCAGATTGCCGACTAAAGGAAATGCGGCGCGAAGGTCCTCCGACAGTCCGGACAGCTCCGGATCAGCCTGAGTCGCCATCCGTTTCCGCCAGATATCAGCCGCAACTACGCCAAAAATCGTAGACAGAGCAGTTACCAGTGCAATTGTCACCAACAGCAGGCCGCGTTTCGGACTAGCCTTCTCGACCGGGAGTGAGGGTTCATCCAGCACTCGCATGATCGGGACATCCTTCATGGCATCCAGCTTGGCGATCTCGTATTCCTGAGTCAGATAGAGGTATTTCTTATTTTGGATCTCTACCTCACGCTGCAAACGCGCAATTGTCTTGAGCAGATCTGGGCTGGAGCCCTCGAGCCAGTTTCGGTTGGAGGCCTGGTAGGACTCGAGTGAATCCTCGGCGGCTGCCATCTCAATTCTGGTCTTCTCGATCTGTTTCCCCAGATACTGGGCGTTGTCTCGCGCGGCAGAACGGCGGGCGAAAAGATTAAATGACTCCAGTTCGCTTAGGTAGGAGTTGAGCACCTGACGCGACAGATCAGGGTACTTGGTTTCAACCGCGATATCGATCACACCGGTCTTTTTATCAAGAGCGATGTAGGTGATATCATCGATCTCCCCGCGCAGTTTGTCCGGGTTCTCCTGGTCGAAATACTGCGACAGCAAAAGGGTCATGGGGCGATTGTTGTGGGAGAAATGATATCGCTTGGAGAGGACGCTGTCCTGAATTGACCGCGAGCGAAGAATCTCCGGAAATAGCTCGGAGGAGTTTTCGTCACTGAGTGACATGGCGCCAAACCCGGCCAATCGTTTCAGATCGGCCATTTTATCCTGCGCGCCAGAAGGGAGCAGGGATGCCTCTGACTGGTATTTGTTGGGAACCAGCAGTAGAACGCCGGTAGCCAGAATACAGACAGCCACAGTCACAACGACCACAAATCTGCGGCGATTGAGAATGAGTCTGATCAACTCAATGGCGCTGTAGGTCGGTGGAAGTTTGCCGGCTGACTGATGCGACCCCCCATTGACAATCGCATCCATCGATGTTGTGTGCTGGTCAGATTCGGTAAAAGTAATTCGCTTGCTCATAACTCCTCGTATGTATCCACTGAGAGGATGTCAAATTGCATGCCAAAACGAGCCCGGATCAGGTCCGATATTGCGTTGTTATACTGTGAGTTACAGGAGTGATTTGAGAGGTGTCGCCAGTCGGCGCAAAAGTGTGAAGGAACTGCCCGGCCAGCCGATCATTTCGTTCCAACTGGGCTGTGCGTTCGAATGTGCTGAGTTAACGGCCGGTAGTTTGCCACTCCTCTGACGGCCAGTTGCATGTAAGCCTCGGCGACCGCATCCCATTGGTAAAGGGAGTGGACGCGACGCGCCAATTCGGTCGACTGAAGGGGGCGCGATAGAGACTCGAAGAACGTCGGCGTGATGTTTTTGGAATCGAAATAGAGTCCCAGCGGGCCGAGTACTTCGCGGCTGAATTCGCAATCGATCGCCATGATCCGAGGACAACAGCTCATTGCTTCGAGTAAGGCGGGGTTGGTGCCGCCGACTGAGTTTCCGTGCACATAGCAATAACAGTTGGCTCGAAGCACCGCGAGGACTTTAGGGTCATAAATCGCATTGGAGACGATGACATCCGGTGAAGTTTCCAGCGCCTTGACGCGTAACGCATACTCGGTCTTGTCTTTGAATCCAACGAGGATCATCTGGAATCCGCGGTCAGCCAGTTTTGATTCACGAAAGGCAGACACGGTTTCCAAAGGGAGATTGTCCGGTTCAAAGCGAGTGATCTGAAGGAAGTACTTCTCCTTTTTCAGGCCATACTTTCTGAGGATCATCGCCGTTTCAGGATCGCTGACCTCCATCACGGAAGGTGCACCGTAAGGGATCATCGTGCTTTTGGCGAAGAAATGTTTTAGATAGTATGCTTGTATGGCGTACGAGTCGGAGATCAGGCGACGGCATAGCAGACTGATAATGAGCGAAGACACTATGTAATAGAGTTTGAATGGCCAGGACCATTTGGCCCGTCGCCACTCGAGACCATCGGTATTAACGGACATCGGTATTCGCGCCAGCCAGGTCATCAAGATGCCCGGGAAATTCGCGTTGTTGAACCAGAAGATATGCTGGTACCGACGGCGATTTTTGATGAGGTACCACCCGGTCTGGATCGCCGAGACAAACGTATCGAGCGTGCGCGACCTGCTCCCTTTCACATAGACAAGGTTGCGGCCCTGATGCTGGGTCGGGAGGTTGCCGGTGTTGGATGCGCGACAGATAACATTGCATTCATAACCTGCCGCAACGAAGCGCCGGGTGATCTCATCGACAGCAGTTTCAAATCCGCCATAACTGGCGGGAAGTCCCCGAGTGCCGCAAAAACCGATCGGCCGCTTGTCAGACGACATACAGCTCCTTTCGGTCGGTGGAATGAGAAAGGGCGGTAAGCATCTGTTCGGACTTGTGTGCCCAGGTTAACTCGACTGGCAGGTCTCGTCGAATCGGGCCGCAGTTGACAGCGGACTGAACGGCATCGGAGAAACGGGAATGCGACGTCTCCAACCAGACCCCTTCAAAGCTGTCAGTCACGCCGTTACCCGGAGTTGAGACGACCGGCTTGTCGGCGGCCAGATATTCGTAGAATTTGATGGCGTCGCCGCCATGTTGTTTGTCGCCGACGCAGTAAGGGATCAAACAGACATCAAAATGCCGGACATAGGCCGGATAGTCACGGTAGTGTTTGTCGCCCAGGTAGTGGAAGTTGGCCACTTTGCGAATTCGGTCGTATACGGCTCGATCAAGAATCTGGCCGATCAGGACAAATGAGATGCCGGGGTTGTTCCAGATCACTTGGTTGAGCAGGTCGACATCGAGAAGGTGAGTTACCTTGAGGCCCATGCCAACAATCGGCCGTGCGACATTCTGGAGATCGTCAGGGATCGGGTAATCAATTTGAAACAGCTCAGGACGAACACCATTCCTGATCACTGAGCAATCCGGAATCTGGTGCATGACATTGTAGAATGCGCTGTTTTCTTCCGAGTTGGTCGACCAGGATGTTGCGGTCCGGGCATACGTTGCGTAGGCTGATTCAAGCTCCGGCCGGATCTTCTGGTTGGATGGAAAACGGAGGAAATTATCCCATGCGTCAAAATGGCGAAGATCGGAATCGAGTTGCGCAAACAGCTCGGCGGCGTAGACATTAAAACTGATTGTAGAAAAATCGTGCATGCCCAGCATGATCAGATGCCAGTCGACTGACGCTTTCAGCGCTTGGCTACCGTATGCATCAAAAAAGTGCCTTTTCCCCCTGATCAGCGGGCCGACAATCGATTTATCAAGCGTATCCAATACATAGGTCTTGGGAGCTACCTGTACCAGATGGCCGCGCGAGTCAGAGTGAAGAAGATCTCCTTCACATTTCCACCACGTTCGACGATAAACCATCTCCGGCAGGCTGATAGGGCGATTTACAATCAGTATCTTGTCAACCTGATCGGAGTCGGCCATTTCGCGGATCAAATGCGCATCGCGCGTCCTCTCCCCTTCGCGCTGCACCTTGCGCCAATCGTGGAATGGGATGATCAGGAGGTTCATTTACTCACTCCTGGTTTTCTGTTCCATTCCAATGTCCTGAGGTAGCCGACATAACAGCCCGAGAGTGTCCAAAAGATCAGGTTGACCGGATAAGCTGATAGCGTGGAGCCGGTCAGGCCGGAGATCAGGATCACCACAAGTGCGCCAAATGCGGCCATCGCCAATGGTCGGTCATCAAGAGCGACCAGCTTGCGAGCCGCCAGAAAAATTGAAAAAAGAATCCCAATAAACAGCAACAGCCCGATCAGGCCAGTCTCCAGGCCGACCCAGAGAAAGAGATTATGACTCGTGATATGCAGGCCGTTAGATGCGGCAAAATGAGCTCCCATCGCATCCGATGCACTCCCCATTCCGGCACCGAGCGGATAATCGACAAGCGTTTTGACTGCGTGACTGTAATCCTCAAATCTCCCCTGCAATCGGCCATCGTTCTGCAGTGATTCCAGCAACGAGTAACCTTCGACAACCGAAGCGACCGTGCTTGAAGTCGCTTTTGCGATATAGAATCCAACCACGCCGGTTATTAGTACCGTCAGCGCGATAGCTATTACTCTGCCGCGGGCATGACGCAGGACAAACACGAGGACAACAGGGATCGAGACTAGCAGTGCTATCAGGCTGGCGCGAGTCAGCGAAGCAACGCAGGCGCACACAGCAAGAGCCGCCAGCCAGGTGAACCATCGGCTTCTGGTCTCCGCTCGAAGAGCAACGGCTATCCAGAAGATCAGTCCGGCGAAAATCCCCAGATGAAACGGGCCGGAGAATAATCCAAACGACCGGATCTTTCCAAATATCTGCCAGGTATCCATGTCGGCGGCGGTGCTTTCGATCAGGGCCTGGTCAAAGTCGGAGATGACAAAGAATTGCTTTATCGAGTAGAGAAGTATCGGCACGGCACAGAACGCCAGTAATTTCCAGAGAAAGAGTATATCGCCGCGTTTGCGGATCGCAACTATCCCGACAAGAAATCCGAGCATCTGGAAGATCAACCGACGATACCCTTCCATTCCAAGGAGAATGGATGGCACGTTTGGATGGAACAGCTCCAGCGTCCCGACGATAGTAAACGCAACAATAAGCAGCTCAACAGCACCTGCTCTTGCTCGCCCGCTCAGCCAGAGAGCGGCCACCACAGCGCAAAGCGCAAGAATCATGACATCGGTCGCCAGGAGAAGTGTGCGCGATCCGAGCAGGACCTTCCCGATATTGACATACAATCCGATAGCAAACAGCACGGAGATAGCTCCGATCAGGAATCCCCGACGATTGGATGACGCGGCCAAGGCGTGACTCATGCCGCCTCCCCATAGGTCAGTCGAGCGCACTTCTCCCACGTATACTCCATGGCTCGGCTACGCGCCAGCTGGCCCACCTGACGGAGCATCGGTTTGTTGCCCAAGAGTTGAATTAGTCGTTGGGTGACAGCGTCAGTATTGGCAGGTTCAACCAGCCATCCGGTCTGGTTATCAAGTACGACTTCGGGGACTGCGCCGATCGAACTAGCAAGCGAAGGCAACCCCTGGGCTGCTGCTTCCAGATAAACCAATCCGAAGCCTTCGATCTTGTGGGGATCCGGCTCGCCCGGCATACAAAACAGAGTCGCGCTGGCATACAGGGCGCGCAGATCGCGGTCGCTCAATCTTCCAAGGAAGCGAACATCCGCTCCGCACTCGGCAGCAAGTTTTAGGATCTCCTGGTGGTATAATTCATCAGAAGCTGTCCCGACTATTGCGTACGTCAACTTGGATTTGAGTTCTGACGGAAGTGCGCGCAATGCGTTCAGCATTGTCCGGTGCCCTTTGCGGCTATCCAGACGAGAGACCGTCAGCAGCAGATCATTTGTTTTTGGTATATCGAACTGCTCGCGAACATTGTCTGCATCGGCCGCTTCAAACCAGTATCGGCTGACACCTAAGGGTGAAACATCGACTTTGTTGCTATCTACATGCGGACACTTATCTAGTAGCATTGTGCGGGTGAAATCGGAAATTGCGATCAGACGGGCTGGACGTTCATACATGCGACGAGTTCCGGTGAGGGTCGCCTGGATGGAGGTCCGCAGTCCGAGGATATCTGTGCCATAGACGGTCGCCTGGTATTCGACTTTTCGGAAATGGCGCACGAAGGCCAGGGCCATGACGAAAGAAGGATCGACCGCATGGACTATATCAAAATTACTGGTATCAATGCGGGAAGCGCGACGAAACAACGACGGTAGTTCCTTTGGTCCATAGGCGGCGGCTCGAAAGCGACGCACCGCATACGGGGATGAGCTATCAATTCCACTGCAGTCCGCGTAGCTGTCCGGTGCAATGACCGTTACTTCATGTCCCAAAGTGACGGCAGAAGTTGCCAACTCGGATGCATATCGGGATATCCCTCCCTGCATGGGCGGGAATTCATGCGTCAGCATCAGGATCTTCTTGCTCCCCCGCGTCATGAGTTGCCCCGCTTGATTCGCGATGTAACTATGCGAAGCACTTCTCCGCGCTCGTTCAGACTAAGCCCATGCATCCAGACAACGGTGACCACACCGGCAATAAGACCAAACGCCGCGGCCACTCGAAGAAGTGGCGAGTGAACAAACGTTATCGTCCAGGCAAGCGCGAGTGAGGTCAGCACCAGCGTGCAGATCTTCGCTTTCGGCCAGAGGCTCTCCCCCGGCGTTCCGATCACACGTGCAGAAAGAGTGAACAGGAGAATTGATTCAATCAACAGCCGGGCTGTCCAGACCATGGCTGCCCCGGCAATGCCAAATCGGGTGGTGGCAAACCAGAGAGCCGCTATGTATATCGGCAGCTCGATCAGGTACATGGTTGCGGTCATGTCAGGACGTCCGAGAGCTTCGATCGCCGAAAGCGGGACGCGCGCGATGGAATTAATCAGCACGCCAACCGCCATGAGTTGCAGGACGATCGCACTGTGTGCGGCAAAGTCGGCATTGAGCCAGAGATTCAGGAAAGGTTCAGCCAGCGTGATCGCTCCGACAACGATCGGCAACATGGTGAGAAGAATATATCGCACCGCTTTCTGATGCAGCCGCACGACATCCTCTCCCGGCTTGGCCGAGTAGGAACTGAATACAGGGAAAAGGACCGTAACCAGACCGGTCGGGATTATGAACAATTTCGTCATCAAGTCAAACGGAGTTGCGTAGTACGCTACAGCTGTCAGGGTCAGGAAAGAGCCGACCAGAAAGCGATCCGCCTGCCCCATCATTGGGGCGATGATATTGCTGACCGTCACCCACTTCCCGTATCCCAACAATTGCAGCAACATGGTGCGACTGATGCGCCCATATTTCCAGATCCCCAAACCGCGAAGGGCAAACCGCAGATAGACGGTCATGACTATTGTTTTGGCCATTGTCAGGGCCAGGACAATCACAAACAAGTCGCGGGAGAATGGGAGTACCAAGATCGGGACCAGAAATGCGGAGACACTGCTTGGCACTCGAATGGAATTGGCCAGCGCGAATTTTTGTTGTGCCTCCAGCACACCACGGGCGCAAGCATTGGTCAGCAAGATCGGGATAGACGCAGCCACAACGTACATGGTTGCGAGCGCTTCAGCGCGAAGTTCCGGCGGAATATTCAGCCAGTCATTAACGACGGTTGGGGCCAGTAGCGAAACCAGAATCGTGCCGATCAGTCCGCCGCTTCCCGCCAGCACGAGTGCGTTGAGTACCAGGGGGGCGAGTTCCGCTTTTCTTCCCTGGGCGCTGTATTCGGCGACAAACTTGGTGGTGGCGCGGCCAATCCCCATATCGAAAATATTGAAATAGCCAACCACCATCCAGGCCAGCGACAGCAAGCCAAACCGATCGGTCCCCAAATTCGCCACCAGCACCGGGATCGACACAAAACCGACCACCAGCGGTGCGATCAGACCGGCATAATTATACAGGCTGTTACGGGCTAGTTGCCGTCCGGAATAGCGGAACGGCTGTGCCTCGGGAGATTTGGAAGCTATGTCAATTTCTGATGTTACAATATCGGTCACAGTCATCATCCTTGATGAACAGGCAACGTATGCCCCTACCCGCAACAGTTCAACCAAAACTCGACGAAACCAGCCCATGTGCTACACTGGCCACGGTGGCTGGAGGTGCATGCGACAGATGTCCGTATCTATCCGCTTTCAATATATCAAGAAGAGTGCCGAAAAGGAGACAGATCAGCATCGCTTTGTGGAACCATAGCTTAGACTTAGCGAAGATTCCACCGCCTCCGGTTGACCGATAGAAAACGGAAACGATTACTGGCGTGTGAAGGAAAAGATTTCCGAAACGACCGCTACGAGATCGCGAAATGACGGTCTACCAGATCGCACAGAATATGGGCGATCAGGATATGCATTTCCTGAATATGCGGCGTGTGAGATGATGGGACGATCAAAGCAAGGTCGGATGCGGCCTTTAGCTCTCCACCGTTACCGCCGGTGATTCCGATGACAGTCATCTGCGCTCTGCGTGCCGTAGCCGCCGCGGCCAAGACATTGGAGGAATTGCCAGAAGTAGAGATGGCGATCAGGAAATCCCCCTTCTTTCCCAAAGCCTCAACCTGGCGAGAGAATATCTGCTCGATACCAAAATCATTGCCGATAGCGGTCAAGGCGGAAGTGTCAGTCGTCAATGCGATTGCCGGAAGTGGACGACGATTTTTGGCGAGATACCGCCCGGTCATCTCTGCAGCGATATGCTGGGCATCGGCGGCCGATCCGCCATTCCCACAGAGCAGTATCTTGTTGCCTGCCTCAAGTGTGGCAATCAAACGCTTGCCCACCTCAGCGATCTGTTCGATCAACTGGCCATTCACTGCCATGGTGACCGCCAGATGCTCGGCGATCGTCTTCTGTATCAGTTCTTTCATCAGTCTAACCTGAACGGTGAATCTGGGTCATTCTCATGCCGGATCTCATCAACTGCCTCTTTCCTCCCCCATCCGGCGTATAGTCTATTCGGCGCATTATACACGATTCCATCGACTGTGCCAATGTTCTTATAGGCGTGCACCACTCCGGGCGGGACGATCACGATGGCTCGATTCGTTTCACCAAAATCAAACCGACAGGAGGTTTTGAAGGTCTCGGATTCAGGTCGCGTATCCCAGAGGTACAGGCGGAATGTCGATGGCCCCAGGAATGCAAACAGGTCGGCCTGTTCACGGTGTTCGTGCGGGCCGCGTGTCACTCCTGGACGGGTCATCGAAAGGTAACACATCACCGGATGAAATTCAGCCGGCAACTCGTCATGGCGAAAGATCTCGATCAGCCATCCGCGGCTGTCCGTGAAAGGTTCAAGTTGCCTGATCATCACGCCGGGGATGGGACATTCGAGGATCACAGTTTTTCTCCATGGGTCGACAGGAACTGGTGCAGTGCGGCATCGTGCGGACTCATCAGATTCAGCCCTGCCTCTTTGAGCCGGGCGTTCTCCAGAACAGAATATTTCGGGCGCGGCGCCGGTCTAGGAAATTGCTCGGAGCTGCACGGTTCCAGGTCAGCCGCTATATGCATCTCATCAAAGATCTGGCGTGCGAGGCGATACCAGGTGGTCTCCCCCTCTGAGGTTGCATGCAATAACCCAAAGATGCCGCTATCAAGTATCACTTTCGTTTGTCGCGCTATCTCCGCTGTCCACGTTGGGTTACCGTGCTGGTCGTCAACCACCTTCAGCGGCGGCAATGCCTTCCCTGACAACTTTGCCTCTTGAAACTCACGCCCCAAGCGGAGAATTGTTTTGACAAAATTCTTACCGTATAGGCCATACACCCAACTGATTCGCATAACCACGTAGTTGTCGACACATACCTTCACACGCTCTTCCCCATCAGCCTTGGATCGTCCATAAGCGGTCTGCGGGTTGACCTCGTCGGTCTCAAGATACGGACGGTTCGAGTGACCATCGAAGACGTAA
Organism: bacterium; assembly: GCA_016708025.1. NCBI lineage: Bacteria > bacterium. The sequence continues at coordinate 859,773 of JADJGQ010000001.1, read as the reverse complement.
TCGGTCGAGTAGTAAAGCATGTTGGCGCCAACTTTGGTGGCTGCTCGAGCGACATTTTCGGTGCCATCAGCGTTGATCGCCTGCGCCAGACCGGGATTCGCTTCGCAACCATCTACATCGGTATATGCGGCTGTATGAATGACCCACTGCGGTTTGATGGCGCGAAAGGTCTCCAGCAGTCCCGTAAAATTGCAGATATCGACATCGGCCTGGTCGATCCCGACCACGGTCGCATGGTCGCAGAGATACCCCATCAGGTCCATGCCGAGCTGCCCCTGGCAGCCGGTGATCAGTATTTTACCAGTGACTGCCATTGACTTCGTTGATAACGTCTGCGAGATACCGTCGGTACTCGTTATTCCCCATGGAGGCAATGATGCTGTCCATCTGTTGTCGATTGATGAATCGCTGGCGGTAAGCAATCTCTTCGATACAGGCGACCTTGAGCCCCTGCCTCTTTTCGATGGTGGCGATGAACTCGCCGGCATCAAGCATCGATTCATGCGTGCCGGTATCAAGCCAGGCGATACCGCGTCCAAGGCGCACGACTTTCAGATTCCCCTGCTCAAGATAGGCCCGGTTAACATCGGTGATCTCCAGCTCTCCCCGTTTCGAGGGAGTGAGATTTTTTGCGATATTCACCACCTGATTGTCATACAGATAGAGCCCGGTTATCGCAAAGTTCGATTTCGGCTTGGATGGCTTCTCCTCGATCGAGATCGCCTTGCCCGAAGCATCAAACTCGGCGACGCCGTATCTTTCCGGGTCTTTTACCCAGTAGCCGAAAACCAATGCCCCATCGCGGAAGGTTGAGGCGGACGGCAGGAAATCGGACACACCGTAAAAAATATTGTCACCAAGAATGAGCGCGACCGAGTCATTGCCGATGAACTTCTCGCCAATGACAAAGGCCTGAGCGATCCCTTCCGGCTTCGGTTGTATGGCATAGGAGATGGAAAGTCCAAGCTGACGGCCATCCCCGAACAACGCTTCAAATTTTGGTATATCCTGTGGCGTGGAGATGATCAGGATATCCTGAATCCCGAACAGCATGAGGGTCGACAACGGATAGTAGATCATTGGTTTGTCATAAACCGGCAGAAGCTGTTTGCAGACAACCTGCGTAACCGGATAGAGCCGGGTGCCACTTCCACCGGCGAGAATGATCCCCTTTGTGACCTTACTGCTCATCGTTTCCCCAGTGTGCGATCGTGATACATCCGTTCATAATATTGAAGATACTCACCGCTGATGCAGTTTTCAAGCCATTCGGCATGCTCCAAATACCATCGCACGGTCCTGCGCAACCCATCTTCGAAGGTGCATGATGGCGTCCAGCCAAGTTCATTCTTGATACGAGAGGCATCAATCGCATAACGGCGGTCATGGCCGGGACGGTCGGTTACGAAGGTGATTAGCGACTCACGTGGGCCTCCACCAAGAGACTCATCGATTGTCTTGCAGAGCAATTGCACCAACGACAGATTGCTGATCTCGCTGTGACCGCCGATCGCGTAGGTCTTCCCGGTGATCCCCTTATGGAAGACCAGATCGAGGGCGATGCAGTGGTCCTCGACATACAGCCAATCTCGCACATTGCCGCCATCGCCATACACCGGCAGGGGTAAGCCCGCGACGGCATTCCGGATCATCAGGGGAATCAGTTTCTCCGGAAATTGATATGGACCATAGTTGTTGGAGCAATTGGTCGTGACGACATCGAGACCATACGTTTTGTGATACGCACGAACGAGATGGTCCGCCGACGCTTTACTGGCCGAATAGGGTGAGTTTGGACGGAACGGGCTCTCCTCGTTGAAGAAGCCGTGGTCACCGAGTGAACCATACACCTCATCGGTGGAAACATGGTGGAACCGGAATGGTTCACGTTTGTTTGCCTCGCGCGCCAGCTCAAGCAGATTGAATGTCCCGATGATATTCGTGGTGATGAACTCGGCTGGTCCGGAGATAGATCGATCCACGTGGGATTCAGCCGCGAGATGGATCAGACCGTTGAGTTGGTACCGTTCAAACAGCTCTTGCAGTGACTCGAAATCGCAGATATTTGCTTTGGCGAAAGCGTAATTTGGGGCGTTTTCGATCGAGACCAGATTGGTCAAATTGCCGGCATAGGTGAGGCAATCGACATTAACAAACAGGTAGTCAGGGTGTTTCGGGACAAGCCGAAGAAGCAAATTAGAGCCGATAAATCCGGCTCCGCCGGTGACGGCGATGCGACGAGTGAAATCCCTTATCTCCATTTTGTCAATGATACTCCTGGCATTTGAGACCTATATAGGCGTCGCCGAACCGATGTTCAACCAGAACTTTTGAGCGAAATTTGCGGAATTCAGTGGGCGAGTATGTCGTTTTTGCCGGGTGGTGCAAATGGATCGGAACTGAGCGCCTCCCAACCCTTTACACTTTCATCTATCCACCCCACCTGCTCTAGTCGCTTCTCATTCGCAAGCGCCGCAGCAATCGCCTTAATGACTTCTGGCTCCTTACCAGCTTTGCCTTTGGCTCGACTGAACCACTTGCCGATACCACTCGTCTCGTGAGTGTGAATAAGCCACTGATCGTCGGTGTCATCCACCTTGCTGCAACAGACCATAATCAAGCCGTGATCGCCGCGCAATTCGACATACCATCCCCAATCCTCGGGTCCAATATTGCCGATCTGGATCCCAGCTTCAGACAACCGCGGCGCGAGCCATTCTGCCAAATGCTTACCGGGCTTAAGGTACTCATCATTCTCGAGTGCAGAGGTTTCGTCAGGGAACATGGAGGTGCGAAAGAGAACCATCCGTCGCATATAGACATCTCCCTCTATCGGATTGGATAAATGAAAGAGCCGGCGACAGGAGTCGAACCTGCGACAGCCTGATTACAAATCAGGTACTCTACCAACTGAGTTACGCCGGCCTGGTCGGATATGGTACTGAATCAACCGCCGCGATTCAAGTGCTTTTCGTTAGCCTGAATCGCGACAGATGTTCAATTGTTCAAACCTTTCGTTTCCACTTTACCCCCTGGGGGGTGTCCTCAAGAACTATCCCCTGCGCCAGCAGGTCATTGCGGATCTGGTCCGATTTCGCGAAATCCTTTGCCTTGCGGGCATCCTGACGTTGCTGGATCAGCGCCTCGATATCGGCATCGAGCACCCCGGCCTGTTTTTTGAATCCGAGGACCGAATCAAAGCGATCGACCAAAGCAAGGACAGCATCCCGTTCAGGCGCTGAAAGCTTGTCCTCAGCTTTCAGCTTATTGATATCGCGAATCAGGTCAAACAGCACGCCCAAAGCGCCGGAGATATTCAGATCATCATCAAGATTCTCTTCGAATCCGGATTTCGCTTTGTCGATAGCCCCCTGCGCGGTGCCATCGGATCGGCCGCCGCCATACAACGCCAGATTGTCGACAAAGTCGTTGTACCGATCCAACGCGCTTCGAGCGGCATCAAGACCATCGAACGTGAAATTCAATTGCTGGCGGTAATGCGTCGAGAGCAACAGATAGCGCACGGCCAGTCCCGGATACCCCTTATAGAGGATGTCGCGCAGGGTAAAGAAATTCCCCAGCGATTTCGACATCTTCTTCCCCTCGACTATCAGATGCTCGCTGTGCAGCCAGTAAGAAACGAATTTCTCGCCGGTTGCCCCCTCGGATTGAGCGATCTCATTCTCATGGTGCGGGAACATATTGTCGACCCCGCCCGTGTGAATGTCGAACGTTTTACCGAGGTACTTCATCGACATGGCCGAGCATTCCAGGTGCCAGCCGGGACGCCCCTTGCCGATTTCTGTCTCCCAGAAAGCGCGACCATCTGCTTCATCCCAGGCTTTCCAGAGCGCAAAGTCGGAGACGGAGTCCTTCTCATATTCATCGGCGGCGATGCGCGCACCCGGTTTCAGCCCCTGCATATCGAGATTGGCCAATTTGCCGTAGGCCGGGAATGAGCCAATCTTGAAGTAGTAGTTGCCGTTTATCTGGTACGCATGCCCCTTGGCCTCGAGTTCTTTCACGATCTGGACCATCTCCGGAATATGATCGGTCGCGGCCGGGTAGTGCTCAGCCGCCTCGATCCCAAGCGTCTTCATGTCGGCGAAAAACGCGTCAATGAACGGCTTGGTGAATTCCTTGGTGGTGATCCCTTTCGCATTCGACTCGCGGATGATCTTATCATCGATATCCGTCAGGTTCATCACCTGTGTTACCTGGTACCCCTTGTATTTGAGATAACGGCGCAGCAGGTCTTCGAACATGTAGGTTCGGAAATTGCCGATATGCGCAAAATTATAGACTGTCGGGCCGCAGGTATACATGCGAACTTGACCCGGCTCGAGCGACTTGAACTCTTCAGTGCGGCGCGTCAGACTATTCTTGAAACGTAACGCCATTGCTTATCCTTCGGTCAGTGATTTGACCGTCCGGCTATCCAGCTTCTTGATCAGCTCGACCACCAGTTTAATGGTGGTTTCGTAATCATCGCGATGCAGCATCGCGTTATGGCTATGAATATAGCGTACCGGCGGTCCGATAACGATTGACGGGACACCGACGCGGCTGATATGAACACGCGAACCATCGGTTGCCCCTCTCTCCATAGTGGTCAGGTGGATCGGCAGCTTGTTTTTGGCGGCCGTGTCGATCACCATATCCCGCAGCTTGAGATTGGGAATCATCAGCGCATCATAAATGAGCACTGCCGCTCCGCCACCCAGCCGTTCGGCCTTTTTGGTCGAATCCGGCGGCACATCGAGGGCGATGCCGGTATCGACCACAATACAGATATCCGGTTCGGCCAGATAGGCCAGAGTATGGGCGCCACGACAACCGACCTCTTCCTGGACGGAGCCACAGCCGAGGTAGGTATTCGGATGTTTGATCTTTTTGAGGCGACGGGCTACCTCGATGACAATTGCGCAGGCGACGCGGTTATCGAATGCCTTCGCCATGTAGACTTTCTGATTGCCCAGAATGGTGAACTGCGAATCCGGAATGATCGGATCACCCTGCTTGATACCAAGCTTCTTTTTGACATCGAACTTCTGCACCACGCCGACATCGATGAACATATCCTTGATATCGAGTACTTTTTCGCGCTGGGCAGGTTCAAGGATGTGAGGCGGACGTGATCCGACCACACCGATCACCGGTCCTTTGGACGTGATGATCCGCATCCGCTGGCCAAGGGCGACGTGCCCCCACCATCCACCAAGCGGGAGGAATTTGATATAGCCGTCATCCGTGATCTCTTTCACCATGAAGCCGATCTCGTCCATATGACCGACCACCATGACACGAGGGTTAGCCGCACTTCCCGGCTGGACACCCATGATCGAGCCCATTTTGTCATAGCTGACCTCTTTGGAGGTCGTTTTCAGTTCGCGAGCCATGATCTTCCGAACTTCGGTCTCGTATCCGGAGACGCCATTCGCTTCAGTGAGCTCTTTGAGCAGCAGTTCTGATGAATCCACGGTTCTACCTCAATAGTTGATCTGATTACGTACCAACAAACGCCGGCCCCTGGCCGGGAATCGCTAATATAGAATGCTAAGTCTTTGTCGTCTACCTAATTTTGCAGGTGATCGAACAGCTCTGAGAGGGTACTTATTATACGGGTGTCGGATGGCATGGTTGCGGGGTACTCCCTCCCCTCCTTGCGTCGCAGAATCGCCGGCATGCCGATCCCGTTCGGTCCGGTGATGTCTTCAATATATCTGTCGCCGATATACAGACATTCTTCGGGCGCAAAGCCAGCCAGTTCTGCCCCTTTGCGGAAAATATCCGGGTGCGGTTTGCGAAGTCGGAAGGTTGAACTGAAAATCGCAAAATCGAGATACGGCTCAATACCGAATTTGGCCAACTCATACCGATGTACCCGTTCCGGGAAAACGGTATTCGAAATAAGCCCGATACGGGAATATCTGGCGCGAAGTCTCTCCAGAGTCGGAAGCGTATCGTCGTAAATGAACAGCAAGGTGTCCACCGGCTTGTAGTAAGCATCGAAGAATCGGTCGACAAAGTCGGGCGTGACGTAGTCGGTGTACGACCGAAGCATTTCTGCGGCAACTTCTGGGACATCCCACTCGACCAGCGTTTCGGTGGCCCGTTTTCGGTAATCGGATTTGGCTTCCTCGAACATGCGGTGAAACTCGACCGGGTCGGGGATCCGGTAGCCATGTTCTAGCAAAAATCCGTGGGCATTGTGAGCGCAGAGGACATTTAGTTCATCCCAGGCAACTGCCTCATACTCGATAAGGGTCGAGCCGAGGTCAAAGATGATCGCCTTGGGGTTGAGCTTCTCCATACGCCTACTTCTTCAACGCCGATTGAATGATTCTCTCGATAAGTTGGTCGAAACTGAGGCCAACACATTTTGCCGCCATCGGGGCAAGCGACAGGTTGGTCATCCCCGGCAGCGTGTTGATTTCAAGGCAATAGTAACGACTATCCGGCGCCAGGATGAAATCAACACGAGCCAGACCGGAGGCGCCGACGACCTCAAATGCTTTGACAGCGTCCTGCTGGATTCGCTTAGCGATGGATGGCTCAATATCGGCCGGGGCAATATACTCGGACATTCCCTTCGTATATTTCGCCTGGTAGTCATACAATTCGTTTTTGGGGCGAATTTCGACGATTGGAAGTGGCTCGCCATCGAGGACTGAAACTGTCAGCTCGCGCCCTTCGATGAACTGCTCGACCAGTATCCGCTTCCCCTCTTTGGCTGCGGCGCGAAGGGCCGGGATGATCTCAGATGCCTTGTGCACTTTGGTCAGGCCAACCGTGGAGCCGCCATCGTTCGGCTTGATAATGACCGGCAATGTGAATTTGGATGATATGGCCGCTGCCGTCGAACTCTCGCACCCTTCGCCGGTATATTTGACCAGCAGCCATTCTGGCGTAGGGATATTTTCAGTCGAAAAGAGTCGCTTGGAAATCGCCTTGTTCATAGCAATAGCCGAGGCCGCCATATCCGAGCCGGTATATTTGATACCTGCGAGACCAAGCAGACTCTGGATAGTCCCATCTTCTCCAGCCCCGCCATGCAGGCCCAATACGACCATATCCACTTTGCCGATCTCAGGGCTGGCCAGTGCTACCGAAAGTGTTTTGTCAGGGTCTGCGACCGGGATATTCGGTTGGTTGGTGGGGAGCAGATTATCGAACTGGCCATCGGAGCCGACCAGGAGTCGTCCGCCAGCAGGGTCGATTGCGGTCACGGAATGGCCGAGTCGGGCCAGTGCTTCATAGATCGCTTTTCCGGAATTAAGCGAGACCTGATTTTCCGATGAATTCCCCCCTGCCAGCAGCAACACGCGCATCGCTATTTCCTCGTCCTGTACCGTTTGATCCGACGCCAGACAAAAAGACCGATCAGGAGTCCGACTATTGGCCAGACAATGATGTTATACGTCCGGACGTACTGTTCAATCAAGCTAAAGTTCTCTACTAATTTTATCGCCAGGGTGACCAGCAAACCTGTGAAAATAATGTAGGACAGCAGCGAATAGAAAAACATCCTCATCGGATAGTAGTGGGCGATCCCTGCGGCTATCGCCAGCGCCGAGCGAAGCCCGAGGATGAACCGGGAAGATACCAATATCAAACCGCCGTAATTCTCAAGTCGTTGCTCCATCCGGGTAACATCATCGACTGTAAACCAGCGGTAGTTCTTGCGGATGACAAATTCTCGGCCGTAATGACGTCCAATGTAATAGAGGATCATCACCGATGACATCCCGCCGGTCAGCACCACCGCGACCGTGGTAGTCAGATCAAGGCGCTGGAGCGCTACTAGTCCGCCCGCCGCCAAAATGAAGGTGTCCCCCGGGAAAGGCGGCACAATATTCTCCACAAAGCAGGCGATAAAGATCATGGCATAGACCCAGAACGAGCCATAGGCAAAGATCTGGTCGAGGATTCCGTTAAGGTCGGTCAGTGATTCAGTCATGGTCAGCTATCAGACAGACGGCCGATGCTGCTATCCCCTCTTCCCGTCCAATCGTGCCGAGAGTTTCGCAGGTAGTCGCCTTGATCCCGATCTGGTCGACGGCTACACTAAGGGTTGAGGCGATACGGCTTTTCATAGTTGCAAGATGTGGCGCGATTTTGGGTCGTTCGGCCATCACCACAGAATCAATATTGATGATCCTGGCGTAACCTGCTTGTTCAATCAGGCGTTTTACTTCGGTCAACAATTTCAGCGAGTCCGCATCTTTGAATTTCGGATCAGACGGCGGGAAGTAATGTCCGATATCCGGTAGTCCGGCCGCTCCGAGCAATGCGTCGCAAATCGCGTGTAACAGGACATCGGCATCGGAATGCCCCAGAAGCCCTCGATCATGCTCAATCTCAACACCACCGAGAATCAGCTTGCGACCTTCCACCAGTCGGTGAATATCGAATCCCTGTCCGATCCTAATCTTGCTCATACATCTCCTGTTCGATCAAGACTTCGACCATCAGCAGGTCATCGGGAGTAGTGACTTTCAGATTCGATGAATGTGGTGGGACTACATGCACCTCAACTCCGCGCATTTCAACAAGCGAGGCATCATCGGTGACCGAAGTCTGGTGTTCCTGATGGGCGGCGATGATCGTCTCATATCGGAAGACCTGAGGAGTCTGAGCAAGGAAGAGTTTTCGTCTATCCAAAGTCGCAACTACAACCGAGTCCTCTACCCGTTTGACCGTGTCGGTCACGGCCGTGGCCAGCATGGCCGCTTCATGTTCGCGCGCCATCTCAACTGTCAGATCGATATCCGATGGAAGGACCAGCGGTCGCGCGCCATCATGAATAGCGACAAACTCGGTATTGGCGGGCATAGATTGGAGCCCGAGCAGAACTGATTCCTGGCGTGTCTCTCCCCCGGAAACGATCTTATAGACCTTCTCAAAACGAAACGGGTCGATGACGTTGTCGCCGGTGAACATCAGGTAGTCAGATGATACCACCACTATGATCTTATCAATGGAGGAAGCGGCCTCGAAGCGGCTGATAGTCCAGGCCAGAAGCGGTCGTCCGCAGACGGTGACAAATTGCTTGGGTATCTCTCCCCCAAAACGGGTCGACTGTCCTGCGGCAACGATCAGGGCGGTAGTACTCATGGCGACGAATATAGCTCTGTCAAAAGCGGCATAAAAGAGGATTATAGGATCAACATGGCATCGCCATAACTATAGAAGCGATAACCGTTTTCAATCGCCTCGCGATAGGCTCTCAGGATAAGCTCGCGACCGGCAAAGGCTGAGACCAAAATCAGGAGCGATGACTTGGGAAGGTGAAAATTGGTGATCAGGTGGTCGGTCACACTGAATCGAAACCCAGGGCGAATATAAAGCGAGACCTTCCCCGCAAACGGTTTGATACCTGATTCAGTTCTGCCGGCAAATTCAAGCGTGCGAACGGAAGTCGTCCCCACCACCCAGACCTTCTTGCCTCTCTTCCAAACTTGCTCGAGTTGGTAGGCTGACTCGGCGGACAGCTCGGCAAATTCCGGGTCGACAGTGTGATCCTCGATCTGTTCAGCCTTGACTGGCTTAAATGTCCCCGGGCCGACATGGAGTGTCAGTTGTATCAGCGGAATTGACCGTTCGGCCAGTTTGTCCAGGATCGCCTGCGAGAAATGAAATCCGGCTGTCGGAGCGGCGACTGCCCCCTCTTTGGATGAGTCGGCAAAAACGGTCTGATAACGTCGAAGGTCAGACGCATTATCCTCGCGAGCGATATAGTGCGGCAAGGGGATATGGCCTGCTTTGGTGATCACCTTCCGACAGGCCGAGCGGCTGGTGAAACCAACACGCCACTTGCCGTCACCGAATTCCTCCAGCAGTCTGACACTACCAGCCTCGCCGAATAGGATACTCTCCCCGACTTTGACTTTTCGCGATGGTGAGACCAGGGCATCCCAGATAGTCTCGTCGGAATCAGGCAAAGCTCTCACCAGGAATACCTCTACACGCGCACCGGTTGCGCGATTCCCCCAGAGCCTGGCCTTAAAGACTTTGGTATTGTTGACCACGACACCATCGCCCGGGGCAATGTATTCGAGAATATCCGAGAATTTGCGATGCTGGATCGAGCCATCGGCTCGATCTACAACCATCAATCGCGACATCCCTCGTTTAGAGGGCGGCTCCTGGGCGATCAGGTGCGGCGGAAGATGATAATCAAAGAGAGAGGTTTCCATGGATGCGGTATGGGCTACCGCTAGCGGGTTTTGAATGTGGTGAGACGGTCGATCCAGAGCTGGGTCAGGGTCTGCTGTTCGGAGGTCAGCGAATTGGGAAGCGGTGTGCCATGCATATAGCCGTCCAGTGCATCCAGCGCCGTCCGTGTATCCTCGACTGTCAGCGTGATCCCAGCCTCATTCTTAAGTTTATCGCGCAGGCGTAATGTTTCGGTCAGGAGCATGCCGACTACCCCGCTTGGGTCATTCTCGCGGTTGAACATCTGCTCACCGAGAGACTGCATTAAGAGGGCGAAAGCGTCATCATTTTTGCGAACATCCATGCAATACTTCCTTGTGCCGAAATGACCTGACGATCAGAACATCGATTCCTGACCGTTCCCCGGTATCTTGAGACCGAGATGTTTAGCGGCATCCAGGGATGCCATCCGACCGCGCTTGGTTCGCTGAATATAACCGATCTTGAGCAGGTATGGTTCGACCATATCTACCAGGGTGTCGACCTCTTCGTTCAGTGTCGCCGCCAGTGCTTCGATCCCCACCGGGCCCCCTTTGTAGTATTCGATGATGATCCTGATCAATTTTCGATCCATATCATCGAGCCCCATCAGGTCGATTCCTTCGGCATCCAGCGCCTTGCCGGCCAGTTCCGGTGTGGCCGAGCCATTCCCTTTGACCGCCGCGTAATCGCGAACGCGCCGGAGCAAGCGATTGGCAATACGAGGTGTACCGCGCGACCGCTGGGCAATGGTCAGCGCCGACTCTTTGTCGATAGGCGTATCCAAAAGCGAGGCCGACCGCAGGACGATTGTCTGCAAATCGCTCGGCTCGTAAAAATCAATATGGTAGTACAGACCAAAGCGATCGCGAAGCGGCGCGGAGAGCATTCCGGCGCGGGTCGTCGCACCCACCAACGTGAATTTTTTGAGGGGGACATTGATGACTTTAGCAAACGCCCCTTTGTCCACCACGAAATCAACCTTGAAGTCCTCCATCGCAGGATAAATGAACTCCTCGATGATTGGCGACAAGCGGTGAATCTCATCGATGAACAGGATATCACCCGGATTCAAATTGGTCAGGATGCCCATCAAATCGCCAGTTCGTTGCAGTGCCGGACCGGAGGTCGAGATCAATTTCGACCCCATCTCATTCGCGATGATGTGCGCGAGCGTAGTCTTACCGAGTCCGGGCGGACCATACAGGAGTACATGCTCGACTGATTCATTCCGCATCTTGGCGGCATCGAGCAATACCTGTAACTTCTCTTTCAACTCCCGCTGCCCGATATATTCGCCCAGCGTTCGCGGACGCAAGGTGAACTGCAGGATATCTTCATCCGGGGTGACTGGTCCGCCGGAAACAATTCTCTCTCTCGCCATTACGACTCTACCTTCACTTCACGTTCATTGCGGAACATGATCGTAATCAGATCCTCCACCCGTTCGATCTTGGGGTTCGCTTTGATTGCGGCCTGGATCATCGTCTGAGCTTCTGTGCGCGAATACTGCAACTGAATCAGAATCTCCATCGCCTCATCAACAAACGGCGTGACTACCGTTTCCGGGCGAGCCAGCGGTTCCTCAGTACGGGAAAGGGCAAACTTGGTCGTTTTGCCGTGAAGTTCGGCGATGATCTTTTCCGAGAGTCGCTTCCCTACGCCCGGCAATCTTGACAGCGATCCCGTGTCTTTCATTTCGATTGCCGAGGCGATATCCCGTATCGGCAGGATCAGCGATTTCAGCGCCTTGCGCACGCCCATACCGGAAACCTGGGTCAACAGCGAGAAGAACTCGCGATCGAGCGGGTCGAGAAAACCGACCAGCCGCGGATATTCGTTTGCCTTTTTATCTCCCGCCTCAATGAAATAGATCGTTTCGAATGATATCTCTTTACCGATACCAGTCTCTTTCAACCGTTCGGCCAAAGCAGATGGTATCATCAGTTCATATGAGATCCCGGCGACCTCGACCAACGCCGAAGCATCGCCTACCGAAACTAGTTCTCCCTTGATCCGGCTTATCATACGGCAATCATCCCATGGTGTGCTTTGGCGCGACAGTGGCAGAGTGCAACCGCCAGCGCATCGGCGGCATCAGGAGGTTCCGGAATGGTCGGCAAGCGGAGTGCGGAACTGACCATCCGCTGCATCTGAGATTTGGTCGCCCGTCCATTGCCGGTCAACGCTTTTTTGATCCGGGTTGCCGCGTAAGAGACGACCGGGACATTCGCCTCGGCGGCCCGAAGATAGATCACCCCGCGCACATGCCCCATGATCACTGCGGTGATCGGATGAGAGTAATGCGAGTACAGCTCTTCTACGACGATTACATCCGGGTGAAACTGCGCGATGATGTCGCTGATTTCGCGCGCGATCTCGCACAATCGGACCTCAAACTGATCCTTGTCGTTGGATCGCACGACCCCCGCCTCGACCACAATCGGGTGGTCGTTGCCGGCATCCAGTAGGCCGTAACCGGTGATATTGAGTCCAGGGTCGATTCCAAGTACGCGCATAGAGGCATAAATAGGCGCCAGAGGCGGAAATATCAATTAAAATCTCAGATTCCTCGTCTTATGTGATTGTGCTATTCAGACTTGTGCGAGATGCGGCAATTGATATATTCGAACTACCGATAGCTTATTCACGGCGGCGGGATCAAACAGTAATAAATGACTACTCCAACCCGGCTCTTCAACTGCAATTTTCTGCTCCTTTGGCAGGGGCAATTGATCAGCCGGATAGGGAACGAGGCCCACTACGTTGCGCTCGCCTTCTGGGTCAAGCATGCAACCGGCTCGGCCAGCCTTATGGGAGCCTTCATGATGGCCGCGACCATCCCCCGGGTGATCATGGGACCATTCGCCGGCGCGTTCACGGACCGTCACTCCCGACGTGGCGTTATCATTGTTGCCGATATCATCTGCGGGCTTTCGGTGGTCAGCCTGGCGTTACTTCTTTTCTTCTACCCCAATGAAACCGACCTGATCCTCTGGTGGATGTTCATAGTAACGGCTCTGGTTGCCACCGTCAGTTCTTTCTTTGGACCGGCGTTTTCTGCCTCAATTCCGGACATAGTCCCCAAGGAGAAACTGGCCCCGGCCAATTCTGCCAATGCCGCATCAAACCAGTTGTCTGGATTCATCGGACTTGGCGCCGGCGGAGTGCTCTACCGACTTATAGGAGCTCCGTTTCTCTTTCTCTTTGATGGTCTCTCTTATATCGTCGGAGCGATCTTTTCATCCTTTGCCACCATTCCGCAGACCCTGCCGGAAAAGAAAGTGACCGCGCGGGAGTCGCTTCGCCAGGTCAAACTGGATGTGGTCGATGGTTTCCGATATGTCTGGAAACAATCGGGGATGCGCTCGCTTTTCCTGTTCGCCGCGGCCCTGAATTTCTTCTTCACGCCACTGGCAGTGCTGATCCCGTTTTTTGTCGAGGATACACTTAAGTCGACTCCCGACTGGATGGGATATATGATGGCCGGGATGGGAGTTGGCTCGCTCGTCGGTTATGGGCTCGCCGGTTGGGTTAAATTCAGTCCGCGAATGCGGTCGCGCATGATGATCGTCGCCATTACTGTCATGTCGGCGCTGGTTGGTGTCACAGGGCTGGCAACCACCCCGATTCAGGGGATGGTTGTGCTGTTGATTCTGGGAGTGCTGAATGGCTACATCAATATCAATATCGCGACCATCTTACAAGCGACTACGCCTTCGGAGATCCGTGGGCGGGTATTCGGTCTGCTGATCACGCTGAGCACTGGACTGACGCCGATTGCGATGGGACTCGCCGGAATTGTCGCCGACCTGGTAGATCAGAATATCCCGGCGATCTTTATTGGATGCGGGATCTGTGCAGTCGCCTGTTCGCTGGCAGTCTCTCTCTCTAAACCATTTCGGGACTACCTGGCCTACGAACAACCGGTCGGGCCGTCAACTACCAGGTCAACATCCCCGGAAGATCCGCAATAGAATCAATTATCAAATCCGGTTTGACCGATGATCCCTCGGTCACGGACTCCCGGAATTTCCCGGTACGGACCAACACGGCCCGCATCCCTGCCTGCTGGGCACCTTCGATGTCGTTGTACAGATCATCCCCGACCATCACGACCTGATCCGGCGGGCAGCCGAGATCTCCCAGAGCCAACTCGAAGAATGACCGCGACGGCTTCCCGACCACCAGAGCCGGTTTGCTGGTGACATATTCGAGCCCGGCAATAAACGCACCAATATCCATCCGGAGTCCGTCTCTGACCTGCCAGTATCTCCCCTTATGAAGCGCGAGAATTGTGGCGCCATCCATGATCAGTCCAAACAGACGGTTCATCAACGGGTAATCCCATCTGTCGCCGACATCGCCTATCACAATGTATTTCGGATAATGCTCTTCACGGGGGAACTCCGCAAAATCACGCGAAGTATTCTCATTCAGCACCAGATGAATCGGCGGTGAACCTTGTTGACGAAGGAATCGAACCGCCGCTTGTGGCGCAGTGAACACTTCGGATTTCTCAATTGGCAGTCCCATTTCGACCAATTCGCCATACATCGTGTCGAGCGATCGGGTGGTGGTATTGGTGGTGAAGCGGCATGGGATATTGCGCGCGTGCAGAAACTCGATCGCTTCCCGACCCCCTCGAATCGGCTCTTTCCCGACAAAAAAGACACCATCAAGATCAAACAAAAACGCGCGGACGGTTGAGAAGTCTATCATATACAGCGGGGCAATTCGTAGGGCAGGATCCCTCGAACGAAGTAAGAGAGGATCCTGCCGATTCTCGCCTACATCTTCACCAATTCAACCCGACGGTTATTCGCCTTGCCTTCGGGGGTGGTGTTGACATCGATCGGCTTGGTCTCACCAAGCCCAGCGGATGCAAGACGGGCGGCATCAACCTTGTAGTTGTCGACCAGGTATTTCTTGACTGATTCTGCTCTCCGTTTGGAGAGATCCAGATTCGACGCATCATCCCCGTCACTGTCGGTGTGCCCTTCGATCGAGAGTTTCAGCACCGGATCATCGGTCAACATCGTGCCGATATCAGCGAGAGTTTTATACGACTCTCCCTTGATGACATCGGAGCTGACATCGAAATAGATGCCGTGGGTGATGATCTTGCCGCCTTCGTCGAGCTGTTCGCGCATCGTTTTGCCCCCTTCGGCAAAGCGGAAATTGCGGAAGAACATCTTTTCCATCTCGAAATCCTCATCACCTGCGTAGAAGCCCAACTGGAATCCGACCGGCAAAAATCCCGCCGTGCGCGGAGCGTTTACCATCCGCTCGTTGTCGATATAGATTTTGAGGGTGCTTTTTGTCACCATTGCCCGAATGGTGTGGATCCCCTTCGGCCAATTCGCCGGAACCTGCTTATCGGATATCCGATGGTCATCCCCCTTATCATCGTGCATATAAAAATAAGCCTGGTCGCTGTTGACCAATGTCGATTCGCGCGGCCGGGTAAACCGTCTGCTTCCTCATAAACCCAACTTGATACGTATGTCCCGCTATAATCCGTCGTCCGATTCAAAACTCGTATTCGACAGTATACTTCTCCGGGGAACTGGCTGACGCTCATTTGGGCAAGATCTCCCCGCGAGTGGAAGACATGATCCACGACTCTTTCCCCACCTTGGCGATCTCAAATACGCCCCCATCCAGTTTCCAGCGCGACGGAAACTCGGCGATCTCTTCTCCCGCGAGGTCGTCGTAAAAGAGCACGGTCTGGCCGGGGACAAAATCGAACTTGGTGTAAAGTTTGAACTCGTCGGCCGGAGCTGCGGTGGAATCGGATTTGGCCGAGTCCGACTCGGTCGCCTCTGTGGTTTCTTTCGCTTCTTCAGTCTCTTTCGGTTCTGTTTTCTTATCTCCGTCGATCTTTTTTTCGACCGCCTTTTTGGCTTTGTCTTTCAGTTTGCCGAACTGGGCATGACTGGACGTCGGCAATGAGAGAGTTATGGCTGCGCAGAGGAATGCGAGAATGAGTAGACGTGCGTACTTCATATGATCCTTCTTCAGCATGAGGTCGTCACTTCACTGACTTATGATGTTTCGACGTGCAAAAATTCGAAGCAAAACGAGTATAGGCGTTGCCTTCAAAAGACTCAAGTAGAAATTGCACAACTTCAATGATGCAAAAAGCCTCAATAGCCAAACAAAAAAGGCAGGTTTTCACCTGCCTTCACATCTGCTGTGCGATTGAGAAAAACTCTACGCCAGCTTCTCCATCAGCTTTTCGTCGATATCGAAATTCGAATAGACCTTCTGCACATCGTCATGCTCTTCAAGCGCTTCGTACAGCTTCATCATCGAGGATGCTTCGGTCTCGTTGGTGATCTTCACCGAGTTCTTTGCATTCATCGTGATCTCGGCCGACACGATCGGGATGCTCTTTGATTCGAGCGCACTCTTGACCGTCTCCAGGTCAGCCGGCTGAGTCAGAATTTCAATAGAGGCTTCATCGACTGAAATATCATCGGCCCCCGCCTCGATAGCGGTCTCGGTGACGACCGCCTCATCGGCCTGCGTCGGGTCGACCGTGATCACTCCCTGCTTTTCAAACATCCAGGCAACACATCCAGCGGCGCCAAGGTTGCCGCCATGTTTGGTCAGCATATGGCGGATCTCGGCGACAATTCGGTTTTTGTTGTCGGTCATCACTTCGAGCATGATCGCCACACCGGCCGGACCGTATCCTTCGTAGACGATCGATTCGTAGGTCACACCGGGGAGTTGGCCGGTCCCTTTGAGGATAGCGCGCTTGATATTGTCCGCCGGCATATTGACGCCTTTGGCGGCGGCAACTGCGGTACGCAAACGGGCATTGTTGATCGGGTCCCCGCCGCCTTCACGCGCGGCGACAGTGATTTCTTTGATATGCTGGGTGAAGAGCTTCCCCCGCTCCTGATCCAATTTCCCTTTTTTTCGTTTGATCGTTGCCCATTTTGAGTGACCTGACATGGGACCAACCTCCTCTAACTCTATTTACAATCAGACATTACCGAGTTGCGGCACACAGCCGGGATGGAGAATCTAATACATCTTCACCATGTTGGCAAGTGGGCAGATTGAACCTAAATCCATGTTGCGTTCGGACCTATCCGGCATATATTCGCCCCATGCCTTGTATCTTTTGTCGCATAATCGCTCGGGAGATCCCGGCCAAAATATTCTACGAAACCGACGAAGTGATCGTGATAGCGGACCATCGCCCGAAAGACCGTGTCCATCTGCTGGTTTTCCCGAAAGTTGACCACCAGAATTTCTATAAATCCCCGCCCGATCTGCTGGCGATGATGAACCAGACGGTCAAAACGGTGGTTGAAAAGCTCGGGATCGCCGACCATTTCCGGGTAGTTATCAACAACGGCTACGGCCAGGAAGTCGACCATGTCCACTTCCACATTCTCTCCAACCGGGGGGAAGACAGGCTGACCTGGCTGGAGTAGGTGTGTGGGCTTCGACCCGTCGATTTTGCGTTATTTTTCGAAATCTGGTTGACAAACGGGGGGAATCTGACGAAATTGGCGATATATAGTTGTGATATAGCACGTTATAGCCGTCTGAAGGAGGTGAAGTAGTTGACAGGAGTGAGAGTTCGGGACGACGAGTCCTTTGAGAAAGCTCTCCGACGTTTTAACAAGTTCTGTGAGAAGTCCGGCATTTTGTCAGATTTCAAGAAACACCAGCACTACGAGAAACCTTCGGAAACAAAGAAGCGGAAATTAGCAGCCGCGCGTCGCAAACAGCGTCGGAATTCGCGGATGGAAGAATAGAGCATGTCTCTACTTCAGCAAATCGACACTGATTTGAAAGAGGCCCTGAAAGCCGGACAGAAAGAACGTCTGTCTGTACTTCGGGGCCTCAAATCTGATATCAAATACAAGCAGATCGAGATCGGGCATGAGATGTCTGATGCCGATGTGATCGGGGTTCTGACCTCTGCCGCCAAAAAGCGGAAAGAGTCGATTGAGCAGTACGGAGCCGGTGGCCGCGCCGACCTGGTGGCCGCTGAAGAGTCCGAGCTGGCAATCATCAATTCCTATCTGCCAGAACAACTTAGCGAAGAGAAACTTCGCGAGATCATCAAAGAGACTATTGCCGAAACCGGAGCCAACAACCCCAAGATGATGGGACTGGTCATGAAGGCGCTCCTCCCCAAAATCAAGGGAATGGCCGATGGCAAGCTGGTCAGCCGGCTCGTCACGGAATTCCTTGCCAACTGATTAAAAACTTTCCTACCCTTCCCCTCGCCATTGTTACTGTCAACTAAGGGAGTCCAAGATGAATTGGATTGATTTCGTCCTTATAGCGCTGCTATTGACCGGTCTGGTGATCGGGGCGAAAAAGGGATTGGTCCGGGAGCTGTCGGCCTTTGTCATCTTTTTTGCCGCCATCATCCTGACCCTAACTTACATCGATTCGTTCGCAATCTGGGTATACAGCAAATTGGGGGGCTCGCCGATGGTTTCGGCGTTTGTCTCGTTCATGTTCCTGCTGGCGATCTCGTATGGGATATTCAAGCTGGCGGGGTATATCTTCTACAAGGTTGCCTCGGTCAAATCCCAGGGGAAGCCTGATCAGGTTGGCGGGGCGATTGTCGGGCTGGTGCGCGGCTGGGTTTCTGTCAGCTTTGTGGTATTGGTCACTTTCATGCTCCCTCTCCCCGACTCCTTCTATCTGGCCTTTGACAGTTCATTCCTCGGCAAGGCGGTAGCCAAAACGGTACCGCTGATGTTTGAGTCGACCAAGATGGTCCACCCGGAATCCCCGTCGTTCATTGCCAAGATGGAGAGTACGTTGATCGGCGCTCCCGGCACACAGAAGTCCGGCAAAACGATGCCGACCGAGGACCGCGAGCAGGCGTATCGGGTGATGTACCAGTTAGATCGCTTTTTCAATCTCAATCCAGGCACGTAAATCGGTTTTCCCGTAGCATTGGTTCCCTTATATTAGAACCGGCCAAGAGGCCGGTTTTTTTATTGAGCGAACGAACATGATAGAACAACACACTCTCGATACCCTCGAATACCCCAAGGTCAAGTCCTTGATCGCCGGGAAGACCCTTACGCCATTCGGCAAAGAGGAGGTCGCGGCATGGGAGCCGGTCACCGACCTGCGCGTTATCACGCAACGTCAGACCGAGATCTCCCAGATGAAGGATATTGTCCTGTTTGGGGACCCGTTCCCGATGTCGCGCCTCGAGGATTGCCGCGACCTGTTGAGCAAATCCCAGATCCCCGGCATTTTTCTCGACCCGAAAGAGATCTTCTCGGTGCTGGAACTGCTCGAGGTCTCGATTGACCTGCATAATTTCGACAAGGATGGCCGCGCCAAATATCCGGCGCTTCGTGAATATATCGAAGGAATCCGCGCTTATCCGGAGCTGGTCCGGGATATCAAGAAGGCGATCGATGAAAAGGGTGATATCAAGGATGATGCCTCCCCCAAGCTTCGCCAGGTCCGCTACGAACTGATTGAGTCGAAGAGGAAGATCATCCGTTCCCTCGACTCGATCCTTGGCGCACAGTCGAAAAAGCCAGGCTGGCAGGATGATGTCGTCACCCAGCGCAACGGACGGTATGTGATCCCGGTGCCAGCCGATGGCTTCCGGCATGACCTCGGCATCCTGCATGACCGGAGCCAATCCGGGGCGACATTCTATGTCGAGCCGAAAGAGACGGTCGAACTGAATAACCGCCTCAATATGCTTTTCCAGGAAGAGCGGATCGAAATGGACCGGATCCTTCGCGCTCTGACCGCGGGGATCGCCTCGCGGGTTGATGACCTGGAGAAAAACATCTTCCTGATCGGGAAACTTGATTCATTTTATGCGGCGGCGAAATTCGGCGCTCAGGTCAAAGCAAATCAGCCAACTATGGTTGAGGAAGCACGGTTCAAGCTTTTGGATGCCCGCCACCCTTTGCTTCTGGCGCAGTTTGGTTCGGAAGAAAAGGTCGTGCCGATGACGTTGGGGCTCGATGCGGACCGTCAAGCAGTGGTGGTAACCGGGCCTAACACCGGCGGCAAGACGATCGTGCTGAAAACGATCGGGCTACTGCAACTGATGGCCCAGACCGGTTTGCTGATTCCGGCAGGTGAACGGTCCGAAGTTGGCCTGTTCGACAAAGTGTTTGCGGATATCGGCGATGAACAGTCTATTGAGTTGTCGCTATCTACTTTCTCATCGCATATCAGCAATATCATTCATGCAGTCAAAAACTGTGACAACCGGTCGTTGATCCTGTTCGATGAGATCGGCGCCGGGACTGACCCGAAAGAAGGTTCAGCGCTGGCCGAAGCGATTATCCTGAGTCTGGTGGAGCGAGGTGCACGTCTGGTCGCGACCACGCACTATTCGCAGCTTAAGTCTCTCCCATTGCAACATCCGGCAATTGAGAATGCTTCGCTCGAGTTCAATCGCGAGACGCTTGCGCCAACCTATCGACTGAGACTGGGGATTCCGGGGTCATCGTATGCGGTGGAGATCGCCGGGCGGCTAGGGATGCCTGATGGGATCACCAACCATGCCTCTACCCTGCTCGGGAGCGGCGAGCGAACATTGGCCGATCTGATAGCTTCGATGGAGGCTGAACTGATCAAGGTGAAGGAAGACCGCGCCGCACTTACCGAACGACTTGAGCAAGCGAAAGAACTGGAAGAGCGCTACAAGCAATTGACCGAGAAGTTTGACAAAGACATGCAGCAGGAGCGCGAAAAAGCGCTGGCAGAGACCGAGACTCTCCTCAACAATGCGCGCAAGGAGACGGAACGCTTGGTCGGCGAGATCCGCAAAACGCAGGCGGACAAAGATTCGGTCAAAAAGATGCATAAGCTGCTCAAGAGCGCCGAAACTGACCTGACTTCTATCAAGGCCAAAACGACCGAGGCCAAGCAGAAAGGGATCGAGGCGATCCGCTTCATGAAGGGGGATGCCGTCCGGCTTGCCGCTCTGAACAAAGAGGGGATAATCGAAAGCCTGATCGGCGATGACCGCGCCAAGGTCAGGATCGGGAATGTCCGGACGATCGTCGAACTGCGCGGGCTTCGACGGGTCGACCAGGTTACCAAAGAGTTTGAGTTTAAGCCGGTCGGTTCCATACACCCGGATGAGCAGATCTCGCCGGAGATACATCTTCGTGGGATGACCGGCGAAGAGGCGCAGGAAGCGCTCGACCGTTATCTTGACCGAGCCATCGTTGCCGGTCTAACGCAGGTTTATGTCGTGCATGGGAAGGGAACCGGCGCACTCCGTCGCACGTTGACCGAGTATCTGAAGAAACATCGCGATGTCGACTCGCTCCGGTTGGGTGACTGGAACGAGGGGGGCGCGGGTGTGACGATCGTCAAGTTGAAGCGATGATCCCACAGGAAACGATAGAGCAGATCCGTCAAGCGACCGATATCGCGCAGATAATCGGTGAGTATGTCCGTCTCAAAAAACGAGGCAAGACATGGGAAGCCTGCTGCCCGTTTCACACGGAAAAAACCCCCTCATTCAAGGTCAATACCGACAAGCAGATTTATCATTGCTTTGGTTGCGGCAAAGGAGGGAATGTTTTCACTTTCCTCATTGAACATGACAAGATGTCGTTCATCGAGGCGGTGAAGCATCTCGCGCGGAAAGCGAATATCCCGATTCGGGAAGAGGTCTCCGACGCCAAACGTGAGCAGTTCGAAAAGCTGAATTACGCTCAGCAGGTCGCGCTTGAGTACTTTCAGTCAGTACTAATGCAGTCGCAGTACAAAGTGGTGCTGGACGGCTATCTGAAGAAAAAGCGACAAATCGATGATGAGACAATTCAGTTCTTCAAGTTCGGTCTGTCGGGCGAGTCATGGGATGGCCTGATAAAACATGCGGCGACCAAAGGAATTACCGGTGAAGAACTGCATCAAGCTGGACTGGCCGTCTTTTCCGACACCAAGAAGTCATATTTTGACCGCTTCCGCCAGCGACTGATGATCCCGATTTTCAATCTCAGTCAGAGGCCGATCGGATTCGGCGGACGAACCTTGAAGAAGGGTGAACCGGCGAAGTATGTCAATTCTCCGGAGACTCCCCTCTACTCCAAAGGGAATGTGCTATACGGACTGAATTTCTCGCGCGACTTTATCCGTGACGCCAATCGCGCGTATATAGTCGAAGGGTATTTTGACTTCATCTCGCTCTGGCAGGCGGGAGTGAAAAATGTGGTGGCATCATCAGGGACCGCGTTCACCCAACAGCAAGCGAGATTGCTGGCACGGTTCGCCGAAGAAGTCTATCTGTTCTTTGATGCGGATTCGGCCGGTCAGAATGCGGCACTTCGGTCGGTTGACTCTCTGTATGATGCCGGCCTTGAGGTGCGGGTGATGATCCCTCCACCGGGCGAGGACCCGGATTCGGTCGCCCGGAAATTCGGGCGCGACAAGATCGATGATCTGGCATACGACGCGGTCGGATTCATTCCCTTCCGCGTCCAGAGAGTCAACCTGGAGCATTCGGGGATTATCGCCAAAGAGAAACTGGTCAAAGAACTAAGCGCGCTGGCCGAGAAGATCACTGACCCGACACGTCGGGCGCTGTTCTATGCCGAAGCATCGACATCGTTGTCAATCGATCAGTCGATCTTCCAGAACGCCGTCCCCTCCGGACGGGTCGAGGCTCAGAACCAGGCATTTCGCCATGCCAAGCGGCAGAAGATCGAGATGGAGTTTCTTTCCCTGCTCTTCTGCAATCCTGGCTGTCTGGATGAAGCCCTGGAAGCGATCTCCGCCGATGACCTTGACTCCAAACAGCTTTCCCGGCTCTATTCGGCCATGATACAACAATATCAAAAGATTGGGATGATCCAGGCCGATAAGCTGATAGAGAACTTCGTCGATGAAACCGCCATCTCACTGGCCACCGAGGTTGCCTCGATAGAATGGGAACCGGACGTGGTGGAAGTGGAAACAAAAAAGTATATTCAGTTGATGGCGGAGCGAAAGCGGAAACGGATTCGCGCTGACCTCCAGAAGGAACTGGCCAAAGCGGAAGCTGACGGCGACCAGGAACGGGCCAGCGCTCTCTTAGAACAGATCAAGAGCTTTGGACTGTAATGCTCAAGCAAATGCACATCGAGAATATCGCCCTGCTCGAATCGGCAGACCTGTCGTTCGATCGCGGGATGCTGGTGTTGACCGGTGAGACCGGCGCCGGAAAGTCGATTATTGTCACTGCCCTCTCCCTCGCGCTGGGAAGTCGCGCGGAGCGTGAATATATCCGCCATGGTGAAGAGAAGGCGGTCGTCTCAGCAACCTTCAATGTCTCCCAGATGCCAGCCGCCTATCGCAAGCAGTATGCTGATTGTATAGTTGACAACAGCATCACGGTGATGCGCGAGGTTTCGCGTGACGGCAATTCCCGGATCAGGATCAACGACTCCCCTTCGACACTGGCAAAATTGCGGGATATTGTCGCCCCGCTGGCGGAGATCCTCGGGCAACATGCCAACCAGATGCTGATGGATGAGGAGAATCATCTCGGCTTCCTGGATCGGTTCGCCTCACTCGAAAACCTGCGCTCAGAGGTTGGTGAATTGTATGCCGCCTGGGATAAGGCCGCTACGGAATATAAGAAGACGGTCTCACGCAGGCAGCAATTGATTGAAGAACGAGAGCTACTGCTGTATCAGCGCAGCGAGATAGTGAAAGCGAATCTTCGGGTCGGCGAAGAGGATGACCTGCAACGTGAGCGGAAGATCCTCGACTCTTCCCGCGCTCTGGCCGCGGCGGCGGCGACTATTGAGCAGATACTCGGCGGGGATGAAAACGGGGCGGTCCAGCAGTTGCGGGCCGCGCGTAAAGAACTTGAGAAGATGGCCGCGGTCGACAGCAGCCTCGCCCCACAATTGGCGGAACTGACTGACCTTGACTATCGAATCGAGGAGATGCGGAGATTTGTGGAGCAGTACGGCGGCTCGATTGCCGATGATCCGAACCGAATTGACGAAATCAACGAACGGCTGGATGAGATCTACAAACTGAAGCGGAAATTCGGCGGGACGGTTGAAGCGGTTCTTGAGGCACTTGCCGGAATCGAAGATCGGCTCAAGCAACGCCCGGATATCGATTCCTTGATAGCTCGTCTCGAAAAGGAACAGGCGCAACATCTGGCAGACTATACGATCAAAGCGAAAGAGCTCTCTTCCCTGCGCCGCAAAGCCGCCGATTATCTGCATAAACTGGTGGTGAAGGAACTGGGAGAGTTGGCGATCGAGGGGGCGAATTTCGAGTTTGAGTTTGTCTCCGAACTGGATGCGAACGGCATCGAGAATCACGGCAAAACAGTCAAGCCGACTGCGGTCGGACTGGAGAACGGGCGTTTCCTCTTTTCAGCCAACCGTGGCGAGCCACTCAAATCGCTAGTGAAGACAGCATCGGGCGGTGAGATATCCCGCGTGCTGTTGGCGCTCAAGGCCGCCGAAAAGAAAAACAACAACCTGCAGCGATCTCTGCTGGTATTCGACGAAGTCGATGTTGGTATTGGCGGGCAGACTGCCTTTGAGGTCGCCAAGAAGCTGAAGCGGCTGTCTGAGGATACCCAGGTGCTGGTGGTGACACACCTCCACCAAATCGCGCGTTTGGCCGATTCGCACTATGTCGCCAGTAAACGAGCGAAACGAGGGGCACGGTCAGAGATCATCGTGCAAAGGTTAGATGGACCGCAGATCAAGTCCGAGCTTGACCGGATGGTTGCTCTCCCCTGAAAATCCAGCCGATCCGCTTTTCCAATATCCAGAGGAACGGCAGCCCCAGCAGATAGCAGGCGGCCAACTCACCCAACCCGATCATCTGGACCGCAAACCAATAGTCGACCTGAATGATAGGCGCAAGGTAGGCGGCCACGCCAAATGCATTGAACAGGACCGCAGGCATCGGGGCGAGCCAGGTACGGAGTCTAAGAGATCCGAATTCCCATCGGCGCAACCAGTAGGTAATCGTCGCGGCGCCAGCCGTGAGGATCGGCCCAATGATGATATCCAGTATCCCCTGTCCCCCAAAATAGTTCGCCACCAGACAGCCAACATACAGCCCGGCGATCGCCCCGCGGTTGAGGAACGGAAGCACAGTGAGTGCCTCGGCCACGCGAAGTTGATAGACGCCGAATGAGATGGGCGCCAACGCCAGGGTCAGGACGGCATACAGTGCCGCCACTACTCCGGCAAAGGTGATCTGGGAGATCGGTCGAGGGTTCATCGACCTCAGATGTACATCAATCGTCGGACGAGGTCAAATCCTTTTTCCCGCGCCGAAGACTGGTGCGAGCCGAGGCGATCCGGTGAGGCTCAAACTTATGATGGGTGATCCGGATAGAACGAACTTTCTGAATCTCTATTTCCCGTGGCGCAGCCTCATTGCCGACCATCGCAACCATGAAGAGATTCTCCGCCCGCATGGTCAAACCAACGGGCATGCAGTCTTCCAGCATTGGAGAGCTGTCACGAAACGTGAGGATCACTTTCAGTGACTGGGCAGCGGCACGGAGAAACCGCTGGATCAGCTTACTCTCCTCTTCCCTGGTTCCGACCGGCAGGATCTGATCGAAGTAGATCAGCGTACGATGTTCCTGCTTGGTGCGCTGACCGATCCGGGAGAGGACTTTCTGTTCGATCAGGCGGAAGCGGCGTTCAAAGAACGGATACTCCGCCAGCGGATTGTTGCGCAGACAAAAGCAGAGTAGTTCGAGATCATCGGTGCTGAATTCGCGGAGCGGCAGATTGTGGTCTTTTTCGAGACGGTAGCCATTGTCGAAATAGACCGGGACATTCATTCGCGCCAGGGTGGTCATGTCGCGATAGATCGTTCGTGGGGAGACGCTTGATGCTGTGCAGAGTTGATCAACGGTGACAACTCGGCGGGTCTGCATCAAGCGCAAGTGATGCATCAGTCGTTCAGCTTTGGTCACGTACAGTCACCTGCAAAATCCTTATGGCCGGTGAAACCTCACTTTGGTCTCGTCGGAAACTTGGCTCCGGGTGAGACTTAGTGAGGCGTCCCCCCCGGCGCCTCGACATGGATATTGGTTCCTGTTCTAATATCGAAAAAGCCACTGCCAAAATCCGGCAGTGGCTTTTCAACAATTTTGAGAATAATTAGGTTATTTGTACGCAGTTGTAGGCAGTTTCCGCCCACGTCGAAGGCTAGGGACTGACTTGGTCGCTCTTTCGGTAGAGTTGATCGAGAGCCTGGGCGAGGCGGCTCATCTCCCAACGGAGCTGGTCTGGCTCAAGGATCTCGGCCTCGCTTCCAAACCCCAGCACCCAGCGCTGAATCTCCTCAACTCCACGAACGGTAATACGATAGAGGACCGAACCGTCTTCCTGGGGAGATACTTCTTCGTGCTGGTGGTGTGTTCGCGAAGAGACGATTTTCGCGGCTTTACCAGTGAAACGAACCAGAACCTCGATCGGGTCACCGCTGTAAACCTGCCAGCTTCCGTCAAAATACCGCTCGGCGGTCACCCCTTGCCGCGGTTGGAAGTGCTCGTCGAATTTTGACAGTGATTGGATCTGGTCGAGGCGGAAGGTCCGAAAGTCCTGGCGGAGCCGACAGTAGGCAACCAGATAGAATGCGCGCCCCCGAAAGACGACAAAATATGGTTCCACCACCCGGCTGGTCGGGCCGGACTCGACCGAATTGTACGACATTTCCAGACAGTAGGATTCACGCGCGGCAGCCTCGATCTCACCAAACCAGAGCTCAGCTCGGTCGGATTGAGTTGATTCAATAGAGATCGCGGTCGCACTGACTGCTGTTTTTTTCTGCTCGCGAACAACTGCAGGAAGATTGGATTCCACCTTGGCGCGGATCTGGCGAAGTATCTCGCCGTACTTGCCGGTCAGGTTGAGCGGAGTGGATTCCAGCGCCAGTCGCAGTGCGCTGTACTCCTCGAAATTGAAATTGAGCGGCGGCAGGAAATTGTCGGTCGCCAGCTTGTATCCATTGTCGTAGTAGATCGGGACATTTGCTTCGGACAGCGAAATGATATCGCGGTAGATGGAGCGTTCCGTGCAACCACACTCTTTGGCCAGCGTGGCGGCATTGAGATTTCGTCGTGATCGGAGCAGGTTCAGGATATGCAGCATCCGATCATATTTGGACATCGTCATCGAGTTGTCTCCCAGTCGTACAAAGTAACCAGAAAGATCGATCAGGTCAAATCTATCCGACCTATGGGGATCCCCCCATAGGCTGGCACTCTCCCCTCAGAACCGCTGAGAGACGGTTCGGCGACGCCGACGTATTCCCTTGCCTCTCTTTGTATTACGAGCGCAAAACGGATTGGCATCGGCTTTGCGTTTGTCCTGCTGTGTTGAAACGGAAACAGGAGGAAAGGGGAAAGTATGTCACGCAACCGTCGGTCCAGGCAGAAAGATGACTCACAAGTCAGCCTGGGGAATTTCATGCTCCACTGGGGAGCCAAGCTGATCTTCCTGACCCTAATTGTGGTCGTGGTGCTCAGCATGGTCCAGTGCACCGTGAAAAAGCCCGAGGCGCCCGAATGGAATACGCAGTTAGTCGTTCCGCTGGTTAATCGCACCTATGATATGCCGGAGATCATCAGTCGCATCGATCAGGATGCGATCTCGATGGATGATGACAGCAATGTCGTTTTCTCTGTGGAGCAGGCGCTGGATACGGTCCAGCTTGACGCCGCCAATCTAACTACGGCCTCGCTCTCCTATAATATCAGCCAGCAACTCGGACAGTTCACCATAGCCGCTCCGAATGTCACGCCGGTGACAGTCCCGATCGGCGACATGCCAAGCATTCCGCAGATCTACCCGGCAGTCGTGCCGGATCTGTCTTTTGATATACCTGCGACTTTCCCGGCTTTGTCGGGAATGACCTCAGCGACGATCGCGGATGGCAGTCTTTATCTGGTCGCTACCAATAATCTGGGAATCAATCTGAATACCGTGTCGGTGACGCTTTTTGATGAAGGGCGAAGCCTGACGGTCGGTACCCAGACGTTCGCGGCCGGAATCAATGATGGCGAAACCGACTCTGTGCTGTTCGTACTCGATGGCCAGACCATTTCCAATAGTTTTTCGGCAACCGCGATGTGCCATACTCCCGGCGGGGCGATCCCGTCCGCGGATGGTCGCGAATTTGCCGTGGAGATCCATTTCGTCAGCGATCTGACAGTGGATGGCGCGATGGCGGAAATCCCGGCGATCAGCCGCGATTTCAGCGACGCTGTTTCTCTCGATGAATCTGATGTCATTACCAGTGCGGTTCTCTCCGGTGGTCAGGTCGGCCTGACGATCAATAACAACTCTGCCCTGCCGGCGACTCTGGAGATCACCATCCCTGACCTGAAACTGAATAACGTCCCATTGCAGGTGACCCGCCAGGTCACTTCGTCGGGAACTACTAACGTTTCTATCCCGCTTGCCGGCTATGTGCTCTCGCCTGCAGATATCGTACTTCCGCAGGAACTGCCGATCAACATCAGCGCCACGATCGCTGAAACCGCGCCGAACCAGGTGACGGTCAGTTCGATCAACAGCTTCGGCGTGCAGGCCTCGATCAGCGGCCTGACCTTTACCGCCGTCACCGGCAATTTCAGCAGCACAAATATGACGATCGACCCGATCGTGCAGGATATCGATGTCCCGACCGGCTTTGACTCCATTCAGTTGGTTAACGCCGTGCTGACGATCGAACTTGAGAACTCAGTCGGCCTTCCCGGCCAGTTGGATATCAATCTCGTAGGCAACAACGGCAAGACCCTGAATATCAACGGGCTGGTCAATGCTCGCGTGCTGGCGACGGCCGCCACCACCACGCTGACCGAAACCGATGTCGCCAACTTCCTCTCCCCGTTACCGTCGCAGGTTTCCATTTCTGGTTCCGCCTCATTCGGTGATGGCAGCTCCGGGACGATCCGTGATGGTGACTATATCACCGGCACAGTCCGGATCGATGCTCCAGTTGAGATGATCATACCGGAAACCCCGATCGAAACGGATATCGAATCCGAAGAGATCGAGCAGGATGATATCGACCAGATCACAGACCACGTTATTGAAGCGCGTCTGGTGTACAATATTACAAACCACCTTCCGTTAGGTGCCTCGATCTCCCTGGTCTTTTCCGCTGATTCCGCCACGCTGTATACCAATCCGGAACTGGTGATCGACTCTATTTCGGTCAGTGCGGCGCCGGTGGTGTCGAGTGTGGTCGTGGATACGCTTTCCACGGGCGAACAGACGATCCTGCTGGACAGCGCGGATATCCAGATCCTGAAGCATGCGAAGCTGTATATCGGCCAGGAATTGATCCTGCATGGCTCCAATGGCCAGCCGGTGAAGCTGACCAAGAATGACTTCATCTCGGTGATCGGCCGGATCGAAGTTGAATACCGATTTGACGGTGAATTTTAAGGGAGGCCGCAATGAAACGGACTAAAATGATGGAAAAAGCAGTTGAGCGGCCGCTCGCATTTGGATGGCTGCTGGTCATGGCCAGCCTTCTGACGCTGGTCCTGATCCTCTCGTCGCAGGCGCTGGCCTCTGGTCAGTCCTCGGCTCGCTCGGTCGCCATGGGTGGCGCGCATATCGGCCTCGCCTCGGGCGTTGATGCCGCGCGTTATAACCCGGCCAATCTCGGCCTGGCGTCCCACCGCAACACCGGCATCGAGTTTGTCGGAGTTGGCGCGAATATTTCGAACAACAGCTTCACGCTGGCGGATTACAATAAGTACACAGGTGCTTTCC
This sequence comes from bacterium, assembly GCA_016708025.1. Lineage (NCBI taxonomy): Bacteria > bacterium. Next base: position 829,825 of record JADJGQ010000001.1, on the reverse strand, counting down.
TGACCGCTGAAGACAAAGCAGATATTCTGGGCAAGATCCCGGATGACGGTTTGCGACTAGCCGCCGATGTTGAGGCGACCGCTATGGCGATCTCCGCCGGACCGTTCGGACTAACCGTCCTCGGGATCGGTACCGCCGATGTAAATCTGAATCGCGATATCTTCGAACTTGTCCTCAACGGCAATACGTTCGCTGATACGATCAGTGTTGACGGTTCATACTCCGATGCAGTCAGCTATGCCTCGGCTGGACTCTCCTACGGCATGCCTATTTACACCAGCGGAAGCCGCCAGCTTTCGGTCGGCTTCACCGCAAAATATCTCCGTGGAATCGCCATTGAACAGGTGGTCGAGCTGCAGGGGATGGTCGCGACCTATGCGACCGGTTATGCCGGACAGGGAAATTTGGTCGCGCAGACGGCGACAGGTGGAACCGGCTACGGTTTGGATCTTGGCGCCGCGCTCAAGCTGAACAACAGCTACACCGCCGGTATCAAGATCGAGAATTTCTTCTCCAAGCTGACCTGGGATAATGAGACGGAAGAACATGGTTACATTTTCAATTTCGATACCATGACTGCTGACAACATGGAAGAAGACTATGTCGTCTCTGAGAATTACACGCGCGAGATAGCCAGTTTTGAGACCACGATACCATCGGTCATGACTGTCGGTATTGCCAATACCGCCGGCAGCCTGGTCTGGGCGGTTGACTATCAGCAGAAGTTCCGTTCGCAGAACGGCATTTCAACCAAGCCGCGTCTGGCGGTTGGTGCAGAGTGGTCACCGATCGGGATGCTCCCGCTCCGCGTTGGTTATGCGACCGGTGGGGATCGCAACGCCGCATTCTCGTTTGGCAGCGGACTGCATTTGCTGGCCTTTTATGTCGACGCCGCCGCTGTCACCGGCACCACCGGCTCCGGTTACTCCTCGAAAGGAGTACACCTGGCCCTTTCCACTGGACTGCAATTCTAACGGAAGATGAGGATAGAGATGAAGACCACCGCACGAATTTTCATTTTCGCCACGCTTTTCATTTTCAGTGGCGTGTTATCAGCTCTGGCGATGCCACCGCATCCTGACCTGGTGCAGAGTACAGCGGCGGGCAAGCAGGCCCCGAGCTATTATATCGAACATCGTGATGAATTACAGGCCAAAGGCGTCTGTATTCCCGACGAGTCGCTGAAACGTGCGTTGGCTGCGGCCCGCAGTCAGGCGAAAGCATCGCTCTCCCCGTCTGCCGGAACGCCGTTCCGTATCCTGGCGATCCTGGTTCAGTTCTCGGACCATGCCAGCCAGGTCAGTGCGACGTTTTTCGATTCCCTGGTCTTCAGTACTTCAGGCAATACCGTGCGGGACTACTTTGATGAGGTCTCGTATGCGCAGATCGATATCGTGACGGTCAATATGCCGTCATCGCTCGGCTGGCGGACCGCTCCGCAGACCTACGCTTATTATGTCAATAATGCGCAGGGTCTCGGTTCTTACCCGAATAACTCCCAGAAATTGGTCGAAGATCTGGTAGATCAGATCAATCCACTGGTTGATTATACTCAGTATGATAATGACAGTGACGGTTACGTCGATGTCGTCATGGTGATCCACTCCGGACGTGGCGCGGAATTCACCGGCGCCAATACCGATATCTGGTCGCACAAGTGGGGTATCACTCCGCGCCTTCTCGATGGCGTGAGAGTTTTCAACTATACCATGCAGCCGGAGTATTGGTCCAATCCCGGCGATATGACCATCGGCGTGTATGCGCATGAATTGGCCCACGGCTTTGGGTTGCCCGACCTGTATGACACCGACAACAGCTCCAATGGTATTGGCCGCTGGTGCCTGATGTCCTATGGAAGCTGGAATGGCCCCTCTAACCGTGGCGGATCCCCCTCGCATCCGTCCGCCTGGTGCCGTATCGATATGGGCTTTGCGACTTCCACCAATGTGACGACTCCGCTGTCAAACCAGCAGATCACCAATGTCGAGGCTGGTGGAACGATCTATCGCATGTGGACTGGTGGCCTGATTACGACCAATTACTTCCTGGTCGAGAATCGTCAGCATGTTGGCTATGATGCCTATCTGCCATCGACCGGCCTGTTGATATGGCATATCGATGATCTCAAAAATGCGGGTGGAACTCCGAATTCGCAGGAATGGTGGCCCGGCCAAACAGCCGCCAACCACTACGGTGTTGCGCTGGAACAGGCAGACGGCCTGTATGAATTGGAGCATAAGGTGGATGCCGGCGATGGCGGCGATCCGTTCCCTGGAAATACAAATAACACCACGTTCTCCGATTCCTCGACTCCGGCCGCTACCACGTATGCCGGTGCGACCACCAATGTCCAGGTATCGTCTATAGCGACGATCGGCCAGATAATCCAGGCAAACCTGATCGTCACCCTGGCATCGGGAACCGAGGATGACCCGCCGTCGGTCCTACCGGTAACGGCGACACTTGACCAGAATTATCCGAATCCGTTTAATCCGTCGACAGTGATCAAGTTCGAACTGATCGTGTCGCAGGATGTCACGGTTGACATTTACAATTTGACTGGGCAGAAAGTGCGCCGTCTCTACTCTGATCGGGCGCCGATAGGCGAAACGACATTGACCTGGGATGCGACGACCGATGACGGTCAGCCAGTCGCTTCGGGGATATATCTTTATCGATTCACTTCAGATTACGAGCAGATGACGCGGAAGATGGTTTTGATGCGATAATTAGACAGACCTGTTCCGATGGGACACGCGAGTGTCCCTTTCCCCCTCCTCTCTGATCAACCCCGGCTAGTAGCCGGGGTTAATTTTTCTGTTCAATCGACTCACTCAGGAAGTTGGATTTCCTGATGTTCCATGTCGTGATGTTGGCCGCGTTGCGTCCTTTTGTACTGCTGGTGGCAGGTTTTACAGCGTTTGGGATCCTCTGTATAACCTCGTTCAGCAAAGTATTGCTGCGCCTGAACAGTAAAAACAAACTCCTCACGACATTCGCTGCAAACAAGAACCCTGTTTTGGAAGTTATTTTCCACCGGGTTCCCCCTCTCAAAGCCATCACAGTCCGTGTGATGCCAGCAAATGTGTTGTATACCTGTTGCCTACAGGATATTTGCAGCCCCCAACAATGTCAACTAAAATGTCCCGGTTATGTCGGCTACCTAGTATGGGTTACAGGGACTCCCTCCGGTGCCGAGGATCATGTATGCGATCATATACGACAGGTCGCTGAGGTCCACACCTCCCGCGCAGTCCATATTTCCGGCCTCGATACTCGGTTGGGGTTGCGGGCCCAATCCAAGCACATAGGCGATGAGCACGGAAAGATCACTCACATCAATGCTTCCCGAGAAATTGACATCGCCGCGATAAAGGACCGTGGTCGCATTCGTGTTTCTCGTTTGCGTGACGGTGGTGTCAATGAGCGAGACGATCTGAGCGGTGACATATGAATTTGAGCCTAGGGGTGTGCCCTGGGGTGGCTGAACCGGGAAAGTCACAAATGAACTGTCTCCGGGTACGAGGAAGCGCGACTGGTTCCCGGTTGTTACCCAGCCGAGCGCATCGCTGTAAGAGACCCGCACTGAGTTGTTGATAGTCCCGGTATTTTTCACCAGCACGCTACAGGTGCGCTGTCCACCGGAATAGACCGGCGATCCACCGCCGATGCTGCTGCTCATCTCCAGAGGCTGGGCTATGGCGGCAGAATAGTTGAATGCGGAAGATACCCCGAACTGCGTGACATTCGCTCCCACCAGAACGACCTTGTGGTAGGTGTTGAAGTTCAACACATCAATAGTGTCGACCCAATTCGGCCCGGTCAAAAAGAACTTTTCAGTGGTATAGGTTGTCGGGGTCGTGAACTTGATCAGGTAGGCGCCCCACTCGACGGCATTGCCGCCATCGAAGGTCACGCGTAATTTTCCTGTCGCGGCAGTTGGATAAAACTCAACGTAGCATGCGGCATATCCCTGCGGGCTGACCGGGCTGGTCTGGTTATTGGTGGGATAGATCGTGTGCTGACGGTCCACCGTCATAGCTGGATAAAATGAACCTTCCAGATAGTGCTGCCCAAGATCGCGGGACCCGGTGAAATAGTTCCATACCGCAAATTCGGCGAAGGCAGAATCCTGCGTGTATCCGGTCATCGCAACCAATGAGTCCGACATTGCGTCGTAGACCGACTTATAGCGGGCACCATTCCAGCAAGCGCGCATAAGTGTCGTGTCGAACCGCTCCGCCATATACATTCCCCAAACGAATGAGGCGTACATGTGAATGGTCTGATCCATGAGGCTGATCTGCGGATCATCCATGTAGCTGTCGAGGTAGTTGTAGTTGTCGTTGACCTGATCGAATACGATATCTTCCATGTAGGTGGCATCCAGTTCCATGAACCAGCTTGCTTCGTTGCCGTCATAGGCAAACTGAATGCAGTGATGGAACTCATGGGCGGCGGTCGCCTTGGCCGCACCGGCCTGGTTACCTTCAGGATCGTCGTTGTTCGGGAATCCGAGGAAATTGCGATGAAGCACTAAATAACTGTAGTAGTCGGGCCACGGATTGGGACCGGCTCCCTCCGGGACCGCATAGCCGTAGTACCCCATTGATTCAAAATAGACATCAAAAAGTCCGTCTCCACCAAGGGAACCATCGGATGGCGGATTGAGATAGCCCATCGCCTGGTGTTTAGCCAGCGAGGTATCCATATAGGCGGCGCATTTTTCGACGTAATCAGGGATGGTGTTGCCGTTACCATCGGCAGAAGGGACGGCATTGGTGCCGCTGATATCGTAATGTAGTTTGAAGAACCCGCCCGGCGAATTATAGGTGAATGCAGTTGACCAACGCTGCAACAGCGTGGTGATCTCCTGCTGGGTGGTCAGATCGAGGAGTGACCAATTCTGTTTGATATCGACAATGGCATCGGTCGCACAACGCGAGTGACTCATGCCGGTGGCGGCATCAAAAAGCTGGTATTTGGCTGGAAGTTCGGTCGGGCGCTTGATTGCTTTGATCTGGAGCAGCGCTTTCTGGCTGTAGGTTAATTGACCGGCGGCGAAATCACGTTCGATCGCGCCGATCGGGTCTTTGTCTGAAAGGTGGGAATGTCCGGTCGAAGCCACAGCCGATGCGGCAACGAGCAGCATGATAGTAATGGCAATTACGATGGGTCCCTTCATATGGCTCCCTACGATCTCCAGGTTTTCAACCGGCTCAGTCTGGCGCGGTATTATCGTGACGGCGTACTTTGACTATGTTCGGCAACCAACGGTAAATCTCCCGTCAGGTCTCGGCGGGAGGAAGTAGTGCGAAGACTGTTAGCGGTTGTATTTATGTTTCCGCGACTAACGGTAATGTATTGTGATTCAAGATTTTGTCAAGAGGAAAGGGGTCAGAAAAATTGCCCGGTGCCAAAGGCGACCTGAACTATCCCGTCTTCGCGAAAAGCGCAATCGATCCGGATGATCTCGGACCGGGTCGCCCGTTCTAGCGAGATTCGCAATCCTCCCCCGACCGAGTACTGCAAGTCATTCAGATTAAACGACTCTCCACGCTTCCAGGTCTTCCCGGTATCAAGAAAAAGCACGCCGCCAATCAACGCTGACAAAAAGTCCAATCCCGGAAACCACCGGGTTTCGAGATTGAATGTCCCGGCCCTGTCCCCGGTGAAGGCGTATTCGTCATAGCCGCGAAGCCCGGAGGTCCCCCCCAACTTGAGGGGCGTTTCCAGTGATTCGTATTCGTCAGACTGATATTGTAACCGAGCGGCCACCGTAAGAAACGAGAGCCCGTTATTGTAATAGCGTAGACTGCTGATCCCTCGACTCCGCAACTGGCTACCTGATTTCAGCCACCACGTTTGTTGGTGTGATGCCAGGATCAGGTTGTGGCCGAAGAGATCTCCGAAACGAGTGGTGACATCAAACACATCGTAGACATGGCTCCTGAAATCCGAATTGAATGCCCGCCCGACCAGTAGTTCAATCCCGGTCGCCGGTGAGACATCCTCGAGCAACTGGAAATTCGAAATGCGGCGGAGGCGCAAGTAGTCAGTGTGCAGTCCTTTCAGCAACAACGCTGGGATGTGATAGAGTGAATCCTGAGGAACCTCAAACCCGTGCCCGAAGCTCTCGGTCACCTTGTCGGCATGATAGGTGTACCAGGTCCCCACTCCGATCTTGGTGTTACGACTGCCAAATCGGTATTCCGCTACCAGATCAAACAGGTCTGCCCGACTCTTCCAATACCCGGTTCGCTCACTGTCAAGGTAGACATCGCGACGCCCGCCGGTTCGAGATATGGTTGCGCTCCAATAGAGATGCTGTTCAAGGCTGTAGAAAGGGCGGATCAGCGCAAACTGAGAGAGCTCACTGCGTGGGTCGGTATTATGTTCGGCAAGGACCATGATCGGTTTGCCGAAAAATCGATAATCCTGAAATTTACTGTGAGTGTAGTTATCGTCCCCCTCCTGTGCCACCCAATCAAATCCGAGGAGTTGGTTGTAGCCGATCAGATTTCTCTCTTCAAAACCGATCTTATAGCGACTCCGATTGCCATCGCGGGAAAACTCTGCGCCACCTAACAAACTCCACTGGTCGATCGTTACCACTCGCACCAGGAGCCGACCATCCGATAGCATTTCCGTCTCAACCCAGGCATCCACCAGCCGACATTTTTGACGGAGATTACGCGCGGTTTCTTCCGCTCTGGCCGCGGCGAAAGGTTCACCGACGGCAAGGAGCAGTTCGCGCCGGATGACCGTTTCTTTGGTGACAATGTGCAGCTTGTTGGCGGTCCGGAAGAGGAAGTTGTCGTATCGTGGGTCCGAGGTGTCGTAGATATCCCGGTTATCAATGACCAGGCTGTCAATGACCAAGCCATCGTCTTCGGACAGCGTATCCTCTTCAATGACAGAGGTTTTCTCCGAAGTGACCGTCCCGTACACATTCACGCCGGACCGAGCCGAAACGGAGGCAGCCGAGAGAATCAGAACGATCCAGAAAAGCTGTGCAAGTAGTCTGGCCAGAGAGTGAACTTTCCTTTCCGCGGTAACATAGCGGCAAACCGGCGACTGAGGCAACAGTTTGTCGCGTAAAATATTGGCGATTTCTGCCGATAACGAAAGCGAAAGTAACAGTCTCAACATGGTAACTACGCGCAAGAAAATCGGCGACCTGCTGGTCGATAAGGGATTTATCACGTCCGATGTCCTGGAGGATGCCCTCCGGGAACAGGCGACGACCGGTAAACGTATCGGTGCGATCCTGGTCGAACATGGCAATATCACTGAAGACCAACTCATTGATACCATATCGGAACGCCTCGGCATTCCACAAGTCTCCCTCAATTCGATGGTGCTCTCCCCGGAAGTCACTCAGTTGATCTCGGTAGAGACAGCCCGTCGTTACACCGTTATACCAATTTTTGTCATCGGCACGACCATGACGCTGGCGATGGCAGATCCCCTGAATATCATCGCTCTCGATGAGATCAAATATCAGTCGGGCTATGAGATCAAGCGCGCGGTCGCCAAGTCCTCCGAAATCAAGCAGGCGATCGACCAGTACTACTCCGTCGCCGATTCACTTCACGAGATCATGGGGACCCGTCGTTCCGATGATGCCGACCGCCGGATCACCTCGGTCCTGGTCACCGACAAAGGGGAAGCCGAATCACCGATCGTCAAACTGGTCAACCTGATCATCACCAAAGCGGTGAATGAAGGTGCCAGCGATATCCATATCGAACCGGATGAGACAACCCTTCGTATTCGCTACCGTGTCAGCGGCAATATGCGTGAAGAAGCCTCTCCGTCGAAATCCATGCAAAACGAAGTGATCTCGCGCATTAAAGTCGCCGCTGATCTGGATGTTTCCGAGAAGCGCCTCCCGCAGGATGGCCGCTTTATGATGCTGGTCGACAACATGCCGGTCGACCTTCGTGTCTCCACTCTGCCGACCATTCACGGAGAGAAGATCGTTATCCGTATTCTGGATCGCCGCAACCTCCTCCTCTCTTTCCGCCAGCTTGGTTTCCGCGAATCGATGCAGGAGGCATGGACCAATATCATTCATAAGCCCGAAGGTTTGGTGCTGATCTCCGGACCGACCTCCAGTGGAAAGACTTCCACTCTGTACGCGACTCTCCAGGAGATCAACTCGATCGAAAAAAACATCATCACGGTTGAAGACCCGGTTGAGTATTCGATGCCGGTCATCAATCAGGTGCAGATAAACGAGAAGGCGGGACTCACGTTCCCGGCATCGCTCCGCTCGATCCTCCGCCAGAACCCGGATATCATCATGATCGGCGAGATCCGTGATCGAGAGACTGCCCAGATGGCAGTTCGCTCGGCACTGACCGGCCACCTTGTTTTTTCGACCATTCACACCAATGATGCACCCTCCGCCATCACACGCCTTATCGATATCGGTGTGGAGAATTATCTGGTGGTTGCCGCTATCAAGGGTGTGCTGGCCCAGCGCCTGATCCGCCTGAACTGCAAAAATTGCCTTGAGACATACCGCCCTCCGGATGCGTTGCTGAGACGGTCCGGCCTTCAGGATCTGGCCGATGCGCTTGAGTTCAAGCGCGGGACCGGATGCAGTCAATGTCGCGGCACCGGTTATCAGAAGATGACCGGCATATTCGAGTATATGGAAGTGACCCCGCCGCTGGCCGATCTGATGCTGTCGGGAGCGTCGCTCCACAGGCTGCGCACCGAGGCACGCCGGTTCGGTTATGTCCCCCTCTTCGAGTCCGGACTGGAAAAACTGACCAGCGGACTGATCTGCCTTGAAGAATTGCTCAAAGAGACCTCCAACATCGAAGATTACTTCGATCATAGCGGTGACCAATCACGAGTAGGTACGAGCCATGCCGGCGCAATTTAAGTATCAGGCAGTGGCAGTCGATGGCAGTACGCAAGAAGGTGTGATTGCGGCCGTCAGCGCTCAACAGGTCGAAGAATACCTGACCCAGCAGCGTCTGCTCCCGATCACGATTTCACAACTTCAGGAACGCCGCCCCCTCACGCTATTCGGTATGCTCAAGGGGCATACCTATGAAGATCTGATCACTTTCACTAATCAACTGGCCACGCTGTATCGAGCCGGTATTCCGCTGTTGCGCGCTTTGACGCTAATGAAGATCGGCAAGGCAAATGGCCGGTTCAATTACGTGATCAACCAGCTTCGCGTTGGAGTCGAATCAGGGCGACAGCTCTCGGAAGTGATGTCTGACTATCCTGACCTCTTCAGCAAAGTGTATCTTGCCGGTGTCGCCGCCGGCGAAGAGTCGGGCAAGCTCGATGTCACCCTGGATGAGCTGGCGATCATGCTCGAACGGGAGATGGAGATCGCGCGTCAGCTCAAGACCGCCACTCGCTATCCGCTCATTGTCGTTGGCATCCTGTTCGCGGCCGCCACCGTGATGATGGTTTATGTCATTCCGAAGTTCATAGATTTCTACAGCGCGTTTTCTGCCGAGCTTCCGCTCCCCACCCGTCTGCTGATAGGCGCCAGCAATTTGCTGACGAACTACTGGCCGTACACCCTGGCTTTGATTGCCGCTTCGGTCTTTGGCTTCCGCCAGATGCTGAATAATCCAAATGGACGGGCCTGGTTTGATCGCAAGCTGGTATCGCTTCCCATCTTTGGTGATCTGATAATCAAGAGTAATGTCGCCCGCTTTTCGCTGATGTTCCGGATTCTCTTCCGTTCTGGAATTCCGATCATCAAGTCGATTGACCTGCTGACTGGTGCCATCAAGAACTCCGCGATCTCTGGCGAACTGGTGATCCTCCAAGAGCTGTTTCGCAAGGGCCAGGACATCGGCAGCTCACTCGACCAATTTAAGTACTTCCCCGAGATGGCGTTACAATTGATGGCAATTGGTGTGGAGTCGGGATCTCTGGATCGCACGTTGGAAGAGGTCGGCAATCACTACTCTAAAGAGGTGATGTATCGGAGTCGCCAGATGACCTCGATAATTGAGCCGATCCTGACCGTGGTAATGGGGGTGTTCGTCCTGATTCTGGCACTGGCCATGTTCCTGCCGATGTGGAACCTGATCAAGGTGTTCAAGGGGTGAGGGATGCTCAAGGATTGAGCATAATTTGCCGATAAAGTGACATAAGATAAATCGACCTATGACCCTGTGCAGACAAGGAGAGAACATGCGTCTGACTAGTGTAAACAACCAGAAGGGTTTCACCCTTATCGAACTGGTGATCATCATTGTCGTGCTCGGCATTCTGGCGGCGGTAGCAATTCCGCGGTATCAGGATATCACGTCCGAGGCGAAAGAAGCGTCTGCGCGTGCGGCGCTTGGTGCGCTCCGTTCCGGTATCACGATCTTCTACGCCAACAAGGCTGTTGTGACCGGCACCGCCACCTGGCCGACCGTGGCTCAGCTTGCGGCGGTTGACACCGTGATGGCTCAGTCGATCCCGAAAAACCCGTATCAGACTGACACCAACGCTCCCGACTCGATCGTCACTGGCGTGACCAAAGGCGTGGTTGTCGGCGCTCGCGGTGGCTGGGCGTACAAGCCAAGCACTGGCGAAGTCTGGCCGAACACCAACGTCGCCGGGGAAAACGCCTGGTAAACGGAATGCGATCTTCGCATCCATCCATGCAGATTTCAAAGCTCGATCGGCGCGGTTTTACGCTGATCGAGCTTGTTATCGTTATCGTGGTCCTGGGGATCATCGCCGCGTTTGCTGTCCCCCGCTTTGGCGACTTGACAGCGAACGCCAAGGTCACGGCCACCGTGGATGAAATGCAAAGCCTGAAGAAGGCGATCATCGGCAATCCCTCGGCGACCGCCGGAGGAGAGTATATTGATCGCGGCTTTGAGGGTGACCTCGGCTATGCCCCATCGCGCCTGCAGGATCTCGCTGCAAAGCCGGATTCTATTGCAGCTTACAACAAGCTGACGCGACTCGGCTGGAACGGCCCGTATATCGACAGCGCCGGTGGAAGTTATCTCCAGGATGCCTGGGGAGTTAATTACAGCTACGATCGCGCAACGCGGCGGATCATGTCGACCGGTGGGTCTGACAGTCTTGTGGTTACGTTCTGACGAAAGTATGCATATGAACGGGCTAAACATTTTCAAGCGAGCAACCAAGTCGGCACCGGCTGTTGCGGATGATCCGCAGCAGAAAGCCGGCTATATTGAGACCCCGATCAGTGCCAAACCGACTTTCGGATTCAAACGCAAGATCAGTTTCCATGTCGACCAGTCCGGCATCCAGCTTGGCTGTAGTTCGCAGCTTGGTGTCGAAAGCAAACTGATCGATGCCCGCAAGCTGTATTTCCCGTCTCAGAGTGAAAGCGAACAAGCTCGCGCCGCCTTTATCTCCGACACAATCGCTAAGTACGTCGGCGAACATGGCGGCAGTCATGCGGAGATAGCCCTTTCCGCTTCCGGCCCCGAAACGGCGTTTCGTGTCTTCAACATGCCTGAGCTCTCTTCCCGCGCGCTGGCATCCGCGGTTAATTTTGAAGCGAAACGTCAGGTCCCGTTCCCACCCAACGAGTGCCACTTTGATTTCCGTCCGGTCAGCCGCATTCAGTCCGGATCAAAGGTCACGCTCAAGGTCGCTTTGCATGCGGCCACGAATCGAGCGATCGAAGAACGGCTGGCTCCTTTCCGCCAGTTGGGGTATGACGTCGCGCATGTGTATCATACGCACGACGTCATAGGCCAACTGCTCCGGTTCCTGCCGGATTACAGTCAGGACCAGCATTACACGTTGATCAATGTTGAGAAAACGCGGACGGAGATCTCGTACTATCGCGGCAGTAACCTCGAATTCTACCACAACTGCTCGATTGGCTCGTCATTCCTGGCGCGTCGCTCCGATCCGACCGTATTTGAGTATTTCGCGGAATCGCTGGCGGGCGAGATCCAGAACTCACTCGACTTCTACACGGGTCAGTATTCCGGTCTTTTCACCACCCGGATATACATTCACGGCGACCTGGCCTACACCGATGAATTGCTGGAATTGTTGCATAACCGATTTGGTTACGAATTCCGCCGCTTCCCGACCGAAACTCTGAGTGTGCCTGTCTCTGGTGATCGCGGTCGTCTGGAAGAGATGTCGGTCTGCTTGCCGGTACTTGCCTCGGCAGTCTGCTCAGTCGGGTTAGCAAACCTGATCCCTGCCGAGTTGATGAGCCGGACCAAAAGCAAACGGCTTGAGCGAGCCGCCTATTTTGGAGCGGTGGCGCTCGCGGTGATTCTGATGATCTTCTACGGTTCACTCAGCGTGAAGACCTCGGCCACCAAGTCCCGTCTGCAGAATATCAACAACGAGATCGCCAGCTTCCAGCAGTCGACGCTGTTCGACACCTATAATGTGCTCAAGCGCGAGATAGCCGCGGGTAACCGGTATCTTGAGAATATCAAGAGCGCACCATCGTACTTTGCGCTCCTGCTCAAAGAGATATCCAACCGGACTCCGCAGGAGATCCAGTTGGCGAATCTGAACTATCAGACCGAAGACCCCAGCCAGAATATCGCCATGGACGGGCTTGTCATTTCAAGTTCGCTCCCTCCCGAAGTGATCCTGGCGGAGTATGTAGAGACGTTACAGCGTTCGCCGCTTTTTGAGTCAGTGACTATCCAGCGCTACACCAAACGAACCGAGAATGGCAAAGCGTACCTGAATTTCAGTATGTCGATGCGAGGTGTCCAATGACCCGCCGACTGACTATTACCATCGTGGTCTCATTAGCGATCACGGTCGCCTGGATCTTCCTGCTGTTCATCCCGGAGAACAGCAAGCAGGCCAAATTGAGCGCCGAGGTTGAGTCTGCCCAGGCGCAATTTCGAGAGTACCAAACTACTATCGCGCAATTGCCGGTTTATATCGAATCACGTGCGGAACTGCAGAAAAAATTGCAGTTGGCCAATTCCAATCTCTATGCCAAGGAAGACCTGGTGCTGCTGTTTAATGAACTGGAACGAAGTGCCAGGGACAATGGGCTCCGTCTGATCGATATCACCCCGCCGGTCAATGAACTGCTGGAGCTGAATCGGGCACTGCCAAGTGAAGGCGAACCGCAGATCCTGACTTTGACAGTCGTCCTTAAAGGGAATTTCATCGATTTCGGTCGATATGTTGAGACGCTTGAACGGGCCCCGTACTTCCGATCAGTCCAGTCCTGTGTGGTTGCCCGCGATATAGACAGCGGCGAACAGGTGACTTACTCGCTCGGATTTAAGGCACTGCTTGGCATGACAGTGGAGGAAGTGTCATGACCGAACAACGCCGCAAGCAGATGATGTACGGCATCCTGGTGGTGGCCGTGATCTGGGGAGCCTGGAATCTGATGACGCCCCGGAAAATTGTCCTGCAGCCCGCAACGCCTGCGGCGACGGAAATGACTGCTCCGGTAACTGCTGCCTCAGCGCAGGTTTCATTCGATGTCGAGGCTAAGCGAAAAGAGGGATGGGGGCGGGATCCTTTCAGCGGGTCGATCAGTCGTACGGCCGAATCTCGTTCTGTCTCCGGCCAGAAGAGCAAAACCACCACGACCAAATCAAACCGCCAGGGATGGTCGCTCACCGGAATAATTGACAACGGCACTACCCCATTTGCCTTTATCAACGGCAAAATGGTCAAAGTCGGCGACCTGATCGATCAGGCCCGGGTCGTTAAGATAGAAAAACAGACGGTCACGCTGTCGATCAACGGCAGCCATGTCGCTTTGAAGGTAACCAAAGGTTGAGCATATGAAAAAGTTTACTGTCATACTTCTGTTGGCCGCGACAATTTCGGCTGGTGCAGCTCCACTGGATACCCAGCAGAGATTGAGCATCTCGCTTGAGTCGGTCCCGCTGACCAAGGTACTCGGGATGATCGCCACCCAGAACAAACTCAACCTGGTCATGGGTGACGATATCCAGGGAGAGATCTCTCTGCAGTTGGAAGATGTCGATCTCAAGACCGCGCTCGATGCGATCCTGACCTCCAATGGCTTCGCCTATGTCATTCGAGATAATGTCGTCGTGATCACTTCGGTTGAAAAAGCATCGGCAGATATCCTGGCCTCCCGGGTGATCCGCCTCAATTACAGCGACCCAGTGACGGTGAAATCCGCGCTCGATTCCCGCAAATCCGCCAAAGGACAGGTGATCATACTGGACAAAGTCGGAACCGATGTCACCGGTGCATCCTCCGGCACAACATCCTCCTACCACCCGAATCGGATCCTGATCACAGACTATCCTTCGGTGGTGGATGATATGGCCAGATTGGTTGCCGAAATTGATATCCCCGAGCGGATCGTCCAGATCGAGGCCCGCATAGTCGAGACAAAGGTGAGTAACGATACCCAACTCGGTTTCTCATGGCCGACAGCCATCTCCGGAAAGATAGCCGGGGCAAGCGATGGTACTTCGACCGGTACCGAAGGAGAGACATCAACTTCAAGCGCGATGGGCTCCATGAATCTCGAAGACGGGCGCTGGGTCTGGGGAACGCTTTCGGTCAACCAGCTCACGGCAGTTCTGGATATGCTCGATCAGGATGGAAACTCCAAATTGCTCTCCGATCCTCGCATTACGACTGTTGAGAATCACGAAGCTGAGATCAAAATCGCGACCGTCATCCCGATCCAGACGATCAATAGATTCACCGAAGCTGCGGCCACGCAGGATATCGTCACGTTCCAGGATTTCGAGGTCGGCATTTCATTGAAAGTAACGCCGCGGATCAATGGGGATGGGAATATCACGCTGGATGTCGAACCGATCGTCGAAGATATCATCGGATACAGCGGGCCCTCGGGCAATCAGAAGCCGATTACGGCGACCCGTTCGATCAAGACCCGGATCACGGTGAAAGAGGGAGAAACGGCCGCTTTAGGTGGATTGCTGAAAGAAGACGTGATTGAAACAACCCAGCGCGTCCCCTTCCTGGGACATATTCCGCTTCTGGGAAGCGCGCTCTTTACTCACAAATCGAAAGAGAAATCGACCACCGACCTGATCATCCTGATCACGCCGCGCATTCTCCCCTGATCATCAGGGGCAGATCAACCACCGTCGCGATTTGCTGATCATCATCTGAATGACAAACAGCATCGCGACCAGATCAAAGATCAGGGAGTTCCAGGCCGAACCGGTCGCTCCCTGCGACGCTTTAAAGCATCCGCAGTCAATATCGATCCCCCGGACAATGGTCGAAGCGAGTGCGATCATGAACATCACCATCATGAGCGCGGTCCAGACTTTTGCCCCCTGGTAGAATATCCCCAGGATCAGCCCAAGTCCGCATATCAATTCCAGCCACGGGAGGATCAGCGCCATCAGATTAATTAGGTTGCCGGGGACCAGATGATAATACCAGATCGCTTTGGCGAAGGATGCCGGTTCGATGATCTTGTAGAACGATGCATAGATCAGCATGATGCCAATCACCAGGCGGGAGAGCATGGTCAGATAATCGTTGTGAACTATTCGCACTGCTTCCTCCGCTCGACATCAAGCCCAAACTTCTCCCACTCTCTCGCTCCGCCAAAGAAGATGGCGATATTGGTATATCCCTGAAGCTGGAGATTGCGCCCGAGGTGCAGCGAGAGATCGCACTCCTCTCCCGAGCAAAAGACGATCAGCATACGGTCTTTGGGGGCCGCTAAGACAGAGTCGAAAAATGGCGCCAGGTCACCCTCGGGAAGCATCTCAAACGGGAGATTGACCGATCCCGGGATGGTTGAGCATTCAAAGTCTTCCGGATTGCGGGCATCGACAAACAACGCCTGACCGGCGGCATGTTCCATCTGGGCGACATTTATGTCGATGAAAGGCGGATCACTCGGTTCGGCGGTCGGCGGGACGATCGGTCCTTCGGAGCTGGAAAGGTCGCGGTACTTCCCGATCAGGTCAATGCCATTTGGCGAGACCGCGTTAACGCCGATACTGACGGCGCACGAGATCAGAAGCAGGATCAGTAATTGCATGAACGTTGATTTCAAGATCTTCTACCCCATTGGTTTCGAGGTTATACCCGCGCCCGAACCGTTAGTTCACTACTCTTTTAATGGACATGTTCGAAGCCGAATCCGATCAGCGCCATAACCACCAAACCGATCACCAGCAGACCGAGATTTTGCCACCGTTTCGATTTGGAGTGAAAGACCTCCGGCAGGAGATCACCAGTAGCGACATAGAGAAAAGTGCCTGTCATACAGCCTACGATCATCGAGTAGGTCTGTTCAGAGCTATGTTCGACCAAAGGGGCGAACAACAGCGCCCCGAGCGGTGGCATGGCCGCAAATAGCGCCAGAAGTCCCACCACGGATGATTTCTTGATTCTGGCGAGGGTTAATAACGAACCGACTGAAAACGCCGCCGGAAGATGGTGCGCCAGGATCGAATAGAAAACGGTCCGTCCAAGGTGCGGGTCGACTGCGGTGACAGACATCCCCAAACCATCGATCAGCGAATGGACAGAGAGCCCGATGAAGGCCGCAATGGAGATCACCCGGTGGCTGTGGACCTCGCCACTCCCCGCCCGGCTGAAGAGGAACTTCTCGACGAAGAAAATGAGCAGATAACCCGCCAGAATGGCGATTCCCACCATCTCGCGGTGATCAACCGCCATTGCTTCCGGAAGCAGTTCAAAAAAGACTGCCCCGAGAAATACCCCGGCTCCGAACGAAATGAAGAGGTGAAGCCATTCATCCGACCATTTCCGGACCAACGTCAGGAGGCCGAAGAGAAAAGCGGCGATGAAAAGTATGGCTGAATAGTAAATCAGGGTTGTCTGCACGGTCGCCAATGAAGGGGGCATGTCAGGCTTAGTCAAGTGAAAATCATGGAGTTATCGGCATCAAAAAGGGCCGGTTTGGCAACCGGCCCATTATTTTCCTGACCACAGGGTCAGTTCGTCACTGCTGGCAGTTCAGGATTTGAACCACTTGCGTCAACGGTCAGGCGGAGGCTCTATCCTCCATCCTTGAGTTGACCAACACATAATTCCCTTTAAGAATGTTTCCTACGACACGTGCGAACTTGCCCGGTGCAAGTACCTGAAGGCTGTAGGAATGCCAGCAATCCTTTTTGCCGACATCGGCAAATACTTCGGCCTCTTTTCTCTTTGGCATGTGCAACTCCCTATTCTTTCTTCCCCTCTACCTTGAAGTAGTTACCCAAAAACAAGACAGTAGATTGCAGTGAAAGTAAGGGATGCCGTCTACTGAACGCTACCACCTCCTTCAAATCGAGACCACAATGGGTCACCGAAGTCTACTATTCGCACGTCACTCCCCTTATTAATAGGGGGCGCTTTGACATACACCGACTTAACTTAGCTTTTCATGTAATTTATTGAATGCACGCATCTTATAAATGTGCACAACCTGCTGGGTCACCCCTAAATTGGCGGCTATTTCCCGTTCGGTATAACCGATCAGATGCAGTTTAAGTACCTGTTTTTGTCGTGGAGAGAGTGAGTGATTCACATGCCAGGTAAACTTGGCGATCAGCTCTGCCCGACGTTTCTCATCGAGCGCCACATAGTAGCCATTGGCATAGATCGAATCCTCATTGGCTTTGGACTCGACAAAAAGCCGCTCCACCAGAGCTTCAGGTATCTTACGGCTTGGCAAGTAGTAGCCTCGCGTGCAGGGTCAGTCCTTCAGACTATTGTTCTGACGTATCTTGTCCAATTCCCCCAGCGATATGGCAAATTTGCGGGCGGTTTCATCACGCAGCTCGGTCAGGGCGACTCGTCGTTCATACTCGGAGAGGTCCTTGGGAAGATCACCCAACCGCCGCTTATAGTAGTTAAGTATCTGTGTGTGATTTAAGGATGCCTGCGATGCCGCGGGCTTTGTGGTTGGCTTGGATGCCGATGCCTTGGTCACTTTCGCTTTTTGCTTCAGCGCCAGGATGGTGGAGTCTTTGTCGGATATGATGGACTGGAGTGAATCAGTCTCAGACGCATACTCCGCCTGAACCACTTTCAAAGACTCCTGATACCGGCTGGTTGACTGCTCCATCGCCGTGCGGAGCGAATCGGCGCGTCGAGTCGCTTCAACTGTCTCCTGATTTCCCCGCTCAAATCCCTGATCATACTGTTGTTTCAGCTTGGCCTGTGACCTGAGCGAGGTCACATAGCTGATCGCTAACAGGGCGAGAAGCAGGACGAAGGCTAAAGCGAGTTTTTTCATGGCAGCATTTTGTCTTTCTGCCAGATTGGTAACGGAAATAGAGGTAGAGTGTCAAGTTTGAACTTGTCGCGATGGTCGCGGGAATCAGACGACATCCTCGGCGACGGCATCAGCTTCGAGCTTTTTGAGCGACAAATGTTCTTTCCGCAGGAAGTAGAACCCCATGACAGTTATCGGGATATACTGGGCGGCGTGAAGCACCAGCGCAAAGGAAAGCGCCTGCTCACGGCTGATATTGTAGGAGAGCAAGGTCCAGACCGTGCCGGCATGATAAACACCGACAAACCCTGGCGAGGATGGGATCAGGATGGAAACCGACACTACCACCAATAGCACGTAGGAAGCGGAAATCGGCAGATCAAACCCGAATGCCAGGAAAACAAAGTAGTTGGAGATCCCCATACATATCCAGATGAGGATCGTCTGGAGTGTGACCGAACCCAGTATCTTTGGGTCGGTGATAAATTCGAGACCACGCGCAAAGCGCAGCACGATGTCTTTGATGCGCGACTTAACTGATTCCGGCGCGAAAAAGAGATAGCGGGTCATCATCTCCCCCGCTTTCGCCGGCCGGTGCGCCATCAACAGCATGAAGGCCACACCAAGGAGCGCGATCGCGACGGCGATCGTCGTACCGAACTTCATCTCTTCGGGGATCTGCAAATGCGAGAATGGCAGGACCGCGCCAAAGATCAACAGCAGAGCGACCAGGTCAAAAACCATTCGCTCGACAAATATCGTGGCCAGAGAGGCGGACTTGGTGATTTCGGGGTCCTGATATGACAGCGAGTATGCTCGTACAAATTCGCCGAGTCGGAGCGGCAGGACATTGTTCGCCATAAAACCGATCGAGGTTGCCGCGAGAAGATTGCTGTATTTGACCTGCTTGATCGGGGCCAGCATAAAGCGCCAGCGATAGGCCCGCTGATACATGGCGAACACGACCAAGGCCATATTGGGAAGAAGCCACCAGTAGTTTGCCTGTGCGAGCGCTTGTCCCAGTTCGGCGAAATTGATCTTACGAAATAGCATCCAGAGCAGACCGATCGAAATGGCGATCCCCAGCAGAACAAAGAGCGTCCGTTTGTTCGATCGAGTCATCGACGCCCCGCGACATATTCGGTGATCAGCGAATCGAACTTCTTCGCGGCATCATCCCAACTGAACCGTGCCGCCCAGGCGAGTGCCCCCTGCTGGAGCCGTTCACGCAACGGCTGGTCAGTCAAGATAGACAGGAGGTGCGACGCCAGTTGGTTGGTGTCACCGTACTCATACAGCAATCCCGTTTCGTTGTGTCGAACTGAGTCGCGCAAACCGGGAGTATTGGCCGCTACCACCGCCGTGCCGACTGAGTTTGCTTCGATATTGGTCAACCCCCACCCTTCTTTCAGACTGGGGAGGACCGACACATGCGAACGACGCATCCTCTCGACTTTGTCGGCCGACGTGACGAAGCCGGGAAACTCCACTGAATCTCTCAGGCCAAGCGACAGGACCAACTTCTGCAACTCCGGAAGATAATCGCCGGTCCCGACGACCATTAAGCGGGCATCCGGCAGTTGCTTTTTCACCTGATTGAAAGCGACTATCAGATGTTGTATCGATTTGTATTTCTTGAGACGACCGAGATAAAGCACAGTCGGCTTTTCGAACTTGGTGATGTCTGCACGATACGAATACAGCTCTCTATCGATCCCGCAGTGTATGACCGAGATATTTTTGTGCGGGACGCCGCGGGCCTCGATCTCAGCGGCAGTTGATTCGGAGATAACATTAAAGTGTCTCCCCTTGTAGACTGAGATCAACGGTTTTTCCGCAAGATAGATATACGTGCCAAGGACTGCATTGATCTCCTGAAAGACGGTCGTGGCGAACAAGTGAGGAATAACCACCATGGTCTTTAGATCAAGATAGGCCGGCGTGTAAAACGGGATCTTATTGATATCTTCGATCAACAGATCATACCGATTCTCCTTCGCCAGTCGCCGAAGGTGCAGTGGCGCGATCAGATTGAAATTGTAGCGATTTCCCCGTCGGATGATCCGGATCCCTTCAATCTGCTCCTCGGCCGGACAGCCTTCCCATCCCGAACAGAATAAAGTCACTTGATGGCCGTATTTGACCAACCGCCGAAGCAGCTCTTCGAGGTGCACCTCTGCCCCACCGGCAAACGGATTCTTGAGGTCATTCCAGTTAAGGGCGAGTATATTCATTTGCCGGTGTCGGTACTCTTATAAGTGGCCATGAATTCATCGAGACGCGTCAACATTTCCGATGCCTCAGTATCGCCAGGATTGGCTTTGACCCAGGTCACGAGTGTCGCTCGAAGCATCCGGTAATTCTGCTGGTCATTGTACAGCATGCAGAGTTCTTCATACGCCGCACGGTAGGTCGGGTCACCGATGAAGACCTGGTTGAGTGTAGCCTCGGCCTCCTGAAATTTCCTGGCCGCGCGCATCTGTCTCCCCAACAGGACGGACAGCCATTTCGGGTCCCCACCTGCGGATCGCTCCAACAGCTTGCGCAGGCCATCTTCGCGGCCGATATCAGTATACAGGCCGGCAAGGTAATTGACCAATTCGTTATCGAGCGGGAGGACTTCGTAACCGTACTCCAGCAAGCGGATCGCCTCGGGGTGACGACGAGCTTTGCGGAGCGAATCCGCCACCATTATCATCGCGTTCGAGAAATTCCGCGGTAGCCTGAGCTGGTTGTCATCCTTGTAAACGGTGGAATCAAATATACCGCGCAATTGGAACTGCGACAGGTCATGGAAGTATCTCAACCCTTCATCTACCGCCATCTTCGGACCATCGGCTGTGTCACCCAGTCGCCACTTCAGGCCACTGAGAGTCAGGTGCGAGTCGACCGGCCGTCCAAGGTATTTACGCGCATCATTGGCAACCGTGATTGAGAAATTGATTGGCACCCGGTGTCGGTTGTGCGTGATGATAGCGTCAATCACCTGATTATTCAAATAGAAGGAACGGCCATCCTGAGTGCGGAACGGGCGCATATCGTCGATCTGTTTTTCGGTCATGCCGAGATCGAGCCCCATGTACTCCTGGACCTGCTTGATATACCACTTAGTGTTGGCCAGGGAGAGATTGACCAGTTTGACATCCTTGCGGTATTTATACGCCTCCTGCATACACCAGAGCGGGAAGGTGTCGTTGTCTCCGTAGGTGAAAAACGCCGCATTCTGATCGGCCGAAGAAAGCAGTGACTTGGCGTAGTCGTGCGCGATCCAATTGTCGCTTCGGTCGCACTCGTAGTAATTTTTCGCGAGAGCGAAGGTCGGCAGAAGGAACAGGACGAGGAGCGAGCCAAGTACCACCTGTCGGGCGGGCCCGCTGAAGTGTCCCAGCGCATCGCGGATAAACTGCACCAGAGCAGTGATCCCCATTCCGATCGCCATCCCGAAAAGAACGTAGGCCGGTGTAAAGAAGTAGTCGCGATCCCGAACCTCCAGATAGTCCTCTCCCGTGATCGGATCCTGTCTGGTTCCATCTGCAAAATTCATATACAAAACCAAGCCGATAGAAGAGACGATGATCAGTAAGGCCAAAGCCAGCCCCAATTCCGATCGCCTTCGGATCGCTTCCCAGAGTCCCAACACACCGAGGATGAAGACCGCAAAAAATGCCCGGCCGTTGATGCCGTACTGGTTCTGGAAAAATCCCCAGTACCCCATCCGGCGCCATGCACCAAACTGGTTTTCCCACTCTCCCCGGCGCTCAAACATCCGCTCGGTCATCGACTGACTGCCATACTGCTTGCGCTCGAGGAACCCGCGCATCTGATCCCAACTCTGGGAAGGGTTATTTTCATTGATATACGGTTTCTGCGCAGACCGAACCCAGATGAAATAATGGACCGAGAACCCGGCCGCCGCCATCACCAACACCAGCAGAGCGGCGCGCCATCCGGCCACATTGAAGAGCAGCCCCAACACCAGGACCAGTGCCGCAGCCGCAAGAGATCCCCAAATATACGGGTAAATGCCGATCATGACGAGCGACACCCCCGCAATAGCGATCAATATCGGCCACCGAATATATTGCCGGAGGAGTAAGCCGAGCCCTCCCATGAGAATCACGGAGAGAAAAAGGAAAGACGAATAGCCGCGAACGCCGATCAATAACAGCCCGGCCATAAGCGAGGCGACCAGAATAAACAAAGCCGCAGTGAGAAGTTCAGGTTCCGGGTCTTCAACTCGAGAGTTTCGCTGGCGAAGGTAGGTCAGCAGCGCGATCACACCCAGAACGATCAGCGCTATGAAGCCGATCATCCCGATGATATTGAGCAGTCCCGATGCCGGTATGGCGCTGCTTCCACCGGCCGAGCGGATTATCGTTGAGATCGATCCAAGGATCGGTACCGAGGCTACGAGCCATGCTCCGGCGATATACATCAGTAGACGCGGGATCGATGGTGTCGACAGCAGGTACATCAAATAGATCACAAAAACAATGAAGAGCGGGAGATAGATCGGAACCTCGTTGGGGCGCGAAGAAAGCGCGAAGATCAGATACAGTTCAAGTATCAACAGCGTGGCGGCCATAAACCAGTAGCGAACCGGAGTCCCTTTCTTCAGTATGAAGAAGAGCGCCAGGATCGGCAGAACCAGAAAGGTGGTCATATGGACACCGATCCCGAGGAAAGCGATATAGACGATCGCCAGCATGATTCGATCGGCGGCGGCTTGATCCGAGGTTTCGTAATATTTTAGTGCCAGCCAGACGGCACCCATAAACATCAGCATCGAAAGACCGTAAACCTCGGCCTCGGTCGAATTATTCCAGTGGGTTTTGCTCCAGGCAAAAAAGAGCGCGCCGGCTGCGGCACCGCCATACAAGGTGATCCGGGCGTAGAGATCCTGTTTGTCTGTCTGCCAGTAGCGCAGAAGTCGGACTGCACAGAGATAGGTGAAAAGCGTTGTGAAAGATGAACTGAGCACCGAAAGGAAATTGATCCGGGCGGAAGGCTCTGCTATGAATGGATTGAATGTGAAGACCTTGCCAACGAGGACATACAGCGGCGTGCCTGGCGGATGCGGAATCCCCAGAATATAGGACACGGCGATGAACTCGCCACAATCCCAGAAGGTGATGGTCGGCGCCATGGTCTTGAGATAGACCGCTATGCCGACAATCCAAACTCCCAACGCAATCAGGGCGTTGGTCCTGTCGATACCTCTAAGCCATTCTTTCATTCAATTATCTATCCCTCAGCAGAGCCGGTAATATATGGTTCTCTGGCCTCTTGTAAAGTCCGTTCTGATTTGTGGTTATACCCGGCAATGGGGTGGGGGTCGCCAAAGAGAAAGCGCCCTCGAAGAAAAATCTCGAAGGCGCCTTATAAGTGGTAGGAGTCGCTCAGGATTCCGGCTGAGCTTCGGTCTTTTTGACGTAGCTATCGAGGATACCGTTGATGAAACTGGCCGATTCGCTGGTCGAATATTTCTTGGCCAGTTCGATCGCCTCGTTGATCACTACTCGGACCGGGATATCCGGCATATCGCGAAGTTCGGTCATAGCCATCCGAAGGATGATCTTGTCGAGCTCGGCAAACCGGTCCAGCTTCCAGTTGGTCGCCAGAAGGACAAGTTGCTGATCTGACCAGTCCCGTGTATCCCGCACCTTCGTGAATAGTGCCTTGGCATAGTCCTGATTTTTGCCCGACAACGATTCATCCTTAACGATCTGTGACAGCACATCGCGCGGGTCGTTCTCGGTCACTTCGCAGGCATACAAGCCATGCAGGACCAGTTCGCGGGCGCGTCGTCGGGGAGAATCACTCAGTTCTCGTTCGTCTGTGCTCATTTGTCCATCGCTTTATAGAGATTCACCATCTCAATGGCGGTCTGCGCGGCATCCCATCCCTTATTCCCTGCTTTGGTCCCTGCGCGCTCGATCGCCTGTTCGATAGTATCAGTGGTGATCACGCCGTACACAACCGGGAGATCCATTTCAAGGCCGAGTCGGGCTATCCCTTTCGAGGACTCGGCGGCAATAAAGTCAAAGTGCGGTGTGTCGCCGCGAATCACTGCGCCAAGGCAGATTACGGCATCATACTTGCCGGACTTCGCCATGCGCGCCGCCGCAAACGGCAGCTCAAATGAGCCCGGTACATACGCCACTGCGACTTTCTCCTGCGTGCCGTTGTGGCGGACAATACAATCCAACGCACCATTCAGCAGTTGATCGGTGAAAAAGCTGTTGAAACGGCTGACGACGATCCCGAACCGAAGCCCGGTGGCATCAAGCTTTCCTTCGAATTCCTTCACGTTCATATATCCTCTCCAGTTCTCAGAAATTCAACAAATGACCAAGTTTGTCACGTTTGGTTTCAAGGTAGCGTGCGCTGTGCGCTGTTGGCTCGATCTGCAACGGCACTCGCTCGACGATCTCCAATCCATACCCCTGCAGGCCGATCACCTTCTTTGGGTTATTCGTTAACAACCGAATGGAGGTCAGCCCAAGGTCGGACAGTATCTGTGCGCCGATGCCGTAGTCCCGAAGATCGGCTTTAAATCCGAGTTCTTCGTTCGCCTCGACTGTATCCCGCCCGAGATCCTGCAGCTTGTATGCAAGTATCTTGTTAGCCAGACCGATCCCTCTCCCCTCCTGTCGCATATACAGAACCACACCCGCTCCCTCAGCGTCAACCATCTGCATAGCCTTGTGCAGTTGCATCCCGCAATCGCACCGATGGGAGTGGAAAACATCGCCGGTCAGGCAACTTGAATGGACCCGCACCAGGACATTCTTTTTCCCGGTAATGTCCCCTTTGACCAGCGCCAGATGATGGTGGTCGTCGAGCTCTGATTTATACAGATGCAGTTGGAAAGTCCCAAACTCGGTCGGGAATGTGACGGTCGTCATATGGGTGACCAGTTTTTCTGTCTTGTGGCGATAAGCGATCAGGTCACGGATCGTTATGATCTTCAGGCCGAACTGTTTCGCCAATGGAAAGAGTTGGGGCACACGAGCCATGGTACCATCATCGTTCATGATCTCGCAGAGCACGCCTACCGGCCGAAGATTCGCCAGTCTCGCCAGATCAACCGATGCTTCGGTATGTCCCGCACGAGAAAGCACACCGCCGGAAACAGCCTGAATCGGGAATACATGGCCAGGGCGGCCGAGGTCTTCCGGTTTGGTGTTTTCATCAGACAGCGCTTTGATCGTGATCGCGCGATCGCTCGCAGAGATACCCGTGGTCGTACCATGGATCGCATCCACCGAAACAGTGAAGCGGGTCCCCAACTTGGCCGTATTGACTTCGACCATCGGATGCAGCTTTAATCGTTCCAGCCGATCATTCGGCATCAACACGCAAATCAGTCCGCGTCCATGCTTGGCCATGAAATTGACCGCTTCCGGTGTGACCATTTCTGCGGCCATCACGAGGTCTCCCTCGTTTTCGCGATCTTCATCATCGATCACGATGATGAATTTCCCGGCCCGGATATCCTCAATCGCTTCCTCGATCGTATTGAAGGTGAACTCGGCGTTCATATTACCATCCGCTTTCATGCAGTTTGTCGAGCGTCACGCCCGACCGTTTATTCAGATCGCTCATTCGAGCAACGTATTTTCCGATCATGTCGAATTCCAGATTCACCATGCTGCCCGACCTCAGACTCCCCAGTCCGGTCGCTTTGACGGTATAGGGGATAATGTTCACCGCACACTCCCCGGTCTTCACCGCATTTACCGTCAAGGAGACTCCATTGATAGCGATCGACCCTTTCTCGATCACCAGTGGGTCATATTGGCGCTCGTATCCGACCGCCAACTCGAGTGACTCGCCCACTGGTTTGGCATAGGCGACAGTGCCTCGCGTATCAATATGGCCACTCACCAGATGACCTCCCAATCGCGCATTCACGCGCAATGACCGTTCGAGATTGATCTTCGAGCCGACCCGATATTGGCCAAGAATTGTTCGCGCTGCGGTCTCCTGTGAGGCCTCCACGATAAAAGCGTTCTTGTCGAATTTCACGACCGTCAGGCAGGCACCATCGCAGCAGACCGACTCACCATCGGTCAACTCGGCACAGAAGTTCGCGGCAATCGTGAGGACGCGGTAGTTGCCGCGACTCTCAATGCGCTCAAGCGTGCCAATATTCTCTATAATGCCGGTAAACATGGCTTATCCCTTTTTCGGGTATCCTTCGAAAATCATATCCTCGCCGACCGAAACGAATCTGCTTCGCGAGAACTGTTTCGCCTGGTCGACCGACCTGATTCCCAAATCACCGATCGACTCGATACCGCGGCCTATCAATTTCGGAGCGATCACCAACACCAACTTGTCGACCAGTCCCTGCGCGAAAAAAGAGGTCGCCACGCGACTTCCCCCTTCGACCAGGATCGATCGGATCCCGAACGCTCCCGCTTTCTGAAGCAGATCTAGAAGGTCAAGCGATGCCGGCCCTGATGGTGCGACAGACCAATAGATCAACTCTGGATGATCCGCACCGGCCAGAAAGCGAGTGATTGATTCTTCGCTCGATGCGACGATCGTTTTCCGATCCGCGTTGTTGGCGATCAACTGAATGCTCTTCGGTTGATTCAGCGAACGGGTCAACAGGATGCGATAGGGATTCTGCCCCTTGACCAGTCGAACAGTCAGGGCCGGGTCATCTTTGCGCGCCGTCTCTCCGCCCACCAACACAGCACCAACCTCACTGCGGAGTCGGTGAACATATGCTCTGGCGGACTTGCCTGAAATCCATTTGGAGTCGCCCTTTCCGGTGGCGATTCGCCCGTCCAGTGATTCAGCCAGCTTAAGTATGACAAATGGAAGTCCGGTTTTCTGGTGGTGAAAGTATGCTTCGTTGAGGAGAATCGATTCCTGCTTGCAGACAGAGGTTCGAACTTCGATGCCGAGGCGACGAAGTTGCCTGATCCCCTGACCATTGACCCGAGTATCCGGATCGAGCGAGGCAACGACTACCTTGGCGATCCCGGCTTTGATGATCGCATCCGTGCAGGGCCCGGTCCGCCCGGTGTGGCAACATGGTTCCAACGTGACATAGAGGGTTCCCCCTTTGGCCTTCTTTCCGGCCCCCTTGAGCGCCTCGATCTCGGCGTGCGCGGCACCAACTTTTCGGTGGTAACCTTCGGCAATGACCCGCCCATGCTTGACCACCAGCGCGCCGACCATCGGGTTGGGATAGGTCATCCCACGCCCCATAGCGGCTAGCTCGAGCGCTCGCTGCATGAACTTCTTGTCAGCCGTTTCGGCCATAAAAAAACCCCAAGCAATATAGCTTCAGGGCGATCAGCTAGACGGATAGCGCCACTTCGGCCAACGGCCCAGCGGTATCCGCCTTTCCATCTTCTTCCATCCGGACTATAACCGTCGGCACCTGAATCTCACAGGTTCAGCCGGGATTTCTCCCAGGTCGCGGGCTCTACCGCCGATCGAGGAATTACACCTCGCCCTGAAGAATGTTCTGAGACTAATATATCGTCTCGTTCAGTAAAGGCAAACGCTTTATGAAGGGAGTTTGTTCCAGGACTAATTAGACCGACAGTTGAAGTAATTGCAGTAATTCATTGATTTTGAATGGCTTATCCATGACACCAATAACTCCGGCAGCCACCCGTTCTGCCTCGGTGATCTTGGCGCCATACCCGGTAACAATCACAAACTTCAGGCCGGGATACAAGCGGCCGGCTTCCGCACCCAGTTCAAGTCCGGACATACCGGGCATGCCCAGATCACTGATCACCAGATCGAATCGCTTCCGCCTTAACAGAGCGAGTGCCTGGCAGGCGTCCAATGCAGTCGTTACTTCGTGGTCTTCAAGATGGAGAATGTCAGTCAAGGCCAGCAGGACACGGGGGTCATCATCGACAGCCAGAATGTCCAGATGCAACTTGGTTTTGCCCGAGCCCGATGGCTCAATTTGCAGGTCAGTCATGGGCGGCCGTGACGCTTTCAGCTTCTTTGCCGTGACAATCACGGCGACGGTCCATCTGCATCCAGAGCGAGAAGTATGCAGTCACCGCTTCCAGCAACTGAAGTTCCATAGTGAGGTAGTCTCCCGCACTTGGTGCGCTGAAGACTGCCGCGCCAATCACGCCAGCAGGAGTCTGGATCGGAAGGTAGTATTCTGAAAGGATATGATGCAGGTAGCGTTCCTTGGCTATAGTGTCAACTAGTTCCCCGCCGCGCACATCTTCGATCGCGTACCCGTTACCGTTTTTCAGTCGTTCGATAATGTACGGCGGGATCTGTAGCTCCATCCGGGCCAGTTGGGTTTCACCATCCTGTTGACGCTGAATGATCAGGCCGCACGGGGTCGGTGAATCATCGAGTCGGCAGAGAATTGCGACGCGCGACAAGCTGATCTGCTGAGAGAGCCAATTCCAGGTTTCGGTCAACATTTGTTCGAAAGTACTCTCCCCCACGCCCTGCGCGGCCAGTCGGCTGAAATTCGGGATCAACTCACTACCCGAGGCAAACTGGAACTCCTGAAGCCCGCTCACCAGCCGTGCGTATTCCTGCAACTGCATCGCCTGCGATCGAGTTATCGCTCCAGGGCCGCTCATCAAGATGAACTGTTTGGCGCGCGGTGACAGCATCCCCTCATGCACAAAATAGAAATCCGGAAGAACATCGAGGAAAGTCGGATAATCACCGATCGTATCAGCCGGAATGAAATACTCATGGCGGTAGACCGACTCCAGCATCCGCATCGCCGCCTCGGGATGGAAATGCCTGACCAGTCGGAACCATCGACTGACATCGCCGATCGCCAGATTCAGCCAGAAAGTCCCCTGGCTCTCGACATACAATCCGGCACAGCTTCGGGACCACCCGTTGGTCAACAGGGTCATCGCTCGCTTCATGAATTGCTGTGGAGAGTCTCCTCCCCGAAACAGCTCGCGCACAAACATTCCGCAACGTTCCCGAACCTGGTCCGGTGAATCATTCACATATTCAGCGCACCATCCCTGGATTGCGTTCAGTTCGGAGGAATCGAATTCAGGAAGGACCGATGTGTCTGACGACAACATGGCCACCACTTCGCCGCGATAAAGCAGAGGAAACACCGAACGATCGTCACACAAGATCGGTTCGGCCCAGACAATGCCGGTCCGTTCGCCACGCTGGTCGGATTGGTCAGCTACCATCTGAAGATAATGTGCGGGAATATAGATCCAGGTGTTGTCGAAATGGTGTTCCCCCGACTGCTCTATCCGCTCAAAAAGCTGCGGGAAACCAGTCCCGGAATAAAAGACACGCCCGTGGCGTGACACTATCTCGCTCAGCCAGTGTGCCGTCGATGCGGAACGCTGCTCAGTTCGGGTGGACATCTTTCCCCTCACCTTCCAAAACAGAAGTCGCGCTTGAGCCAGTGGTCAAGTAATCGTTGATCCGACGGGCGGAAGAATCGATGATTTTGAGGTAATGCGCAAGCTGGCGTTCGTTCGTCTCCGGCATCCGCATCAATTCAAGCGAGCCAAGAATGCCGGAGAGCGATGATTTCATTCGGCTGCGCAACTGACGGTCACTTGGCCGCGTCACGCTCCAGGCGGCGTTTGTTTCCGTTCGATCATGATTCACGAGTGCCATTCCTGCAACCTGCGCGAGCAGAGCGATCAACTGCCGCTCACTTCGACTAAATCTGCCCCGTCGCCCACCTCGGCCCGACGCGATACTGATCGTACCACCATACCCCGCGCCGGTTCTGATCGGCATGATCGCAACCGCACCCAATGGCGCAGTCAACATTGATTGAGCTTCCGCCTGCGACATCGACAGATCGGACCGCGCTGCATCAAACCAGACTGCCTTGCCTGAACTCAGGACCTCTTCGTGAACCCGAAGGTGACTGCGCAAGATCGTTACCTCGTCCGCGCAATCTACTCCCTCACCGCAGGAGAATCCGATAGTGCGGAGAAATGACGGACTCTGGTCCGCCGTCGTCACCCGAACCAGATCAACCTGTAACTCATTCCGGAGGAATGACGCGATCGCTTTTCCAGTCGATTCGAGATCTGGGCGCGACATAGTTCGATACAATATTTGCTGTACTCTTCCGAGTTGGGTCGCTTGCCGTTTGCGTGCGCGGCGCGCTTTCAGGTCGGTCAATAGATCATCTGTTATGTTAGCCAGATAGGCCAGGCTGCTGTCACTATCCGCTACAAGATCGCCGGTCTGCGTTGATGCCAGCAAGAAGAGAACGACCGTACGATCGGATTGACGGCACCAGATCGCCACGCCCGATCTCATCTGGTCGGACAACCCAAACTGTGACATTTCGTTGATCTTCGTGACTGGCTCGAGGAGTCCGGCCACCAGTTGGCGCGAAATCCCCTGCGGGATCGGCAGCCCTTTTTCGGTCAATATTGAGCCAGCAGCGCCAGATGTGTACCTGGTCATCCGTCCAAGATCGGTCCGAATCATTGACAGCGATGCCTGGTCGAGTTGCATCAGGTCACGCACTCTGCCCAGCAGGAGCGAAATGACGCGGCTCTGACTATCCAGTTTCCGGGCACGCTCACGTAATTCCTGAAGCATCTCTGAGCGATCTGTTTCTGCCTTGAGACGAGCGCTCTCGATATCAAGCGCCAGTCGGTGTCCCAGAATGTCACACACCACAGAGATGTTCATGCGGTCTTCCGAGGTGAGTGCAAGAGATGGCCCCAACAGCAACACCGCCTCGACAGCATTCCCCGTACGCACGGGGAAAGCGGTGAGTTGGGTCTGTTCAGATAATCTTGTCAGCCCTGTCGCCAAATCTGCAGAGCTGATGCGCTCCGGCAGGCTGTTTATCACAGGTTGATCCGGAAGATCGATTCGGCAGAGATCACCAGTTCGATGCTCTCTGCGATAGATGGATTTCATCGAAGCACCAAAGGTCTTCGCCAAATGCTCTGTTGTCGTTGCAAGAAGAGCGGTCGCGCGAGGTTCGATCGTCAGCAGACGCTCGACTGTTCGTATCAGCTCAAGGCCGGCCAGGTGATTTCGTTGCGAAGCATTCCTGGTGGATATTACCGCCAGGTAGCTTGCGACACCACTGACAACCAAGCCGATGCCGGCAGTGATCGCCGACCAGAAGATGAGCCGGTAGAAGATCGGATCTGAGACAAACGGCATTTGCGTCAGCAATCCTCCCTGATGATGGAGGCGAAGTACCACGGCGAGAGCGAGAAAACCGAGACCGGAGGTAACAAAGTGATACGCCCGTTCATCGATCGCGATCAATCGGTCGCGCAATTGAACCATGACCACCAAAGCGGCGATCAATCCGAACGGTACAATCCAGTCTACCAGCAATTCACCGAACATCCGCAGTCCCTTCGTAAGCCGTTACCATCTGTCAAATTATCGGCAATTTGCGCTATCTGCTTAGGGACGCGGGCGGATGTCCGGCAGCCAGCGACTGAGGGGATCTCCCCATACTTTTTGGACTGTTCTTTTTGGTCCCCCCTGACGGGCAGTAAAGGCGCAAGTAACGGGGATAACGACTTAGCCGGACGTTCCGGCCGCGGCACCAAACTTGCCTATTCCTCGCTCGCAAGCCTGTTTCAAACTCTTCATCCGACCAGGAGGAGCAGTCATATGAAGAAGCGAATTTCTATCCTACTCTTGACCACCGTCTGTCTGGGTATCTCCCTCTTTTTGATCAGTTGTTCTGACGATGATATCATCGCGCCCTATACCGAAACGACCACGGATGCCAGCCTGATCACGTATTACTTCCCGATCGATCAGGGGTATACCGCCACGTATGAAGTGCGGGATTCTGATGGCCGGACCTCTGCGACCACGTTCAAAGTGGGCGGTGCAGTTCCCTTCTCAAATGCCACCGCCACCCAGTGGTTTTATCAAAATGGTACCGGCTACGATACCAGTTTCATCGTAGTCACCGGAGCAAGTCTCTACCTCTATGAAGGGATCAACGGAGTCGGCGAACGGATCCTCCAAGGTCCGCTGCAGCCCGGCGCCAAGTGGACACGCTATCCGGGATACGATTCTGACACCGCCTCTATCGTCACCGGTGACGAAGACTTCGGAGAAATTCTCGGTGGTGAGGATGGCGGCAACGGCGGCGCAGTGACAAAGGTTTTTCCAACCACCGGTAGCAACGAGCTGAAGGTTGAAGCGGTCGAGACTATCATCCTGGCGAATGGGTCTTCGTTCGCCGGTGCTGCACGTGTCGTAAATCAGTTGTCCGATGGTTCAACCAATAAGTACTGGTTTGCGCCTGGGTACGGGCTGGTTCGTTACGTGATCGGCGCCACGCAGTCTTATCCGAATGGAAGACAGCTTGGTGAGCTGGTCAGTTTTGTCAAGTAGACAGAGTTGAAGTTATTGATGAATTGGACGGGCCGGAGTTTCCTCCGGCCTTCTCATTTGGTAGAGTTGGCGTGGGCCGTGACCCGAATGTAGTTTTTGAAATGATGTTTGGCGTACCGTTCAAGCACGGCCTCTCCCTGACTTTGAACCAACCGACTTCCTGCAGAATCGACCGGCGACCCGGCCCCCTTGGGGAGAATCATCCCGGCCTGTTCAGAGAGTTGTTCCATCTGGCGGACGAATTCGGCGCGAGCCAGGATTGATGCCGCGCCCACCTGGGGGATTGATTCCGCGCGAACTGTCTGCTCCAGTCTCACCGTGCAGTTACAGTCGGCCAGCGCTTTGAGGATCAGCTCAGGCTTGCCGAACTGATCGGAGATCGCCAGGTCGGCCGGCGCTTTTCCCAGCACCTTCTGGATCACTTCAGCATGCCCCTGCGCCAAGAGGATATTCAGATTCTTGATCTTGCGGTAGAGCCGATTGTATTCTTCGGGCAGGATCACACGGATTGCATGGGGGAACTGCGCGCGAAGTTGTGTGTCGATCTGCAGCAGTTTTTTATCGGCGATCTGCTTTGAGTCACGCACGCCAAGGGCTGTCAGTTGACCAACGTCGTCATCGGATGCCAAAAGGGCCGCTATTACCAGCGGCCCAAAAAAGTCACCTTTGCCCGATTCGTCGACTCCAATAATAACCGGCAAATCCTCTCCTTACGCTCTTTCGAGATATTCGCCACTACGGGTGTCGACGCGAACCATGTCCCCCTCTTTGACGAACGGGGGTACTTTCACCATCAGCCCGGTGCTCAACTTGGCCGGTTTGGTGACGTTGCTCACTGTGTCCCCTCTGGCCGAAGGCTCGGTCTCCGTCACCTGCAAGGTGACGGCCGCGGGCAATTCCACGGAGATCGGTGCGTTATCCAGAAATAGCACCTGGTACTCGGAGTTTTCGATCAGATACCACTTGGCATCGCCAAGTTTTTCTACCGGTACGGTGATCTGTTCGTAATTCTGAACATCCATGAAGGTCGCTTCGCCGGTCGCCTCATAGAGGTATTGCATGCGTCGGTTTTCGAGATCTGGAGGCTTGAAAACATCATTGGATGAGAAGACCTTTTCGATCACCGATCCGGTCTTGATATGTTTGAGTTTGGTGCGGATATTCGCCTTTCCGCGACCCATCTTGAAGTGTTGATACTCAACCACATAGTACGGCTGATCGTCTACGACGATAGGCAATCCCCGTCTGAAATCCGAAACACTGTACATGCATCCTCCTGCAAAAGTGCGGCCAATATAACAGATATGGCCGATTTCCCAAGCATTTTCTGGAGGGGTCAGGAGACGGATTCGAGATGTTGCACGGATAACGGTAAATGGACAAAAATGGTCGTCCCTCGGCCTACGGCTGAGTCAACCTGCAGGCTGCCGCCATGCAGACTGACAATCCGGCTGGCCAACGGAAGGCCCAGCCCGGTCCCACTCGGACGAGAGGAATAGAATGGCGTAAAGATCTTGTCAAGTTTGTCTTCGGCGATACCTGATCCAAAGTCAGTAATTCGGATTGTAGCACTCTCCTTTTCGCGGGAGAGTGATACTTCAACCCGCCCCGCCTCGCCGCCATACGATTGGATGGCGTTGTCGATCAGATTGCCGATCACCTGTTTTAGCAATAGCGGGTCGGCTTCGATCTCAATTTCCTCGCCGCTGATCACACACTCGATCTGGCGACTGTCTTCGCGTACCCGATAGTTCTCCTTGAGGTCATCCAGCATCCGGCGCAAGGCGACTATTTGCGTCTGCGGATTCAAGGGCCGAGCAAACGCGAGGAATTTGGAGACGAGGTCTTCGGCTTCACGCGCTTCCTTGAGGAGCGACTCGGCCATCTCGGTCGTCTGGTCGAGTTTGAGCAGTCTTCGCTTGAGGAGATTGCCGAATCCACCGATCGCCCCCAGCGAATTTCTGATCTGATGAGCCAGCCCTGCCGCCATTTCGCCGAGAGCGGCCAACCGATTTTTCTGTTCCACCTGCTGGCGAAGATTCGTTACTTCGGTCAGGTCGTTCAGCAACACTGACACACCCAACACATGGTGATCGGAATCCCTGACAGTCGACAACGCGATCCCCAGAACCAGTTCGCGGCCCTCGGAGAGCCGATGTGCTACTTCGCTGTATCCGGCATACCGTTTCCCCTGCAATGCCGACCAGATCAATTGGGACAGCGGTGTAGCTCGCCCCAGTATCTGCGCATAAGCCTCGTCATCAGAGCAGTCACCGAGGCCGAGAATTCTCCGCGCCGCAAGATTGACCGCCTTGACATTCCCTTCCAGATCGAGCGAGATGATCCCGGAATCGATCGACGACATCAAGTATTCATTAAACTGCTCTAGCGAATCGGCTCGGGATTGTATGGTGGCATTGACGCGGGTCAATTCAGCCTCTTTATCGCGGAGGTCGCGAATCACCCGTCTATATTCCTCCACTACCGCGTCTGCCTCATGGTCGTTCCCGCTAACATCGCGACCCGCCAGTCTGGCCTGTTCCCTGATCTTGCGGAATGGACGGAAAATAAAACGCGAGAGGATAACATACCCAAGAGCCGCCAACAGTGTTACCCCTGCCCCGACCCAGAGGACGACTCGGTTGCCATCCTGCAAATAAGCGAGGTCAGAGCTGTTGACCGAAACCACCGCCAGTCGCTTCTGATTGGCGTTGGGAAGTGGCGCCACTACAAAAAACTGCTGGTCATCCCCGCGCATCAATCTGTTCGGCTCCGCTCGAAGCAGCCGGTCTATGATATCCGGTGCCTGAGACGGAGGTAACTGGGTCAGGATCGACCGCAACCATTTCACGTGGGCGGCCGGGCTGCTGTCGGTCGGATGATTGGGGACAATGGTCAGGCCGCTCAGTTCATACTGCCGCACTAAATGGCGCCGCAACGAATCAGGGATCTGCACCAGATGATTGTCGTTGATCGTACGAGTCACAGCAACGATCGCGGTCCGGAGCCGGTCAGTGGTTTCGTCCTGAAGTCGTACCCGGGCGTTAAACAGCACCAGGTTCGAGGCAACGCTCAACAGCAGCAGCACCAGAACAATGCTCAACAGGCCGAGATGTACCTCGGACTCAAATCGATATTTAGCTTTACCGAACGGCATAGCCTATGTATCGGTCTATTAGTGGGGAGGAAAAGGATGGCCTAGTTCAGGCCAAGAATATTGTGCAGATAGTACGCAATGATCTGGTCGCCATAGAGGATCGTCACCACAGCCGCCAGGGCGATGAACGGCCCGAACGGGATAACCCGCTCCTGGCGAAGTTTGGCGGAAAATGCCATGATCGCCAGCGAGATCACCAGACCGATCACCGCCGACGAGAGGAAAATGAGCAATACTTTTTGCCAGCCGAGAAATGCTCCGAGCATAGCCGCCAGTTTGATATCACCGCCCCCCATCGATTCTTTCTTGAAGAGCGCATCTCCGAGCATCGCGATCAGGTAAAGCGAACCGCCGCCGACCAGAAGTCCGATCGCCGAATTCAGTATTGAGATACCACCGGGAAACAGCGCTACTAATAGTCCGAGAACCATCCCCGAATAGGTCAACAGGTCCGGAATGATCTGAAAATCAAGATCGATGAAAAAGACTACCAACAGCACGGTGCCGAGATAGCAGAAAACCAGGAATTCCAACGACATCCCGAAACGCCAGAGGAAATAGAGATACATCAGCGCATTGACCGCCTCGACCAGAGGATAGCGGGAAGAGATCGGCTTCTTGCAGAATCCGCATTTTCCCCGGAGTACCAGATAGCTTATCAATGGGATATTGTGGTACCATCGAAGCATGGTCCCGCAATTCGGGCAGGCCGAACGGCTTAAGACCACGTTCTTTTCTCGTGGCAGACGATAGATCAACACGTTGGCGAACGAACCGATCGCCAGGCCGATCAATGTCACATAGGTGTAGAGAAGTCCATCCATCACTGGTGGTTATCGGCAGGATTGGAGATTAATTGAATTCACCAAGTCGGGCCATGATCAGCGCAACCGCGATCGGGCCGGCATTTTCGGTCCGCAGGATCCGTTTCCCCAGACTGACCGGCTGGTACCCCTTTTCTTTGGCGGCCGCAAACTCGGTCACGGAGAACCCGGATTCCGGCCCAACCAGCAGGGTCACCCGAGTGGGATTGCTTTCGAACGGGATATCCTGAATCCACTTACTGTCACTGCTCGGATGGAAGATCAGCTTGATCCCCTCGTCAGACTCTGATAGAAACTGCTTCAAACTGAGTGGTAAAGCGATCTCCGGTCGATATGATCGGTGACATTGCTTCATCGCGGCTAACGCAACTTTTTCCAGTCGTTCGGCTTTGTTATGCGCCCGCCGGGATTCTTCAACTTTCACTTTGGACTTTTCGGTCATCAGAGGCACAAAGCGACTGACCCCAAGTTGTGTCCCCTTGTCGACCAGTTCATCAAACTTGTAGCCGACAGACATCCCAGCCGCCAAAGTTAGTTTGACCATCGGTTCGCCGAATTGCCGCAGGCGAGAGTGGACCACCAGTTCGATCTGTTTCTTGCTGTTGAATCGTATCTCTCCCCGTGCGCCATTCCCCAGACCATCGACGGCGATAGCAAGGTCGCCCGATTTCATCCGCAGGACATCGATCGCATGATGCGACTCGGCCGCCGATAAGACGACCGTTTCTTCGGCCAGATGTTCAGGGGTGGCAAAAAAGATCGGCGGTTCCATTGCCTACTGCCTGGGGATCACGTACGTGAGCCACTTGTTGTCGACAACGATCTCAAACTTCGGATGTCCCAGACCCTGCAATGCCTGAGTGACCTCTTCTTCATCTTGCGTCAGCAACCCCGAAAGGACCAGCGTCCCGGTAGGTGCTGTCAGTCCGATCAGACGACGGAGCATTGGGAGGATAGTGCTCTTGATGATATTGGCACACACGAAATCATATACCGGATCATCCGCCGCTTTCTCAACCGAACCGAAGAGAATATCATGCGGAGTCTTGATCTCGTTGATCTGGAAATTTTCCTGGCAATTCTGCACAGCGGTGACATCGTAATCGATCGCTTTGATGTATGTCGCCCCCATTTGCGCGGCGAGAATAGAGAGGATCCCTGACCCGGTCCCCATATCGAGAAATCGCATTCCCGGTTGGAAATTCTTGCGGATCACAGCCAGACAGCTTCGCGTCGTCTCGTGCGTGCCTGTGCCAAAAGCCATCTTTGGTTCGATCACGATGTCATATTTGGTGTTTGGCTGTCGATCATGCCATTTCGGACGAACCACGATATCATCGGCGATCCGAACCGGTTGGATGGAGGCTTTGTATTCTTCTACCCACTCGACATTCTTGATCTGCTTTTCGGCTATCTTTGGGACAGGTTGGCCAAGCGGGCCGTAAACATCTGACAGGTAGGTCGGGAGTCCCTGCCGAAATGCCGACTCTTTGTCCGGCGCGACATAGAAGGTGATGATCGTGTCCGGCGACTCGTCCTCTTCTTCCAGGACCAGCCCGCTGGTGATATTATCGATGATAAAATTGCAGACGGCATCGGCCATCGTCCGGGCGACAGTGAGTCGTGCCTCAATATAACTATCCGGCATTTCAGCCTGCATGTTCAGACTCCAAGGGTTGATCGAAGTTTTTCAAAGAATGACTTGTCACCCTTGGGCGCGCTGAATGATTCCGACGTCGCCAGCTTCTGCAGGACTTTTTTGTCCTCCGAAGAAAGCTTGGTCGGCACCCAGACGGTGACCTGGACTAACTGATCCCCTCGGCCGCTGTGGTGCAGATGCGGAATCCCCTTACCTTTCAACTTGAGAATCTTGCCGGATTGAGTCCCGGCAGGAATAGACATGGTCTCCGATCCATTGATCGTCGGGACTGTCACCTCACCACCCAGTGCGGCGGTGGTAAAAGAGATCGGCAACTCGAGCAGGACATTGTCCCCCTGACGGGAGAACCGCTCATGTTCGAGCTCTTCGAATACGATGATCAGGTCGCCCGGATGTCCTCCGTGCGGGCCGGCATTCCCCATCCCCTCCAGCGTCATGTAATTCCCCGACGCTACTCCGGCAGGAGCTTTCACCTTTACATTCGAGGTCCCTCTGACGCGTCCCTCGCCGCTGCAACTCTTGCACGGATCGGCGATGATCTCGCCGGTTCCGCGACAGACATTGCAGGTACTCACCTGCTGGATCGTACCGAGAAATGTCCGGGAAATAGTCCGTACCTGACCCATCCCCTTACATTGCGGACATTGTTTCTTTGATGAGCCTGCCGCCACCCCGCTCCCCGCGCAGGTATCGCACCGAAGCAGTCGATTCACTTTAATCGTTTTTTCGATACCGCTGGCGACCTCTTCAAGCGAGATCGCAAAACGGACCCGGAGATCCTCTCCCTGATTGGAGCGCTGACCACGTCGCCCCTGATCGAAGAAATCATCGAAGATCGACCCGCCGCCGCCAAAATCACGCATAAAGGCACGGAGCGCATCCGAAAGATCGAATCCCTGGAACCCGCCGCCGCCATGCTGGAATCCGCCGGACTGCATCCCGGCATGACCGTACTGGTCATACATGTGTCGCTTGTCGGCATCCTTCAGCACTTCGTATGCCTCGGTCGCCTCCTTGAATCGTTCTTCGGCCTCTGCATTCCCCTGATTTCGATCAGGGTGATACTGCATCGCCTTTTTCCGATAGGCGGACTTGATCGTCGCTTCGTCGGCCGCTTTGTCGACGCCCAGGATCTCGTAGTAGTCGCGTTTACTGCTCATCAGCTCTTGTTTTTGTCCTCATCGACCACCTCGAAATCGGCATCGACCGCGCCATCTTTCTTGCCGCCGGATTCGCCGGTCGGCTGTTGATCCGGCGCAGGGCCCGCCCCTGCTGCCTGTTGCTGCTGAGCGGCTTTGTACATCTCTTCCGCCAGCTTGTGCGAGGCCTGCATCAATCGCTCTTTCGCTGAACTGATCGCCGCCAGATCATCGCCGCCCATGGCGGTGCGAAGCGCGGCGACTGCGTCCTCGATATTCTTCTTTTCGTCGCCGCTCACTTTGTCGCCATGTTCGCGAAGCGTTTTTTCGGTGCTATAGATCAGGGCGTCCGCCTCATTGCGTGCCTGGATCAGGTCGCTTTTCTTTTTATCCTCTTCGGAGAAGGTCTGGGCATCGTTGACCATTCGCTTGATCTCCGCTTCAGATAGCCCTGAGGATGCTTCGATCCTGATCGATTGTTCTTTCGCGGTCGCCATATCTTTGGCGCTGACATGCACAATGCCGTTCGCGTCGATATTAAATGTGACTTCGATCTGCGGGAGTCCCCTTGGCGCCAGCGGCAATCCTACCAGATCAAACTTACCGAGCAACCGGTTGTCGACCGCCATTTTCCGTTCACCCTGCAGGACAACGATCGAAACGGCCGGCTGATTATCCGAGGCAGTCGAAAAGATCTGCGATTTTTTCGTCGGAATTGTCGTATTCCGCTCGATCAATGGGGTCATCACGCCGCCCAGCGTTTCGATACCGAGCGAGAGCGGAGTGACATCCAATAACACGATATCTTTCATGTCACCGGAAAGCACGCCTCCCTGGATCGCCGCGCCGATCGCCACAACCTCATCCGGGTTCACGCCTTTGTGCGGCTCTTTGCCGAACAACTGACGGACCGTGTCGATGATCTTCGGCATGCGCGTCATGCCACCGACCAGCACCACTTCATCGATCTCGTTGATCGAAAGCTTGGCATCGGCGATCGCGGACTTGCAGGGCCCGATCGTTCGCTGCACCAGGACATCAGCCAACTGCTCCATCTTGGCGCGGGTCAACATCAGATCAAGATGCTTCGGACCGGATTGATCTGCCGTAATGAACGGCAGGTTAATGTTGGTCTGCATAGTGGAGGAGAGCTCTATCTTCGCCTTCTCCGCCGCTTCTTTCAGGCGCTGCAGGGCCATTCTGTCTTTGCGCAGGTCGATCCCGCTGCTCTTGAGGAACTCCTCGGCCATCCAGTCAATGATTACCTGGTCGAAATCGTCGCCGCCAAGATGCGTGTCACCGTTGGTCGAGCGAACCTCAAAGACTCCATCGCCGATCTCAAGAATTGAGATATCAAACGTTCCGCCGCCAAGATCGTAGACGGCGATCTTTTCATTCTTCTTTTTGTCCAGACCGTAGGCGAGCGAGGCTGCGGTCGGCTCATTGATGATGCGGAGGACTTCAAGGCCGGCGATTCGGCCGGCATCTTTGGTCGCCTGGCGCTGTGAGTCGTTGAAGTAGGCCGGAACAGTAATGACCGCCTGCTTTACTTCTTCGCCGAGATAGTTTTCAGCACACTTTTTCAGATACTGCAGGATCATCGCCGACACTTCGGGCGGCGTCAACTTTTTCCCCTGAACCTCAACCAGCACGTTTCCTGATGAATCCTCGGCGATCTTGTACGGCACCAGCTTCTCTTCGGTGCTGACCTCGTCATGTCGACGGCCCATAAATCGCTTGATCGAGAAAACAGTGTTTTCTGAATTGGTCACTGCCTGACGCTTGGCAGCCGCGCCAACCAGGCGCTCGCCATCTTTGGCGAACGCAACAACCGACGGCGTTGTCCGGGCTCCCTCGAGATTCGGGATCACGACCGGATCCTTTCCTTCGAGAACCGCAACGCATGAATTGGTGGTACCAAGGTCGATACCGATTATCTTAGCCATTGTATGCTCCTTGACTGATTACTTGTCTAAATCTCTGAGCCATAAAACAGCTCATCCCTTCCCTTTGCTGACTCCCACTTTGCTGTGCCGGATCACCCGACTCCCCTGCTGATACCCCTTCCCCATTTCGAGGGCAACCGTCCCTTCCGGATACTCGTCCGAACTGGTCTGCATCATTGCCTCGTGAAGTTGCGGGTCGAAGGGCTTTCCGATCGCCTCGATGGGGGTGATCCCATGTTTGGTTAACAGGCTAATCAATTGCCCGTAGATCATTTCGGTGCCGGTGAGAACCGCATTCGGACTGGCATCCTCTTTCGCATGCTGTAACGCCCGTTCGAAATTGTCCATCACCTCAAGCAGTTCAGAAAAGACTCGGTCGTTGGCCGCCCGTATCAGTTCATCCTGCTGGCGCGCCATTCGCTTGCGATAATTGTCGTGTTCGGCGGCCATGCGAAGCAGTTTGTCTTCAAGCTCTGCGACTTTCGCCTTCAACTCATCCGGCGTATCTAATAACTGCCCGGCTTCTTCGACCAGATCCGATTCACTGGAGAAATCCTCCCCCTTTTCAACCATCTCGGCTGGATCGCCCAGCACGCGTTGTTTGGGGGTTGGCTCTCCCTGACCGGAGAAATTCTCTGTCAGGTCGGTATCTTTTTCATCGCTCATATATCATGCACCTTTCTTCTCATCGAATCCGGAGAGAACCTCGGTGATCGACCGGGCGGTATATTCGACCACCGACACCAGCTTGCTGTAGGGCATACGGGTCGGCCCGATCACGCCGATCGCTCCAGTGATATTCCCGACTTTGTAGGTGGATGATACCACCGAGCAGTTGATGATCTCCCGGATCGTATTCTCCCGCCCTATCGTAATGAACAGCCCCTCCTCATGCGCCTGGGTCAGGAATTCGGAGAGGATCTTACCATCCTCCAGTAAGCGCATCAGTTTCGACATTTTATCGCGATCAAAAAATTCCGGCTTCTCTATAAGACTACCGGCGCCGGCGATATGAATATCTTCCGGACGGCGGTCTTCCGTCCATATTCTCTCTTTGGAATCGATCACCAGATTGATCAAACGGCCATGTCCGGAGACATCCGCGATCCGCTTGGAGATCGTGTCGCGAATGGTCGCCAGGGTCAGCCCGGAAAGCCGTTCGTTTAACAATGCTTCCACTTCGGTC
This sequence comes from bacterium, assembly GCA_016708025.1. NCBI lineage: Bacteria > bacterium. Next base: position 787,389 of record JADJGQ010000001.1, on the reverse strand, counting down.
AACGCCCGCTCTGCGAAATTCGCTTCGATCTCAAGGATCACCGATCGGGCGATCCCGGATCCGAGAATCACCACCACCATCACTTTACCGTCGGCGACAGGGATGAGGCGCAGTGAACGAAGTACCCCTTCCTCAAAGCGCGGCGCGACAGTCACTCCCAATTGCTGCGTGATCTCACCGAGAATGCGGGCGGTCTGTCCGAGGATTTCATTTATCCCGCGCCCTTCCTTCAGGATCGCGGCACGGATCATCTGCTCTTCGGCCGTGCTGAGACGGTCCGGCTTGATCAGGTAGTCAACATAAACGCGATAGCCAATATCGGTCGGGATACGCCCTGCCGAGGTATGCGGCTGCTCCACAAGACCTAATTCTTCCAGATCCTGAAGCGTGTTCCGAATGGTCGCCGAGGAGAGCCCCATCTTGAACTTATTCGCGATAACGCGCGACCCCACCGGATCAGCCGACTGGATATAGTAGTTGATCAGATTAAAGAGGATCTGCTTTTCGCGATCAGTGAGATTTTCAAAACCCGATGACATACTCTCCTCAAGACCATCCAGTCGAACTGCCATTTTGGCAGCCTATCTGCCAGAGCGCTAACAATTTACAGATTCTTATAACGGCAGTCAAGGGAATTGGTTCACAACAGAAAGGGGCGCCGCCTTTTCGCAGCACCCCAATACCTTCAAGTGAAAATCAATCCGTCAGTGGACCCGAACCAAAGCTACCGTAGCTGTGGTCATTGAGGCCCGCGCCGCATACAGCTCCTGAAGCGAAGCGTAGTCATCGACCGGGATGAACGGTGTCGCCAACCGGATCACCCGCTGGACCCCAAAACTCCCCTCAAATTCGGTGAACTGAAGACCGCAATTGCCAAGATGATTCGCAAACGAGGTGTCAGTTGGGAGCGATTCCACCTTCCACCCTTCCGGCAGGACAAACTGGATCGACTCATTCAGCTCAAATGCATAATCAAATGCGACCGGGTTGACTCGAGTGGTGGCGGTGAACGGGTTCTCCGCAGCCTCCATTAGCTCCAAGGGCCGAAGCAACAGACGATCCCCCACCAGGTCGCCGACACCATCGACCGTCTGCACATGCGCTCTTGTCGTCAGGGTTTTACGATGATCCGACAGGTTTTGCGCACGCACGGAATCTATTTCAAATCGCGCATAACGCTCTTTGAGATCTTCCAACACAATTGTGGCCGCGGCGACGGAGTCAGCATCCAGACAGTCCAATCTGACTCCGCGGGCAGGCTGTCCTGTCCGGGTTTCGGCGAATGTCCCGCTTAACAGAAAATCCTGGTCGAACTGGAGCTGCATACTGCTCCCGATCTTATTTGCGGCGTAGGTCGAGAACCAGACCAGATCATTGGTCCGCCCGCCTTTCGAAAGGATCAGAGCGGAGACTCCTTCTGTATACCAGGGGGCAAACCCATAGGGCAAAAACATGCTTCCGGGGGAGTAATAGACGGACTTGCCGGAACTGTCCTGCACGACCACCAGTGACTGATCGAACTGCCAATACAAAGCTTCCTGCACGAACAGATTTTTGTCTCGCCGCACGACATACGCCATGTGCGCATCGATGTTCATCGAGCGGAGCATATCGCAATAGACCAGGTTTATCTGTTCTTCACTCCCCTGCCGCCGGCTAACCACATGATTGCCTGTTTCGACCTGACGTTCCTTCCGCGATTTCTTCACCTCAGGCGGATCGTAGGTAAGATTGGTGATACTGTCCTGAAGCCACTCATATGCGGCGCGCATCTTGGCATCCCGAGTCTCCAGCGAATCAAACTGCTTGATCACTTTATTCACCTGCTTGCTGCCATCCGCAAAGTAGTCGGTAACAGAAGTCATGGTCGTGGCGACCCTTTCCCAGAAAGCCAGCGATGATGTACTGGAGCTGTAAAACAGATAGAGCCGACCTTCGAGCGCCTTGCGCGGGAGAGTATGCTCTTCCGACCGGAAAGGAGGGACATCTGTTACCGTGAAGTGCAGTTCCTTCACTTCCTTGATATTAGGCAATTGCTTGACATCGATCGGCTTGTCCAACCCCCGGACCACGTAGTACGGAGATTGACTGCCAAAGAAAGAAAAAAAGTACCCCAGCCCCCATCCCTCGGCATTGATCAGCCACTGCAATTCTCCTTTGAGTACCGGGATATCCTGCTGGATCGACCAAAGATCGTAGCGAGATTCGAGTCGAAGTTTCATAACGTATTCGACTATACAATCATCTGTCACGCCGGGTATGGAAAAGGTGTATGATTTGACTTTGTGGCGTCCAAGCTGATAGGCGATCTTCTCGCGGATCTGCGCAACATCCAGCACGGCCGAATCTCCATTTTGCTGGATCGAGCGCGCCTGGATCAACAGCACTTTTTGATCATTGTCGTAGAGCGGCACTTCGGCATCCGCCCAGTCCCGTCCTTCGGCAGACAGGATGCGGATCCGTCGGTAGATCGTCACGTCGACCCGATCATCAGTCAGCTTCTGGTCGTTGACCACTACCTTTTCAAAAATGACCGCGGCATCGCGTATCTCTTTCGCACTGTCGACCACGACTGCCCAGTCACTGTCCGAAACCGGTTCCCATGGATGCGTGATCTTGAACTTGAGTTGTTCTGCCTGCGCCGACGCGACCATGAGGATCATCCCCATGAAAAGCAGGCTACCGAGTTCGCGACACCGTTTCATCATTACCCCTTCCTTGGTCGAACGATAGTCTTCAGAGTAGATATCCGTTCAAAGAGACGTCGAAACGCACGCGCCTCGGCATATTCCGAGGCTTCCATTATTTCTCCGTTCTTTTCGCTGACACTCTCGTAGATCAGGCCGGAAGGATCTTGTTTGACCCATGCGGCCACCGTAGCGATGCGGCACTGGGCGCCAATAGAATCAAGCGTTTCTGCTTCCCATCCGGTCGGCAAAACCCAGGTGATCCGGGAATCGGTCTTGCGTGGCGCACCGAACCAGATCGGGTACATCCGCTCATTCTTTCGAAATGCCGCCACTTCCCCTGACCAGAGAAAATCAAGCTTGAGAATTGAGAGCTCTCCGGAACGCTGCAAATAATTCTTCCCCAGCAGCGTGAATGTAACCCAGGTCGAATCATTGTCACTGGAAGCCACATAATCGGTAATGGTCGCACCTGGGACTGATTCGGTGACCGACTTCAGTATCTCGTCGATCTGTTCGCGTTGGCTGGTGGCGCCGTTCTTGTATTTCATCGCCGCCGCCAGATCGCCATAGGCAGTCGACCGCACCTGTGCCGTCAGCGAGCCATCCTCGGCCAGAGTCGCGGTCGCCACGATCTTACGCGAATTCTGCTCCGGCTCCAGGTCGCGAAGCCAGGTCAGCGAGGTGTCCTTTTCGGAAGCGATCAGGATCGAGTTCCCATACTCGCCGATCGGCAAAAAACCGAATGGTGCAGCCGGATAGGTCGGATCAAAGATCAGCCACTCTCCCGCTCTTGCCAGAGGGAAAACCGTCGAATCTCCAAACACCGAATCAGGGATCGCCAGAATACAGTGATCAAACTGAAACGGCGAACTGATTTGTTCTGAAACCCAGGTTTTCACGCCTGTCAGGACGGTCGTTGACGGGACACCGATACTGGCCAGCATCGCTCGCATCAGGGCCACTTTATCTTTGCAGTCGCCATACCTGTTTTTGTATGTCTCATGAGCATGCCGCGGGACGATCGCCCCTTTGCCGATCTCGATCGCTACATAGCGGATCTCATTCTGGACAAATGATGCGATCGCTTTCAGCCGCGGGATCAGCGCAGTATCTTCGGGCAATATCGATTTTACGAACTCAGTCAGTTCGGCCGTCGGCTGCCCCTGCCAGTAGTGTAAACTATCCAGCCAGTGCGAGGCCGTTTTCCAGTCCGGAAAGCTGGAGGTCTTGGTTCCCGGCGCAGTGGTATAGCAATTCACCTGCACGACTCGATCCATATAATACCAGGGCGGCATAAGCGGTTCTTCCGGACGATACGGCAAACGGCTGCCGGTCCAGATTATATTGCCGGCGGTCGAGTCAAACTGCAGGCTGTCCGTGAACTTCCCCGTCGCCTGCATATGCCAGTCTGACGGTAGCTGGAGAGTCCACTGCGTGAACAAGACCGGCTGTTGATGCTGGAAAATGAATCGCTGGAATGTCCCTGCCCAGTCATGTTCTTCCAATCGGTCGAATTCAAAGGCCACTACCGACCCGATCTTCACCTTGTCGAAACTCCCGACCATCATGCGAAGATCTGTATGGATGCCAATATCTCCCGGCGGCGCGAAGGTGGCGAACTTTTCCGGCAACAAGGTCTCTTCGGCCCCGCCGGGTGCGATGTGCCACCCTTTCTGATTGCGGATCTTATGCCATGGGCCGACTAATTCGACAAACACCATTTCTTCTATCCCGGCGGTGCGCAGCACTCGATAGGCCACCTGCACATGCGTCTCAGCCGTACCATCGCGTTTGATTTTCGTCGCCTCCGTGTGACGAAGAACCAGATGGGTCGCTTCGGGGTCGATCGTCATCGAGGATTCATCTGCGAGCGCATCCTTGATCCACGAGGGTCCGGCGATGATCGGTGATGAGAGGAAAATGATGAGGAGTGGACACAGGTGATGGATCCAGCGGGTTGTCCAACCATGTTGTAAGTGCATCTCTCTCCCTGCCACAGCGATCGCCACAAACACGGATCCTTGTCTGGCTCCGCCCGGATCGCCGCTTCCCGGTAACATATCTGTCCTGAGCGGGTAAGTCAATTCCGATATGGAGTGAACTGTCGGCAAAAGAAAAAGCTGTGGCGGACATCGCCACAGCTTGTATTCGTCAGGAAAACGCGAATGCCTTACTTGGCATCCTTCTTCTTCAGGTTCTCCTTGCGGTCATCGACCCCATTGTTGTTTCGATCGACGAAGTTGTCATACTTTTTGTCGGTCTTGGCTTTGGTGTCGACCTTGTTCGGAGCGGCTTTGGGATCCGCCTTTTTCTCAGCCGGCTTACTCGCCTTGGCCGCGCTATCCGTTTTGGCTGGCTGCGCCTGTTTGGCGGGCGGAGTCTCTTTCGCCTTCTTTTCTACTGCCATAACAGCCGACACTCCCGTGAACAGGAGGGTCATGCTGAGCAGGTATGGGATAAGCTTCTTCATAGGTCTTGATTCCTTTGTCAAAGACGGTAAGTCTGCCCGTCGATGCAACATTAAAACCTACCGCTTCCCCTTCCCATTGTCTTTGCCGCTGTTGCCATTGCTTGAACGCGGAGTTGACTGACGGGGGCTGGAGCCGGAGCTATTTGACCCGGACGACTTCTGCTTCACCTCGCCACCACCGCGATTGCCACTGCTGCTATTGTTGTCGTCCCCTTTGCTTTCAGTCTTCTTCTGTTCCACCTGCTGCGGCTGGGCCTGGGACTTCTTTTCCCCTTCCTTCTTGTTGTCTACCGAACCGCTTTTCTTGCGGTAGTAGTTGGATGACCCGCCGGACGGGGATTCGGACGACTTCTTCCGTTCGACCGTGTTTCCACTGCTGCTCGAACCGGAAGAACCTTTCTTCGAAGTGGTACCATAACTTCCGCGATCCGTGCTGGAGCCGGAACTCGAACCGCTGCTTCCCGAACGATAGCTGCCACGGCTGTTGGCGCTCTTGTCTCCATCAAAGCGCGAATTGCTGGCGGTCCGTTCGGACCTGCGACGTTCCGTCGAACTGCCGATCGCCGAGGATTCATATCCGCGATCCGTCTTGATCACTCCGCCGGTTCCGCGAACATGCTTTTTCGGCAGGGCGGCGAAATTCGAAGCGTCATTTTCAGTCGGCTTGGAGCGCGTCACACCATTTTTCGGATCAGCAGTCGTACGGCTGACCACGGTGGTGCGCTTCTTGACTACTTCGTTGTAGTTTTTGTAGCCGGCCGCGACTGGATCGCGATAGCCAACCACACGCACGTCTTTAAACTTGGAGTGCACTCCGGCGCGCGGCCGAATGATCGTCTGGTTTAGCACGATCGTATTGTAGTGGCTCACATGCACGTAATCTTCCCAGCAGTAGCCATACCGGTCATAAACCGTGATCGTCCGCCACCCCACCAACACGCGCGGGATGTACAACGGAGCGCATCCCCAATAGATACCATCGATATACACACTGGCACCCCACGGATAGTCAAAGTAGACATTTCCGCAGACCGACCAGCTCGGATAGGTCGGATAATAGACCGGCCGGAAATAATCCTGCTCCCACTCATTCACATAGATCACTTCGCGGTCGACCGCAAAACGCTGATCCGGATATCGGTCGAAGTAACGGCTGATCAGGTAATCCATGAATTCGTCACGGTCCTCATCATCCCCGCAGGTAATGCCGGATCCGTTAAACCAGCTCGGGATCGGAAACCGCTCACGGCTGGCGATGATCTGAATGGTCTCTGATCCTTCCGGACCATCGACAACCAGGTCAAACTCGTCTTCGGCCGCCGGCAGCGTATAGGAGATGCCGCCGCGACGCCACGGATTGTCGGTCGGCGAGGTCGGGTAGAGCAGATTCACTCGCCCGCGTGAGTCGATCGACACGATCGCCACATACGCATCCTGGTTCAGGCGATAGTGCATCTTGATGTTATCGCCGATGAAGTATTCGTTGTCGCTCCGGTTGACCCAGATGTCGGCATCGAGATACCGATCGACACGCACATAGCCGTTGGAACCGTAGTCGTCATCGGAACGTCCGCGATCTTCGTATTCCGACTCGTAGTTGCCGTCGTCCCGGTCATCGGAACGGTCACGCTGGACCTGCTGCTGAGCCAGGAGTGTACTCCCGGTCATCAGCATCGCCAGCACGACAGTCAGTAAAGTTGCACCCTTGCGCCACATATACACCATCCTTTATTCAGAGCTGCGAGTCGAGATTGACTGCTTCTTGAGGTAGTTTGCGTTATGCACCGGACGCTTCGCGTTCTTCGGTGCGATCAATTCCGGATTACCCGTATCCGTCTGGTATCCCCAGTCAAAAGTCACTGCGCCATTCCCGGCGATAGCGGTCACCCGTACCTTGGCATAGTTGTCATCGGCGGTCCAGACCACATAGGTGTGTCCGACGATCGCTTCGACATATCCAAGCTGCGACCAGCCATCCTGCGGCGCATAGGTGATATCATCAAACTCGTCGGTGTACCCCATATCCTGGATATCCGTCTGGTCGTTGGCGGCATTCAGGTAGGAGATACTTCCCGGTCGATCAACTACGATATCTGCCAGCGGGTTGTTCATTGAGACGCGCGCTTGCGCCGCAAAGCTGAATCCGGCAAGCGAAGTATCAACCTCGATCGGGAACAGCACCTGCCCCTGTCCATCCGGTCGCGGTGTGTCGTAAACATTTTCAGCCGACAGTTCCGATTCGTATCCGGAGCTGTTGACCGACGAGACCGCGTAATAGTAAGTCACCCCGTTGGCGACATTATCATCAACAAAGGTATAGATCAGCAGGTCGAGATTCGGGTTGTCGTCTGCCACTACCGAGCCAATCTCTACATAGCCGGTTGTCGCATTCAGCGAGCGATAGACCACGTATTCGACGATATTGCTTTCGTACGGTCCATACCACCGGATCGTCACCTGACCATCACCAGTGACCGAATAGACCCCTTGCGGAGCCGCCGGCTCATAGATCACGATAGTTGGGTTGTTGTCGTCATCATCACATCCGCCGACGAAGAGCGGGACTGCGGTTATCAGAAGCAGAATCAGGGTCAGTTTGCGCATGGATAACTCCGTTTTTTCCTTTCCTTTGACCCAATATATATCAAAGCCCATGCCGAACAGGCTAATCTATTACACGACAATATATTGGAGAATTCTGAATGCAGCTCGTCAGCCGGGGATAGCACAATTATTGTGCATTAGAGATAGGTCGCGCCTAAGATATGTGCGTCAAGACCGTTCCAGCTTGAATTCTTTGATCTTGTTATGCAGCGTATTCCGATGAACCCCTAAGATCTCCGCCGCCTGCACCACATTCCAGTCCGTCTGCTCAAGCATCCGCTTGATATGCTCTTTTTCGACCTCTTCCAATGTCCGCGGTGCCGCGGACTGCTGCTCCCCCGAGGTTGGCGTCAGGCCGGTCAGATCGGCTGCCGTGATCGATCTCCCCGAGGCAACCACCACCGCCCGTTCGATGATATTCTCCAGCTCACGCACATTTCCCGGCCATCCGTAATTGGAAAGTAACGAAACCGCCTCCGGTGAAAAGCCGGTCAAATCTCTTCCCAGCCTGCGTGAGGATCTTTGCAAAAAGGTCCGCGCCAGGATCAGAATATCCCCCCCTCGTTCGCGCAGCGGCGGGATAGTAACGCGAATGACATTTAACCGGTAGAACAGATCCTCGCGGAATTTGCCCTCCTTGATCATCAGTTCGAGATCACGGTTGGTCGCGGCGATCAGCCTGAAATCGAGGGAGATCTCTTTCATTGCCCCGAGTCGCTGGATCTTACGGTCCTCTAGTATCCGAAGCAACTTCACCTGCATCGTTAGCGGCATCTCGCCGATTTCATCGAGGAACAGCGTGCCGCCATCGGCCAACTCCATTCTCCCCTGTTTGGCCTTATCCGCACCGGTGAAGGCACCTTTTTCGTAGCCGAATAGTTCAGCCTCGAGCAGTGTCTCCGGGAAGGCTGCACAATTGATCGCCACCAGTCGCTTTTCCGCTCTTCCGGAGAGCGCATGCAATTCCCGCGCGACCAGTTCCTTACCGGTGCCGGATGCTCCGGTTACCAGGACGGTGGCATCACTCTTGGCCACCTGAGCGACCAGCTCTTTCACTTTGCGGATGGCAGTTGATTCGCCGATCAACTCAGAATTGGGGAATGCCTCGGCGATTCGTTCCGACATCACGGCGTGATCGACGATCAACTGATTCTGCGCCGCCGCCTTTTCCAGTTTGATCAAAAGCTCTTCGAGATCTTCGACCGGCTTGGTCAGGTAGTCATATGCCCCGGCCCGCATGGCAGCAACTGCCGTTTCAACTGAACCAAAAGCGGTCAGCACCAGGACCTGGATGAATGGATTGAGCTCGCGAAGTTTCCCCAGCAGTTCGATCCCGCTCATGCCGGGCATTTTCATATCGATTATGGCCAGCGGTGAGAAAACGGAAGCGTACTTTTCCAGTGCCTCCTCCCCGCCAGATGCCGTGGTAACCTCGAATTTTCGTCGGCTCAAATAGCCGGAGAGCAGTTCACGCTGCTGTACTTCATCATCCACAACCAGGATCTTGATCGGTTTCATCCAGTAATAGTACCACAGGCGACCCGGATACTCAAAGTCAAAAAAAACCCGCCGGAGAGGCGGGTTTTCATACTCAGTTTTGTAGCGAGACTATTCGCCGGAGCCAAACAGCAAATGAAGCCCGATCCGGAGATCGAGTGTGCCGTAGCTGTCACCCATCTCGTAGTCGACTCCCTGGAAATCACCTTTGGTGCTTTTGGAAAATGCCTGGTGATAATCCGCCTGGACAAAGAATCCGCTGTAGTCGGAGGTATAGTAAAACAGACCGGCGCCAAATCCCGCCGAAAGGGCCGGATCAAACTCAAGTTCTTTCAATTTCCGCGTGCCGTTGTCAACCACTTCGGTGGAGAGATTGGCAAAATCAAGACCTACCCGTACATGCGCGTACGGTACCAGATCGCTCGAACTCGGCAAATAATAGCGGAGATAGAGATTGGGACGATAGATCTTGTGCTTGTGCGTGACCAGTTCATTATCGTTGTCGATATCAAACTGACTGTAGGCGAAACCAACGCCCAGAGTCATCTGTGAACTGATAAAGACGCCGAAATCAAGTCCACCGCCAAGACCGGACTTGGCTCCCAGGGTATCGCTGTAGTCCTTAATACCGCCGGTTGGCATGGACAGGCCGCCATAGAAATTCAATTCCAGATTATCTCGTTCTTCCTCAGCCTCGTCCTGGGCAAACAACGCAGCCGGCAATACAAGCAGAGAGGTCAGGGCAAGAACCAGCAGAGATCGTTTCATTGCATCATCCTCGAAAACTAGGTCTAATCAATACAATTCACGTTTAGTATGATGTCTCTCCCATCCCGGGAGAAACAAGCACCAAAGATACGTTACCACCAGACGGCTTGTCAACTGGCTTTGTTCAGTTCGAAATAGGCAAAGAAAAAGCGCCGAACGATGAACGCTCGGCGCCTTTGCGTCTGTCTCAGCCTGTTATGGACAACTTGGCGCGGGTGATTGTCCCACCATAAAAGAGATCATCCGCGACAGGTCGCTGATATCAACCGGTCCCGCACAATTGACATTCGCCCGTTCCAGAGGGACTGGCGCTGATACCAGCCCGAGGAGGTACGAGATCAGGTAGCTCAGGTCGCTGATATCGATCAGCATATCCCCATTCAGATCGCCTATAATGATCCCCTGGTAGACGGTCGTCCCGGCCAGAGTAGACTTCCGGCTAACCTGATTTTCAGCATCGGTCCCCGTCACACGATACCAGAAGTCGCCAGAGGCATGTCCGGTAAACGTGTACTCGGTGTCGACTATCGCCGCTGAAACCAGCACCTCACTCCCGAAGATATCCACATTCTCAATATCATCAATGTAGACCCCTTCATTCAACGAGAATGAATCGGTGAACTGTGTCAGTCGGATAAAGACTTCTTTCCCGGCATACGCCGAAATGTCGTATGCGACTCTGACCCAGCCGCCGGATGAACCGGTGATACCATTCCCCAGGTTGAGATTGTTCGGGTCACTATTAGTGGTCCGACTATTCGGCAAATTAATGAAGTCAAAGCCGCCATCGATTGATATCTGGGCATAAAAGTAATCCCAGTCAGTCTCCAGATCATACCAGAGCCAGAATACCAGCGAGTCGCCGGTCTGCACTTTGTACGGCGTCTGCGAAAGCAGCCAGTGATGCGCTTTATTAGTGTTCTGAGAATGCCAGGAGAAATTGCCACTGCGCTTCCGCGCGGATGACAAAGTCATCTTTTCGGTTGACCAGTAACCATCGTTGGATTCGGCGATATCAGTGATCGTCTGCTTGCTGCTCAGTTCGTACAGTGCGTAACTGACCGGCTGATTGATGCTGTCAGCCGTTTGCCATGTCACCGTATAAGTTGTGCCGACTGAATCAGGCACGGATACGACAGCCCGGGCCGGAGGCGCCAATTGCAATGGATTATCCGCGATCTTGGCCAGGAAGAGGTTCGGATACAGGTTCTCTGCCTCAAGCGCCGGGATGCGGGCCGGCGCCGGCCAGAAGCCATCGGTATTCCCGCCGATCTCAGTCGTGAACGAGACAAACCTCGGCTTGGAGATCGTATCTCCCCACATCCAGTCATCGGCGGCGCCGTTGGTCGGATAAAGCGTCCAGCTTACATCGGGCGCATAACCATTGTACTGGGTCAGCGAATCCCCTAATTCCTGAAAGAAATCTTCCTGATGGGAGTAGATCCGGTCATAGCCATATGGCCAGATAACGAGGTTCGAATAGGTGTGGATATTGTTGCAGACCGAGAAATTACGCGAGATCACGAAATCCCTGAGTAGCTGCGTCTCTATTTCAGAGAACGCCGAGGGTCCGCGGTAGACTTCACTGCTCGCGCTGGGTGACGAACCGATATCGTCATATCCCCACTTGAATGCAAAATTCCGGTTCAGATCTACTCCAAAAGCGCTACCGGTGTTCCGGCGGTTCTTCCGCCACAACCCGCCACCATCCGGATTGGTCGACTCGTTGTATTTCACGCCGTCCGGGTTAACCACCGGCATGAAGTAGAGCTCCCGGGTATCGACGATATCCGTTACTTCCGGATCGATCCCATAATTGGCGATCAGATGGCGAAGCACATTCAAGAGAGCGGCGGCTCCGGCAGGCTCGCGTGCGTGGATATAACTATTGTAGAAAACTTCCGGCTCGTTTTCATCGACATTTGGATTATCCGAAACTTTGACTACCCAGATCTCTTCTCCCTCCACCGATTGGCCGATCGAAAACTTCGCGGTCATGATATCGGGGCGTGCGGCGGAGAGAGAGTCAAGGAGCGCTACTATTTGCGCAAATGTCCGGAACCCTCCGTTCGGCACGGCCGCTCGCTCCGCGTAGAATAGCGAAAGGTCCTCATGTTCTACCTGGTATGGAATGCCGAGTTGCTGGAGTTTCTGTCGGTCCCCTGGTTTGGCCAGGATCTCGAATCGGTCCCCCTCTGCCTCGACCACATCCAACCCCAAACTGGCCAGATCGAGATATTGTGATTTGGTGATACGATCGACGACGATCTTGGAAATGGTTGCTTGCTCAGCGACAGTCGTACCCGCGACGAGTAAACAGAAAAACAGGGACAGTACGAACGGGCGATACATGCCAACTCCTTCTGGTGGATAGTCTACAATGCCAGCACGGTATTATTCCAGCCGGCCATGTGAGGAAAAGGGGATGGCCGATGGTAAGTATCTGCTTACAAGATAATGGATTCGGCAAAATCGGCAACAGCTTTCTCCCGTTCATCGCCAGTTTGGGCGATGAAAAAACCGGTTGCCCTATCTGCCGAACCGGCTGTAGATTAGCGGTTTCGCAAGGATATGGACTAAGCATATGAATATACTGGTAATAGGCTCCGGCGGTCGTGAACACGCCCTCATCTGGAAATTGAAGCAATCCAGGAAGGTCGACAAGATCTTCTGTGCCCCCGGAAACGGCGGCATCTCCCAGATCGCCAAGTGCGTGAATATCAAAGCCGATGCTACCCGAAGCTTGATCGAGTTCGCCCAGCGCAACAAAATCGACCTGACGGTCGTGGGCCCCGAACAACCGCTCTCGGTCGGCGTGGTCGATGATTTCCAGCGGCGCAAACTCCGCATCTTTGGTCCCGACAAAAAGGCGGCTCAACTGGAGAGCTCCAAAGTCTTCTCCAAAGAGTTCATGCGGCAATATCATATCCCCACTGCCCCGTTCAGGGTCTTCACCTCATTTGCCGAAGCAGTCGGATTCTGCAATTCCGCTGAATTCCCTTTGGTGATCAAGGCCGATGGTCTGGCGGCGGGCAAAGGGGTCGCTGTTGTCAAAGATGTCGCTCAGGCAACCATCGCCCTTGAAGAGATGATGATCAAAAAGATCTTCGGCAAAGCCGGCGAACGGATCGTCATCGAATCCTTCCTGTCGGGCACCGAAGTTTCAATCATGGCAGTTACCGATGGCAAGGTCATTGTTCCACTATTGCCAAGTCAGGATCATAAGCGCGCACTCGACAATGACCGCGGTCCCAACACCGGCGGCATGGGCGCGTATTGTCCGGTCGATTTCATTACTCCCGAGATCCTTGAACAGGTGCAGGAGCATGTTTTACTTCCGACCATCAATGGACTGCGCAATGAAGGGATCACTTATTCCGGAGTGCTCTACGCTGGACTAATGCTAACTGAAGCTGGCCCGAAAGTGCTCGAATTCAATTGCCGCTTCGGTGACCCGGAAACCCAGGTCGTTTTGCCTTTGCTCAAAACCGATCTGGTGGACATCATGATGGCGGTTGTCGATGGTAAGGTCGGAAATATGCCCAAGCTCGACTGGCGTAAAGGCGCTGCCGCCTGTGTGATCATGGCCTCCAAGGGCTACCCAGGGAACTACCGAAAGGGAATTCCGATTAATGGCCTTGAGTCGCTCAAAGATAACAATTCCCCGGTCTTTCATGCCGGCACCAAGCGGGAAAATAACCGCTATTTCACCACCGGTGGACGGGTGCTTGGTGTGACGGGGATCGATGCCGACTTAAAGAGCGCGATCGACCGCGCCTACGGTACGGTCAAAAAGATCAGATTTGATGGCGCCATGTTCCGTCGCGATATCGGCGCCAAGGCCTTTCCTCAAAAAGCGGAGACGACCAAATAGCTATGCCGAAAGTACTGATCATAGTTGGGTCCAAGTCGGACCTCGAGTATGCTGAGACCTGCAGGGCCGAACTGACCAAGCTGGCGATCGAAGGATCGATCGAGGTCTCCTCTGCCCATCGTCATCCGGAGAGAACCGGGGACCTCACGGTGAATGCCGCTTCGCGCGGCTTTGAAGTGATCGTCGCCATGGCTGGGCTCTCTGCCGCACTCCCCGGAGTGGCGGCCGCACATTCGTTACTGCCGGTCATCGGCGTCCCATTACCGGCAGCGCTGAATGGCCTTGATTCACTATTGTCCGTGACTCAGATGCCTCCGGGTATCCCGGTTGCGGGTGTGGCTATCGGAACTCCCGGCGCTAAGAATGCAGCCATTTTGGCTGCCCGGATCCTGGCGCTTAAGTACCCCGACGTCAAAGCCGCCCTGGAATCGCACCGCAAATCGCTCTGAGACAGCGCGATCCGGTCGCGGGAACATGGCCCGACTCAAACTGTACAACTGATAACTGTTGCTACACTGGAAGGAGAATGCATGGTAACAAATCGCCACATCGGCGGCATCGCGCGAGTTCTGATCCTCTGCCTCTGCGTCTTTGCTGCCACCACCACCTCACTCTTTGCGCAGACGGATGCCGCCAAAGCAGCCTATAATGAAGGGCAGACGGCCAAACAGGCTAAGAACTACGATGCCGCTGTCGCCGCGTATAAGAAGGCTATCGAGGCCGACGCCTCCTACTATGATGCCTACCTCAATCTCGGCGTCGTTTATTTCGCCACCGAGAAGTATGATGATGCGGTTCAGAATTTCAAACTGGCGACGGAAAAGAAGCCGGACAATACCGAAGCTTTCGTCAACCTCGCCAAAGTACAATCTGTCCTCAAGCGTTACCCGGAATCGATCCAGGCTTTCGAAGGCGCGGTCAAAAACTCCGCTACGCTTGCGGATAGCGCCGCGATGATGCTGGAGATAGCCAAAGTGCAGGGGAAAGCGGGCGACCAGCCTGCTGTGATCGCGACCATCGAAAAAATCCACACATGGAATGCGGCCACTGATGAAACCTGGTATGCACTTGGTAAGGCTTACGAGCGGGAGAAAAATACCAAGTCCGCGATGAATGCCTATGAACAGTCGCTTGCCTTGAAGGCGGACAATGCTCAAGCCCACTTCGCCATCGGCAACCTGCATCTGCAGGCGGAGAAATACGCACTTGCGGCCGAGCAGTTCAAGAGCGCGCTCCAGGATGATCCGAAAAATTACAAGGCCGCTTACAACTACGCGTTTGCAACCGAAACGCTCAACCCGGACAGCATCGACGTTCATCTGACCAACTGGCAGGAATATATTCGCCTGGCGAAGAACCAGCCAAAGGCCCAGGATGATGTTGCCATTGCCACTCAGCATGTCAAAGAGCTGCAGGCTGCCAAAGCGGCCAAAGCCGGCAACTAGTTCGCCCCTATTATGACCAAGGAAAAGCCCTCGCATGCGAGGGCTTTTTTCTGCCTGTCGGAACGGACTTCGGCGCCCGAAATCTGCTTGACAATCCGGGGGATTTTTCGCTACTTTATGTCATCACACACCAGACTACGGAGGGTCCTCAGACGTTAGGCTCATACCTATGCCCAATTTGCTTGGCCGAAGAAGACTCTCCTAAAAAACAGAAAGCCGCCATGGATGGCGGCAGTTCTGCTGTCATATACTTCTGAAGCGGCGTACGTTTTTTATTTCGTCAACTCCACCTTGGTGAAGTCTTCCCAGTCGACCCGGATCTCTTTCCCTTTGCCGGTGTCGATGAATATCCCCTTGTTTCCCGAATCGACATCATTGGATCCGCGCAGGCGGAATGTCCGACCATCGGAGATAGTTACTTCGCAGCTCCGCGAAGTTGTCCGCTCGATTGACTTCACTAATCCCAACTCGATATCGAATTGGAGATCGCGGTACTCGCCATCCAGGATCTCCCAAGAATATTCTTCATCATTATCCCAGCGGATCGTCCCGGTATAAGTGTCGCCGTCTTCGGTCGTCACCGTCCCTTTGAGGCGATGCCCGCCGTCAAACTTGTCATAACTTGGCTGTCCCGGAGCTGGCTTGAATTCAAGCAATTCGAACTGATCCCAGGTTACGGTCACCTGGCCAAAAGCGGGATCGGCAATGATTATGCCATTGTTGCTTTCATCGACATCGTTTGAGCCTTTGAGAATCAGCTCTTCTCCTCCCCTGAGATGAACAGTCGAACCACTCGAGGAATAGCGCTCGATCGATGCGATCTTCTCGAATTTGACCTTGCGATTCCGATCCTTGGATTCCCCTTCGAGCAGATCGGACGAAAAGACTTCGTCGACATCCCACGCCACAAACCCGGTATACGTATCACCGCGGCGTGTCGTCAGCGTGCCGTACAGCCGTTCACCGAGCGAGGACTCCAATCCCGTCTTGGTCGGCATAAACTCAACCTGATCGATATCCTCCCACGACAACTCGGTCTCCCCTTCGCTGTTATCCTCGATTATCAGTTCGCGCATGTTGGAGCCGATATCGGTCGAACCGCCGGACAAGATCACGGTTTCGCCGGACTTGAGGGTCAGTCTCGCCTCATCATCTCCGCGCGCTTCGATCGACTTGATATGGCCGAAACGAATGCCGGACTCCGCCGAACCGGGCCAGCCGTTTTCATCAAAATCCCACTGAGCCACATTCATGCCGAACACTTGCACCTTTTTGGATTTGCGGCGAGAGTTCTGCGAGGACTTGTCGGCGTTATCCTCATCAAGTTCTTTCGTCCCGTTCAGGAGATCGACCCAACTTGCTTCATTCTTATCCCACCGGATCAACCCTTCGTACGTGTCTCCGTCGACTGTGGTGATCTTTCCGTAGATACGTCCCCCGTTGTCGGCGGCCAGTGCGGTTGCCGCGAGTCCCACCAGCAGGGCGGTCAGCAGTAGTCGGGCTCGGATCATAACGCCTCCATCTTGTTTTGCGACATTCTTCTACTGGCTAGTAGTACGAGGAACAGGCCGTCCGGGGTTCACCCGGAACGGCACTTTTTTGCCTGATTGCAGGGTCTAAGAAGGAATTTGGCTACTTCAACAGGATCATTTTCCGGACCTGGCTGGATTCTCCCGCCAGTAACCGGTAAAAGTAGATACCGGATGGCGCATCGCGCCCATTGAGCGTCCGTCCATCCCAGACCAGTGAGTGTTCACCAGCGGACAATTCTCCGACCGAAAGCACTCGAATCGATTGCCCTAGAACATTGAATATTTCAAGGCGAACTGAGGACCGTTCCACCAGCGAATACCTGATCACCGTCGATCCATTGAACGGATTCGGATAGTTCTGTTCCAGACCGAACTGCGGCAAACTATGCGGTGGCTCCGGATCGCCAACATCAGTCGTACTGCTGACCGTGACCTCCCCTGGAATAAACAGAGGGCGCGACCAGCTTCCATCCATGGCCGCTATGTGTAGACTGAAGCTATCGAGCGTGATACTATCCAGTGGGCTAAAGCCTTCCGATGCGGTGGTCAGTATCCGCAGGTTCATCGCTTCGTATTTCCCTGACGGTAAACTGTCGCCTGGGTTTGCCGTAACTACCACGCAGGTACTCCCTGCTTCATTTGAGGCCAACTGCGCCGTTGCACGCGATGCAAGCGTCGGAGTGAGCGTTACAGACCCGATTGCGAAGTAACTGCTGTCCCACGTTAGCGGTATGACCATTCCTCTTGCTGCGCTCTCCAGATAGATCTCAATCGGCAGATCGGTCGAGTCAACAGGAAGACAACTGACCGCCCCACAGATGACCGAGTCCGCGCTGACCGACACGGCCGAATTCACAGTCACCGTTACTACCAGCGATGAGTCACCATTGTCGGTGTCAACAATCCGTACTTCGGCAGAGTGAATTCCCTCGGGAAGGAGTGAAGTGACCGAGAATGAGAGAGTATCCGGTGTTGTCCCCGATGCCGGAGACACTTGCAGCCAGCTTTGCGATGAGACCGCCGAAAAATGCAGACTGTTTAGCCCGGCATGTTCAACCACCACCGTTTGCGCCGACGGGAGCGGACCACCGGGATTCATACTAAACGACAGCGATGCCGGCGTGGCCGCCACATGTGGATCGTTGTACTTTGCGACGGCCGTGTAAATATCAAACCGCCCCAACCGTTTATCGGACCAGGTGACATACCGGTACCGTCCATCGAGGGCAATATCCGGCTGTAATTGCGCACTGTCTGAAGGAGTATGCATGCGCGTGGAGGCGACGCGAACGGCACCATCGGCATCCAGTATTTGCCCCATCACATCCCACGAGGAAGCCGTCGAATCGGCCCAGACCATCCCCACATTCCCCATGCGGTCAGCCGCGACGGCCGGGTCGCGCTGCGGGCGTGTTGACCCATCGGTGTTCAAACGCGTGTCGATCGTCAACGCCTGAAACAGCGTATCAAATTTGCGATAGTAAACATCAGGATTGGTCGGATAACTCCCGTTGCGCCAGTCGGTCCAGACGACATGAAATCTCCCGCGGCCATCGGCCGCAATATCCGGAAATGCCTGTCGCGCAGAACTGATATCGGAATTAGCGCGGAGATTACTCCCGCGCTTGACCCCATTGGCTGAATACATCTGGACGAAAATATCATCACTCCCCTGACGGTTGTCGTACCAGACGACAGCATACCATCCGCCGGGAGCCACAGACACTCGCGCACCATGTTGCTGCGCAGAAGTGACATCATCGTTGATCTTGAAGTTGTTTCCGATGCGCGAACCATCCGCCGCCAGAAACTGACCGAAGATATCCCAGTTTCGATTCCGGTAATCCGCCCAGACCACCATCCCGGTGCCATCGGATGCGATCGCCAGATCGGGAGCCTCTTTCAGAGAATCAGGCAATTCGACTGTCAGTGAGATATTCTCGCCGATCGGACTGCCCGATGAATCGGTCCGCTGGTGATACACATCCGGATCATACGGATAGCTGCTGTTTCTGAAATCCTGCCAGACTGCGGTATACTGTCCCGAGGCAGCCGCACCTAATGCAGGATATGCCTGCCATCCGCTCAGCGTATCGAGATTCATGAGTTGGTTCGAGTTGATGCGCGTCCCGGCAAGGGAAATGCGCTGGAAGTAGATATCGCTCTGGCCACTTCGTTGATCGGCCCAGACGATAGCGAAACTGCCTGAGGGTGCCACCGCGACGCGCGGTCGCTCATGCGTGGTGGCGAGATTGTCGTCATTGACCAGCAAGTCAACAAAATCGGCGTGTGCTCCCGGGGCTATGGCCAGCACGCTCAGGAGCAGAATGCGAGGGATTAAATTCTGTTTCATCACTAGAGTGAAGGCAATAAAAATGCCCACTCGAGTGAGTGGGCATCAAGACTTCGAATCTTACCGAGAAGCTGTTGTGGCTATTACCCTTGCACGGATGCGAGCGTGGGTGAGTCACCGGCTGCATCCGCTGAAGAAAGCTCCAACGGGAAACCACTTCCCTGTACGCTAGGGAAGTTCTTCCGGCATATCAATTAGCGAAGTTTCTTTTTGTGGCGATCAGCGCGTCTACGTTTTTTGCGCTTGTGCGTATTGATTTTATGCCGTTTCCGCTTTCTTCCGCAGGGCATTCATCCTCCATACAGCGTTGCAAAAGGTTACAAGGACAGTTTAGTGATCATGTTTTTGAATTCGTTCGACGGTTTGAAGACCGGAACTTTCCGATCCGGAACCGGCACGACATCGCCAGTGCGGGGGTTCCGCGCCTTGCGTGCTTTGCGCAGTTTGATCTTGAAGGTGCCAAACCCTCTGATCTCAATGTTGTGACCGTTCTCAACCGATTTTTTCACCGTATCAAGAAACGAGTCAACCACTACGGCCACGTCCGTGCGTGTTAGGCCGGTCTTTTCTGCCACTTTCTCGACTAGGTCCGCTTTTGTCACAGCGTCCTCCCTCGACGGTTATGTGTGGTGTGTCTGTTATTCATCTCCAGAACCTCTCCATATGGCTTCCAGCCCTTGCCCGGCCCGTGAAATCCATAAACGTTTGGGGCGCTGGAAGATAATAAACGTTGTCGGGAAAAAAAGGGAAAATTCGCGATTTGTCTATCTTTTTTTGCGTTCCGACCAGAAATTGTCTGCCTAACTCACTGATAGAGATAGAGCAGGCTCGGTCCCGCCAGCTTCTGATCTACCGCATTATTGACCTTACTCAGGGTCTCCCCCAACAGGTCAAAGATGGAAACTTTTTCTCGATAGGTCGGACGGATCACCGTCGGCTCTCCCGAAATCTCCGCCAAATCGGCCGCCAAATTGACTGCTTCATGCAGTCCACCCAACGTATCAATAAGCCCTAAGTTGTAGGCCTGCAATCCAGTATAGACAGAGCCATCCGCCAATGGGTAGATCTCAGTCTTCTCCATCTCCCGGCTCGAGGAGACCACCTCGACGAACTGCTCGTAGGTGCTCTGGACCACCGAATTGAGCATTTCCCGCTCTTTATCGGTCATCGGACGGGCATACGAGCCGACATCCTTGAGCTCCCCGGACTTCACGGTCTCGGTTCCGACCCCGACCTTCCCCATCAGGTCCTGGAAGGTATGGAACTGGAAGATGACGCCGATTGAGCCGGTCAGCGTTCCTGGGTTGGCCACGATCCGGTCACCCGCGCACGCGATATAGTAACCACCTGAAGCTGCTACCGACGCCATGGAGACCACAACCGGCTTCTCGTCGCGGGCGCGCAGCATCGCATCATAGATCTCCTGCGATGGCGCAACTCCGCCACCGGGTGAGTTAACATGCACCACGATCGCCTGAACTGAACTATTGTCGGTGAATCTTTCGAGCTGTCGGATCACCTGCCGAGCCAACCCATCATCGATCGCCCCATACACTTCGATCACGCCGATCCCATTACCGCCGATCGTGCCGAAATCAAATCCACCCGAACTGGTTGCAGCCATGCCGAACAGCATCAGTGCAAACATGCCGATCGCCATGAGTCCCCCCACGGCGATGATCACTCCAATGATCACATCGCGACGTCGTGCCATAGTTTTGGTTGCCCGCTATTCCATATAAATTCTGATCTGTTCGCCGACCTGCAAGGAGAGCGGGTCGAGCGCATTGTTGTCTGCCAGTATTTTCGAAACCGTCGTTTTGTATTTCGCCGCGATCTCGCCCAGCGTGTCGCCTCGGCGCACCTGGTACACGACATACTCCGAAACCGCCGCACCCTCACTGATCACCAGTTGCTGTCCAACAAAGATGCGGGAGCTCTTCCCCATTTTGTTCATCTTACGGATCTTGCTGGTCGAAGTCCCAAACTTTTTGGCGATCTCCGAGATCGTGTCACCCGAACGTACTACGTAGACTTTCGGATTATTGCTTTTCTTGTTCGAGGAAGTCGCGGATGACGACTTACTCTTCTCCGTTTTCGGTACCCCCGGAGCGAACCGAATAGACACCATTGGATGCTTTGTATTCACGTCTGGCGCGCGAGCTGGATTCGGATGATGTTCCCTGACCAACCGGTACCGGGATGATCAGTTCGGTCCCCGTCTTCAGCTTCGTCCCCTTCGACATATTATTAGCCTCGAGGATCGCATACTGCGATACCCCGTAGCGATTGGCGATCTTGGCCAGCGTCTCTTTCTTTTTGACTTTGTGACGTGCCCAGGTCGCCGTCTTGGCTGATTCCATCGACTCATAGGCCGCCAGGAATTTCGAGCGCATGCCGGTCGGCACTTTCAATACATAGTCTTTGGTGTTGGGCGGAGTAACGCTCCGCAGCAACTCGGGATTAAGCGTTTTCAGTTCTTCGGTCGAACACCCCAACGCATCGGCCACCGTCTTGAGCTCAAGCGGACGATCTATCTCTACTTCATCCCAGGTGATCTCCGGCTCAAACTCAATGTTCACAAAACCGTATTTCTCAGGCTCTTTCGCGATATACGTTGCCGCGTAGATCAAGGGGACATAATCCATGGTCTGCTGACGCAGGCGGAGTTTCCAGAAGTCATTCGTCTTCTGCGCTTTAATGGTTCGATCGACTCGCCCCGGTCCACCGTTATAGGCGGCCATGGCCAGATCCCACTTCCCGAATTTCTGATGCAGTTCCTTAAGGAAACGAGCAGCCGCATCGGTAGCCTTTACCGGATCTTTCCGTTCGTCGATCCACCAGTTCCGTTCCAGCCCATAGATCTTTCCAGTCGACGCGATGAACTGCCAGAGCCCCATCGCCCTCGCCCAGGAATAGGCGTGCGGATTGTATCCCGACTCCACCAGGCAGAGATATACCAGGTCATGCGGCAGTCCATGCTTGGAGAGTGTCGTCTTGAAAAGCTTTTCGTATTTCTTGGAGCGCGTCAGATAGCGCGTAAAGGCATCTTTGGCGACCGTCTGGAAATAGACGATCGACTTCTTCACCCGCGCATTCATCTCCAGCGGAAGATCATAGGTGACCGGACCCAGTTCGTCCGTATAAACCTTCATCGAGTCCTGGCGGATACCTTCTTCGATATCGCCAAATCGTTCGATAATCGCCGAGGGCGCCGCCTCATCGTCGAGACGTCCCAGCGAGCGGAGTGAGACGCGGTAATCGCTGATGATGTTATCAACCAGCGTCGAATACTTGACCGCCTCAGGCGTCAATTGCGAATCGGTAACAAAATCCAGATTGGCCAGCGTATTCAGGCCGCGTTCGAAATAGTATTGGGCCTCTTCCCAGCTTCCCTCTCGGTTGGCCAGAACACCCATAGTGTGGTATTCTTCGGCCCGCTGAATAGCCGCCCAGAATTCATCGGATTCAGGACCATAATCGTTCGATGTTTCAGCATCGGACGGCTGGTATGGGCCAGGGACCGGTGTGGTGAAACCGTTGATCTCCGTGCCGGATTCTTCCGCCAGCAACGTATCCTCGGCATTGATTGGTTCCTGGTCGCCGACCGCTGCGGTCTTCTTAGCTTGGTCTGGAGTATTTGGCGATTGCGTGCGCGTTTCGCTGCGGAATCGGGATTGATCTGCCCCGGCTCGTCCACTCGAACAGCCGCCCAACAGACCCATCATCAGCATGCAGGCTGGCAATAGCCATATCAGACACAATTGAACACTTGGCTTCTTGTCAAACATCAACATCTATCCTGTAGCTTCGTTGGGTTTCAGGTGCCTACCTCTATTATCGGCTGCCAGCCTTCCGTACTTAAGGAGGACATATGCTAACCCATTGTCATATAACTGATACGGAAGAAAAAACGGTAAGGCAAGACAGGCAACAAAAAACTTACCCCCCCACCAAAGCCTCACTAAGCTCTTGTACCGTGGCATAATAGAGGCAGCCAGCTTGTCGGCTAAACCAGGTAACCTGCCGCTTAGCATACCGGCGCGTCTCCTGCTTGATTGTACTGGTCGACTCTTCAAGTCCACTCTTTCCTTCCAAAACGTCCAATAGCTGACCATACCCGATGATCGCCGCCCGTCGAATCTGGTCCGTCATCCCCGCTTTCGCCAATCGCTCAACCTCGGCAAACCAGCCCGATCTCAGCATCTCCTCCACTCGTAGGTTGATACGCTGGTAGAGTAACTCTCGTTCCGGATTGAGACAGTGATACTGAAACGTACAATCCGCCTTCCGATGGCTCCCGGTCGCATGCCACTCAGATTTCGATTTGCCGGTCAGGGTGAATATCTCAAGCGCTCGAAGCAGTCGCACCCGGTTATTTGGATGGATCTTGCTCGCCTCCAGTGGATCAACCTGCTTTAGCCGCTCGTGCATCACTTCCACTCCCAGCGAATCCATCTCGGCTTCCAATTGGAGACGGACCTGCATATCCCCCGGTTCAATCTCCACCACACCGTCGGTAAGCGCACGAAGGTAAAGACCAGTTCCTCCCACGATCAGCGGCAGGTTCCCTCTGCGGCGGATCTCGCCGATCACCCGGGAAGCATCCCCGATAAATCGAAAAGCACTGTATCTCTCCCCCAGTTCGATCAGGTCGATCAGGTGATGGGGTACAGCCGCACGGTCCGCTGGCGATGGTTTGGCCGTACCGATATCCAGATGTCGCACGAGCTGGCGGGAATCAGCTGAAATGATCTCGTAGGGTCCGGTCTGCGCCAGAGCCATCGCCACCGATGATTTCCCCGATCCGGTTGGACCGCAGATGATCGGGATCGGTCGCGGATCAGCAGCGCCCGAACTGGCGGTCAAGGTCACCCCGATTGATTTTGATGAAAGTCGGACGCCCGTGCGGGCAGGAGTACTTGTTCTCGCACTGGAGAAGTTGCTGCAATAGTCCGATCGCCTCTTCATCGGTCAGCCGGTCACCGGACATCACCGCCGCGCGACAGGCAATCGACTGGGCCATCGCTTTCTTCAGATCGTATCCACCCTTGGTTAACGAACCGATATCATCGAGTACTTTGGTGAATACCTTCTCCGGCGACTTGCGTGAGAGGATCATGGGGACAGCTTCAATGGAGATCATGCGTCCGCCAAACGGAGCTACCGCAAATCCCGACTTATTGATCAGATCTTCTGCTTCGACGAAAAGCGAAAAACGCTCCGGAGTCAGTTCGATCTGCACCGGCAACAGCAATTGCTGCCCGACTATCGACTGCCGCTCAAGTCGACGCATCGTCTCTTCATACAGCACGCGCTCATGCGCCGTATGCTGATCGACAATGTACAGATCCTCTCCTGCCTGAAGCAGTAGATAGAGATCAGAAAAGCGTCCGACCAGGCGAATACCGCTCGATGGCCCAGTCTCTATCTGCTCGACCGGACTTTCCGGCGACTGGATAGTCGAGGGAGACTCGAGTATCTCACCGGTGGCGCTGTCAACCCGGATAATTCCGCCAGCCTCGGGCGTTCTGAATTGGGGTGGACGATACAGATCACCGAGCATTTCATGACTGGTGATCTGACTCCCGCCGATCCCGGGGATATACCCTTGCCGTGTCGGTTCGCCCTGAGGGAAAAGTCCGTCGTTCGGACGATTCTCCCCTCGTGCCGGAGCCAGAAAAACCGGGATCACGCCATCCTGACGAGTCGCCGTTTTCACCGCATGGTAGATCGCATCGTAGATCTCCCGCTCTCGCGACAGACGCACCTCGGTCTTCGCCGGGTGCACATTCACATCCACCTCGGTTGGCTCAACTTGCAACAGCACGGCTCCGACCGGGTAAACCCCTTTTGGCAACATTTCGCCGAATCCAGCAGACAATGCGTGCGAAAATGTCGTCGAGTGGATATACCGGCCATTGATGAAGATATAATGTCCCCACCGATTGTTACTCGCCTGATCCGGCTTACCGATAAACCCCTGCAATTTGACCGCACCGGTTTCAGCAGTGATCTCCAGCAATTGCTTGCCATATCCCAACAGAGCCGCGACTCGGTCGCGTAATGTCCCGGCCGGGACAGAGAATATCTGCCGTCCATTGAGCGTGTAGGAGAAAGCAACATCGTAGCGTGCCAGTGCCAGCGCAGTGGCCGTGCGCGACAGGTAGCGTGCTTCGGTCGACTCCGCTTTCATAAATTTCCGGCGTGCCGGGGTATTGAAAAACAGGTCGCCGACTTCGATAGTCGTACCCACCGCTCCCGCGACAGGACGCTTTGACTGAAGTACTCCCCCCTCATAAATGATCTCTGTTGCCACCTGGGATTCTGCCACCCGTGAGACCATGCGCGTGCGCGAAACCGACGCTATCGAGGGGAGGGCTTCGCCTCGAAAACCGTATGACAATATCTTCTCAAGATCAGAAAGCCCGGATAATTTGGAGGTCGCATGCCGGGAAAACGCGATCTCGATCTGCTCTTCCGGAATCCCCCAGCCATTGTCGACGATCTTTATCATCTTGGAGCCGGACTGCTCGATAATGATATCAATTCGCGTGGAGCCGGCATCCAGCGCGTTTTCGACCAGCTCTTTCACCACAGCCGCTGGTCGCTCGACGACCTCACCCGCGGCGATCTTGTTGATCAGACGTTCCGGAAGCGGACGGATATTCGGCCGGGTCAGAGGAGCACTCATGACAGCTCCTCCTTTAGCTTACGCAAGAGATCAAACGCCTGCACGGGTGACAGTGTGTTGATATCCAGATCCCGGAGTTTCGTCTCCAAAGCGGATGGCTGGGGATCAAAAAGTGTCGGCTGCATCTTCTCTTTGTAGAGAGACCGTCCCAATTCGGATTGCGTGAACTTTCCTGATTCCAGCAAACGCAGAACAGACTTTGCGCGTTGGATCGTCTGGCGCGGCAGACCCGCCAGTTTTGCGACCTCGATACCGTACGAGTCGTCGCATCCGCCGGGGATGATCTTATGCAGGAATACAACGCGGTCTTCCCATTTCTTGACTGCCACCTGGAAATTGTGCACCGTCGGATAGATCTCCGCCATGCCGGTCAATTCGTGATAATGCGTCGCAAAGACTGTCCGTGATTTCCGCTGATCATTCAGATACTCCACGACCGACCAGGCAACGGAGAGACCGTCGAAGGTCGAGGTTCCGCGGCCGACTTCGTCCAGAAGAACTAGTGATCGCTCCGTGGCATTGTGCACGATATTCGCGGTCTCGATCATCTCGACCAGGAAGGTCGATTGTCCCCGCGCCAGATTATCCAGCGCGCCCACTCGTGTGAATACACGGTCGACCAGTCCGAGATGCACTTTGTCTGCCGGGACCCAGGAACCGATCTGCGCCATGATGACTATCAGGCCGATCTGCCGAAGGTACGTTGATTTTCCCGACATATTCGGGCCGGTCAGGATCAGTATTCGGTTAGTTTCGATCGAGCATTCCAGGTCATTGGAGACAAATGCTCCCGGCGGAAGGACCGCTTCGATCACCGGGTGTCTCCCATTGGTGATCTGCAGGAGGTCATCCTCGTGAATCTCCGGGCAGCAGTAGCCACGTGTGACCGCCAGTTCAGCCAGCGATGAGACCAGATCGATCTCCGCTAATATCTCCGCCGTCCTGAGGATCAGATTGATCGATCCGTTCAGGTGATCGATCAACTGCTGGTACAATTCCAGTTCCAGTCGGTTGATCTTCTCTTCGGCGGCCAGGATCAGCTCTTCTTTTTCTTTCAGCTCCGGTGTTATATAGCGCTCGGCATTCACCAGAGTCTGCTTGCGGATATACTCGGATGGTACAGACGCGGCATTGGCGCGCGTTATCTCTATGTAATAGCCGAAGACCTGATTAAAGCCAACCTTGAGCGTCGCGATCCCGGTCCGATCTCGTTCTACTTTCTGCAGTGACCCGATATACAGCCGCGCCTCTTTAATGGAGTCATTCAGATGATCTAGCGCCTCCGCGTATCCTTGCCTGAATATCCCCCCCTTTTGCGCAGACAATGGCGGCTCATCAACCAAGGCAGAAGAGATTCGCAGACTCAAACCAGTTGTATCCGGGATCTCGGCCGCGAGTTCTTTCAGGTGCGCGGAAAACGCCGGCCCAAGGACTGACTTCAGGTGTTGAGCCGTCGAAAGCGCCTGCCCCACTGATCCCATCTGTCGCGGATTCAGTTTGCCGATACCAAGTCTGCCGGCCAGTCGCTCCAGATCGGGGAGTTGCTTCGTTTGCTGACGGATCAGGTAGCAAAGGTCGCGATTTTTGACCAATTCGGTCACGCCAGATTGGCGACGTTCTATCTTTGCTTTGGAGCGAAACGGTCGAAGCAGATTTGAGCGAAGCCTCCGGCGTCCGGCATCCGTGTGACAGAGATCCATCACCGCCAAGAGCGAATTCTCTTCAGTGGAATTGGCGGTATTCTTTACCAGTTCCAGATTCCGGACTGTGCTGTAATCGAGCGGCATAAAGGCTGAGTCATCGTAGCGGATCAGCTGGGTGATGTGCGAGAGCTGCTCACGGTGATTCTCTTTCAGGTACCGAAGGATCGCCCCCGCCGCGGTGATCGCTAGCGGGGCATGGTCGACGCCGAAAGACTCGAGAGTGACCGTCCCGAAATGGCCGTTAAGTTCGCGACGTGCGGTCGGCAGATCAAAATTGTACTCTTCGTAGGGGGTCAGTTGCGCCGCTGTCCGACTATATCCGAGCAGATCGGCCACCGCATTCTTTTCGGTGGTTGCGGGGAAAAGCAGTTCCGACGGCTCCGCGACGCGAAGTCGCTCAACCATCAACTGCGCATCTCCTTCATCTACCTGAAACTCCCCGGTCGCGATATACAGCGTGGCGATCCCGATCCGATTCGAATCTTTCTGGTACAACGCCGCAAGACAGGCGATTCGAGCAGGCTCTTCGGGTGAGTCGATGGTCGAGGTACCCGGCGTGACGATCTCAACGATCTCCCGCTTGACCAGCCCTTTGGCGGTCTTCGGATCTTCCACCTGCTCGACAATGACTACCTTTTCGCCACGAGCAGCCAGGCGTGAAAGATAGCGGTCCATCGCATGATACGGCACTCCCGCCAAGGGTACCCGTTCGGAGTTGCCGTGCGAGCGCGAGGTCAGCGCGATCCCGAGCATCGGCGCGGCCTTGACGGCATCCTCGCCAAACATCTCATAAAAATCCCCCATCCGGAAGAAGAGGATCTTGTCTGGGTGTTGTGCTTTGATCGCCTGATATTGCCGCATCAGCGGCGTAAGAGAAGAATCATTGGTCTGCATCAGCGCGGGACAACTTCGTACGTCTCACCGTACCGTTTCTGCAGTTTCTGGCGCGCTTCTTCAGCGGCGCGAAGGTCTTTATACTCGCCGATATATACCACCCAAAGCGTCCGGCCGTCAGATTCTTTTTTCTCCACCTTGGTCGGCAGCCGTTCTCTTCGCAAGCGGTCGACTTGTTCGTTGGCGAATTTCTGCGATGAAAACGCCCCTGCCTGAATCGCATATTTTTCCGCTTTCGGGAGCGGCTTTGGCTTAGCGGACTGTGTTGTGATCGTCATCTTAGGGCGAGCCGATTGTCCCAGTTGCCGCGCAAGGAGGTCGAGACCGATAGCCGATGGGTACTCTTCCCGCAGCAACTCGTAACAGCGCATAGCCTCTTCGATCTCCCCTTTCTCCATATGATATTCCCCTAGGATAGCCATCGCCTGCGGCACTGCGATCTCAGAACTGCTTGCGGAGAGATCGCGTAGCTTCTCCACGCCGGTTTCGTCACCGCGCGAACCCAGGAGTATTCGGGCAAGATCCATCTTTCCCCAGTCGGCCGACTCTCCCCGGCTATTCGCTTTCATATACCGTTCATTAAGACCCAGAGCCGCCGTACGGTCTCCGTTCATTTCTTCGGCCAGGATGCGTATGCGAGCCATCGCGACGCGGTGCTTCCCCTTTTCAAACCGGGTCCGGTACTCATTGGTGATCTCCGAGACTCTGCCCAGATTATCCATCTGCAAGTAATACTGGGCCAGCCGAATGTAAATCTCTTCTTGAAACTTGACGGAAACCGACCGGGTCAAGGCGGTCTCAAAGAACTTTGCGGCCCGGTCCCCTGACCGTTCCAGTAGCCCGTGCAAAAAGAGGAGATTGCCGTTTGAATTGACGTCCTTCATTTCGGCCAGACGGTCTGCTGCCGCCCGCCATCTCCCCTTCTGGATAGCCTGGTAGATCTCGTCAATGTCATCTGCGCGCCCGGCGGCTGGAAGAACCAGCGCCAGCGCAACGGCCAGTACAATGATTTTCATGATAGGTGCCGCTATGGCAGGTTCACGGGTTAACTGCGAATGACCGCGGGATTCCCCGGCTTCGCCGGCGATCGCTTCCGATCACGCTTAAACTCAAGCGCTCGCCGAAGTTCATGCAGTCGCTTGTTGTCGCCCAATTCAAGATAGATCCGGACCAATTCCACTATCGCAAACGGATCCTCAGGCTGTTCATCGAGGATCGCTTCAAGCATCTCCTCGGCCGCCTCAAGATCCCCTTTCTTCACATAAAACTCCGCCATCGCACGGCGAGCTTCAAGATTTTTCGGCGAATGCTCCAAAATCTGGCGGCAGATCTCAACTATCTCTCCGAACCGTCCCAGTGTGAAGAGCACATTTTTCAGCCGGTCGATCACCAGGTGCGCCTGCTCCGGGACCGCCTCGATCAGCTTGGTCCAAAAATTGACCGCATCCTCGAATCGCTCTTCCTCGCGATATGAATCACCCACCGCGATATAGGCGGGCACGAATGATGGATCAATACTGATCGCTTCTTTATACGCAATTCTCGCTTTGTGGTATTCACGCGTTTTGTACAACTGCTCACCCTGCTGGAATTTGAACCGCGCCAAAGGCGTTTTCGACTTATTCCCTTCCAGCTTCAGCAACTGCACCGCCGTATCGTAAGCCTCTTCCCACTGCCCGGCCTTTTCCTGGAGTTTGAGGCGTGTGACAAAGGCCCAATGGTTCTCCGGCTCCAGTGTCGCCAGTTCTTTGAGCGCGGCATCGGCCGTCGTATGGTCATTGAGAGCGAGATAGTCCGAGGCCAGTTCTCGAAGGATCGAAATCTTGTCGGATTTGGTCAGACCATAGCGAAGAGTCAGATCTTTGTGTACCTGCAACGCGCGGTCCGGCCGATTGTGCTCTCGCAATAATTGGCCGAGTCGAAGATACGCGTCGATATTGCCGGCATCTTCCGCCACCACCTGCCGAAGTTTGGTGAAAGCCGATTCCTGCTTTCCATCCAGCAGATTACGGAGTGCCTCGACATACATCGACGGTTCGATATGCTGAGTTTTTTTATAGAAGCGCTCATACATCAAGTAGAAGGCGAGCGCACCAAAAACGAACACGAGCAATAATAAGAGCGCATCAAGCATGAGCTTATCCTTCGCTAAACGGCGACTTGCTTTCCCTGATCCGGCTGTCGGCTCCCTTGAGCAGTTCCGCCGATTCTTCGATCGGGCGATTCCGCAGAATGCCGACCTCGCCTTCCAATGCCTTGATCCGCCGCTTGGCGGCATGCATGTCCACTGACTGCTTTATATAGATTGAAATGAAGATCAGCAGCGACATCACCATCCCGGCCACGAGCGACCAAAAGACCACCGTCACCAGCGGGACATCCAGGTAATTGGGCATCACCGGCCGCAGATAGACATCGACCTTCTGTTCAGGCCCGAAGTTGTTGTACGCGAACGCTATCACCAGGATGAGCATGACAGCGATCAGGATGGCTCGAATAATCCACATACGTCCTCCAGCCCGGTAATCCTAACCGGTTACGTAACATAGTGGCAGGCGGGAATGCGGTCAACAGAAAAAGGCCCCGGAAGACCGGGGCCCGTGAACTTACTCGGAATCGTCTTTACTGATGGGGGTAAAAGCAAGCGAATTGAGCATCGTCGCCACTTCCGCGTAAACGTCATCATGGAAGTTGTGCTCACACATCAGGTGCATCACCAGCATAATACCGGCATCAGACTTGACGATGATCACATTCCCGGAATAGGCGCCATATACGCGCATACCGGCATTGGAGGCCTGTGATTCCTGGATCTCCTTGACATATTTCGACTCACCCTTCCAAACCAGACCGCTCTTGCCGCCGATCTGCGGCATTTTTTTGTCTTTGGGAATGATGTCCGGCTGGTTCAGGAATTCGAACTCGCTCAGGATCTCTTTCTTCTGTTTTGACTTGAAAGTGCTGCTGCGCAGCGAATCCAGCATGTCGTTCGGGCTCATGCTCGAAGTATCCGCATAGATGACCAGACGCGGAATATAGGTGTAATCCTGTGCAGAACGATAGTCCGGCGGTATGCCGTAATTCTTCTGTGTCAGGACCAACCGGAAATTATCCTCGTCCTTCTTCATTCTGGCTTGCCAGTTCGAATGGACCGTCAACTTGAAGCCGAAGCGATTATCCTGATACACGCCATCGGTAATGGTGCCGGAAACTTCCTTCTTTCTCCGTGCGTCCGCCACACCCACCGTGATCAGGATGGCTGCAAGCATGAT
Organism: bacterium; assembly: GCA_016708025.1. Lineage (NCBI taxonomy): Bacteria > bacterium. Next base: position 755,593 of record JADJGQ010000001.1, on the reverse strand, counting down.
CAGTATTCGTTTCATAACAACTCCTTCACGTGCGTATCGAATTCGCGTAGTAGGTCAAACCTACGAATAACGGTTGGGTCGTCAAGTAGATTTTATACACCCGAGCGAACTGTTTGGACGATATGGCTATGGGAACAATCAGCCGTCGCGCCGTTCGAACCCGATCGGCTTTTTTCCGTGAGAGCGAATGTAGTCAGAAATAGTGGTAAATTCAAAGTCATTCAACAGCCGCTCCAGCTTGGTCAGGAAAAGGGCGGTCGATCCGTACGTCCGGAACCGCTGCATCGCCGTCAATCCTTCGATCTCCGGTGGGTTCGGATCAAGCTCCCAGGGATGAATGTAGACCATGGCAGGCTGGTGTTGGCCATTCAGCCGGTTAACCATCGCCCGAGTGTACCAATAAGGAGAATGCCTCAGGTACCCCCCACCCGCCATTGGCAAGTTGAGGCCAAACATCCGGAAAGTGCTTGAAGGCATCTCCCAGAGCGAACTGCCATCCTCAAAATGCATCTTGAATAACTGGCGTGGACCGTCCGGCATGCCATACAAGTCGTGTTTGATGGGAAAGATCGAACTATCGTACGCAAACCCCAGTTCAGCCAGGGTCTTGAATGCCCATTTGCAGCTCGAGTTCATCGACCAGCTTGGTGCTCGATACCCCATGGTCTTAATACCGCACGCCTTCAATATCGCATCCATAGCACGCTGAGTATCCTCACGAAATGTCGCGGCATCCAATTTGTCAACGCGACGGTGCTGGTAGCTGTGACAGCCGATCTCATGGCCATGGTCCGCGATTTCGGCGATCAGGTGCGGATGCTTCTCCGCAACCCAACCCAGCACAAACCAGGTCGCGGTCACCCCCTTTCGATCGAACAAATGGAGCAAACGTCGGCAGTTCTCCACCACGGTCGACCGCAAATGCGGCCAGTCCTCGGTTTTGAACCGACTCTGCAGTACCTCGACGACATACCATTCCTCGAGGTCAACTGTCAGCAAGTTCACCTGCTTACTCATATCGATATTCGGCTGGATTAGCGGGAAAGACTGTTTTTGGGTTTCTGGTCACCGTTGCCGTTGGTCTTACCGGATTTCGAACCCTTGTCGGAACCCGACTTTCCGTCTTTGGCATCCGATGGACGCTGCGAATAGTCGTAACCATAGTAGTCGTGATTGTAGAAGTACGGCAAGGTCCCGTCGGCATTGTTCAAGATCACTCCCAACAGCTTGTTGGTGGATGAGCTGAGGATCGACGAGGCTCGCTGCACGATATCGCGCTGTGTGGCGCCCGCCTTCACGACGAACAGAATACCATCGACTTCCTGCGACAGAAGCATCGGGTCCGAGACCGGGATCACCGGCGCACAGTCAATGACGATGATATCATAATAAAACTTCATTTCCTGGATCACTCGTCCGATCGCCACAGCATCAAAGACATCCGCTGGCGATTCATGCGTCCGGCCTGCCGTGATCAGGTCGAGTTTTTCCAGCGAGGTTTTCTTGACCGATTCCTTCACCGGTAAACTATCGACCAGAACATCCAACAGCCCCTTCTGGCGAGGGATCTTGAACAGCTTATGAATGGTAGGGCGACGGACATCGGCATCGATCAACAGCGTCTTCATCCCCTTTTTAGCGGCGGTCAGGGCTAGTAATGCAGCCACCGTCGACTTCCCCTCGGATAACATCGAGGATGTGACCATGATCGCCTTCATCTCGCGATCCTTGTTATGGAACTGCAGGTTATGCAGAAGGCGACGGAACTCGGTCGCCGGACCGCTCTCGAGACTGAAGAAATCGATGATCGAATGTTGCGACGCCATGCAGACATCAGCCTTTCTGTGAAACGTTGCCCAGAAGTTTGTCCAGATTTTCCAGGATCTCTTCTGCCCGCTCGTACGCGGTGAGATTGTGAGTCAGGGATGGATTCAACTCCACCGCTTTCCTGAAATGTTGTACCGATCGACCGCAGGCAAGTTTCGCCATTTCCAGAAATGCCTGGCCCAGCTCCGCCTGAAGGTCGGGATAGATCGGGTAGCGCGAGACCTGGCCGGTCAAGACAGAGATCCGCTCCTGCAGCGACCGTTCGGTCAACTGCTCCGGGAGCAGACTGGTCTGCACGTAGGCCGCGGCCAATTCATGACGACGCGCCTCCCGGCGTGAATCGCGTATCGAACTGAAAATTTCAAAGCTGCGGGCCAGGTGATGTTCCTTCATGCTCGCCAGCCCGGATTCCAGCATCTGCCCGGAGAACTCAGGATAGATGAGACAGGCCTTGCGAATGGCATCCGCCACGCGTCCGATCATGATCTGCGGTTGCGCGGAACTCATCGCCTGATGCAGCCAGGCGAGCCCCAGATTAAAATACGCATCTGCGTAATAAAGATTAATCGCCACCGCCTGTTCAAACTGGCTGATCGCACGCAGCGACTCTCCCGCCGAAAGCAACGCCTCGCCCAGATTATTGTGGTAGTCTGCGAAATTCGGACGCATTGCCACCGCCCGCTCGGACGATTCCACCGCCTGGTGCGGACGCCCCATCAGCAATTCAACTATACTGAGCTGATTGAACGACTGATGAAGTTCCGGGTTGATACGGGTCGCCTGGTGAAGCAGTTCCTGGGCCTCGTAAAGAAATCCCTTGTGGTACAGCATCACCGCGAGCTGGTGCATGGTCAGCGGGTGGCCATCCTGCAGGACCCGACGGTACGACTGCAACAGGAGTTCGATCTCCTGCTTTTTTTCGTAATGCGTCGACTTGACCAGGTTGAGGATCTCATCCGGGAGGATCTCCTGCGGATGCGGACACTGGATAGTTTCTGCCGGAGTGCCGTCGACAAAGATGGTCGTGGCGATCGCGCCACGAGTAACATCGTTGGCCGTCTGAATGAGATACTCGCGCTCTTGCTCGCGAAGCTTGCTGCTCATTCTGTATGTTTCCATCCCGGTCTCCTTACCTCTCTCCTGTCAATGGGTCTGTCGGCGATCAGTCACCGCTCGAAATACGGTCGATCAGCAGCCAGGCAGTACTGGCGGTTCCGACAATGGTCGCGATCGTCCCAAAGTTCAGGAAACTGGTCGTCCGCTGTGGGACGATGAATGTATCTTCTTTACGCACGACATACCGGATCGGCTCTCCGGTCTTGGAATATTTCTCGACATTGATCTGATAAGTCTGTGAATACGCGCCGTCGCGTGAAATGACCTTAACTTTCTTCAGGTCGGCTGTCGGCGACGGTCCTCCTGCGGCGGCCAGTATCTGCAACAAGTCGGCATTCTCCTCGAATTGCACCGGCCCAGGACGAGTCACCGCCCCCAGCACATAGACCGTGTTTTTAGCTTCGGTACTGAATTCACCTATCGCCGCCTGCGGTATTCCGCCGGGAAGCGCAGGAATTTCGATGGTATCCTGACGTCGCAGCCGCGGCAAATGGTCGACATTCCCTTCGGACACTGCCTTCGAGACATTGATCACTTCCACTTTGCCGGCTTCCTCGCCACCGCGAATGATGGTAACACGAGTCAGATCGCCCAACGGAGTAACACCACCGGCCTCGTTGATCACGTCCCAAAGCCCAGGGATCGTTTCATACGTCCGCTTCCCGGGAGACAAAACTTGGCCGGTCAGATAAAGGAAATTGTAATTAAATTGCGTAACCCGAACCACCGCTTGGGAGATATTCTTGTTGAGACGGGACATCTGACGGATGATCTCATTCTGCAACTCTTCCGTCGTTTTGCCGGTCACTTCGATCTGGCCGATAATATCCAGCGTGATCCGGCCATCCTGGCCGACTTTCACCGTCGTATTGAGGCTCTCGTCCTGCCAGAATCGGATATCCAAAACGTCCTCAGGACCGATCCTGTATTCCGTCGTCTGGGCAGACAAGGTCAGGCATCCCAGCAAAAGGAAGCCGAAGGTCATCGCCAGTGCATAGATCGGACGTAGTTTCATATCTAACTCAATTCCCTGCAACTAGTTCTCTAAATCGGCAAATGGTGAGATTTCATTAACCGTGGAATATAGACCGTCAAAAAAGCTGTTGTAAAGCTTTAAAACCCGACTGGTCTTAGGTGGTTCCAATCATCGTCTCGGGACTGTACAAAAGATACTGATTTCTCCCTCGCGCTTTGGCCGTCAGAAGCGCCATATCAGCGGCGAAAATCAGCTTTTGGTCGGAATCGGCATGGAGTGGAAAGATCGCCCCACCCACGGAGATCGTGCAGCGAATCTCTGCCGGCGGGTCATCGAGGGAAAAGACTGTTTCATCCAGCTTGGTCTTGAGTCGTTGCATGAACTGAATACAGGTAGGACTGTCAGCCTCAGGCATGATCACGCAGAACTCATCCCCCCCGTACCGCGCGATTATGTCGATCGTTCGAATGGAATTCCGCAGGATCGGCCCAAATCTCCCGATCACCTCGTCACCCGCCAAATGGCCGTGCGTATCGTTGATCCCTTTCAAGTCATCCAGGTCGAACATGATTAACGCCAGATTCCGCTGATAACGGCGGGCACGATGCACTTCCTCGGCCAGACGTTTGCGGAAATACCTCTGGTTCGACAAGCCGGTCAGGTTGTCCGTGAACGAGAGCTCTTCAAGGAGTTCGAACGAATGTGCATTGTCGAACATCTCCTGAGCCTGCCCGAGAAGCGAGTGCAGTCGACGCGCCAGATCGGGGGCGGGACGTTCCCGGTCAAGCGCCAATAATCCCGGCCGGTGTGAATGAAGGGGGAAATTCGCCAGATGGGCGAATCCATGCTCTCGCAGTGAATCAAACCACGGCTTGGCGTCCGGCTGTTCAGTCGCCAACGCCTCAAGAGATTTCATCCCGCCAGGATTGATCAGTTGAAGCGTGTTGCGAAAGACCGCCCGCGGCGGTGCTTCGGGGCGGTCACTCAATCCATTCCGGATCGCCACCGCATGCGTAGCATCATCCTTTGATTCGGTGAAATAGGCGGAGCGCTGCATTCCCAGGTCTCGCTGCACTGCATCGACTATCCGGGGAACCAATGTTTCGGTATTCCGGTGGCGTACCAGTTTGAGTATGTGCGAAGTTTGGGTTACTAATCGCGGCGGCTGAACCTTGGGAGGCTCGGGTTGCGCCTGTCGCTGCTGCAGTTTCTCCAGTTTTGCCTCCTGCCAGCGAACATGGTATGCCGCCGATAGCGAATGCGCCAGACCTGCTACCATCACGCCGAAAGAGACATTATCTGTGTGTGGACTGCTCTTGAGAAAATAGACGCCGTACAGATTGTCGCGCCAGAAAATCGGGAAGAACAGGTCGATCCCAAAACCAGCCAACCGTTCGAACAGATCTTTCGGTAATACGCCGCGGAGCGCATTGAGTTCCTGGGGAAGGAATGACTTGCGCAGGACCGTCGCCAGCTCAGGAGTATACTTAGTCCGGAATTCCGTCCGGCTGAATGCCGTCATGCCATAGTAATAGTTCATCTCCAGCATGCCGCGCTGCTTGCGCAGGAAGATGATCCGCTCACATTTGCACGCGGATTTGAGCACTTCGGAGACCTTACCCGCAATGGTCAGGATCTTCCCGTCGAGACTGTTGGAGAGGAGAAATTCAGAGAATTCCTGGAGAGACATCCCCTGGAGATTTGCGCCTGCTCTCTTTTCTGATCGAATGCGGAGAACAAGCAGAACCGATAAGAGCGCGCAAAGCAGGCCCAGAATGATCAGCAGGGCTGTTTCCAGTGTCATAGTTAGTGCCGTTCCAGACATTAACGTGTTGTGATACCGTAATATAATGATGTTTCGGGGAAAGTTGTCAACAGAAATCGTCGCGTGTGACTAGTAATGCCGGCGCACAAACTGAAATCTCGCGCGCCGTGAGAGCAGACCATTTGAACGGAGAATCGCGAAAATCCGCCACCAGCCGAGGATTTCCGTCCCCGGACGTCGGTTTACCTCTCGCTTCAGCTCGGAAATTGTGGCAAAGGGATCGTTTTTAACCGCCAGAAGAACCCTGGTCTCCGGACTTTCCGGAACCACCGCGACCCGTGGATCATCTACCAGAGTCGCCGTCGAGCCGTACTGTTCGCGGCCGGAAGCCAACTCGTCAATGACCGTCAGGTGGGTTACTTGCCGGTCTTTTTTTTTTAGCCCGCCATCAGCGGGAGAAGTATCGAACCGTGAGCGGGCGTCGTCTATCGACTCGAACGCCTGCAGGACATTGTCAAATTCAAGCAGTTGGTAGATCTCGTAGACATTCGGGATCATGTTGGCCAGCTTGATATCCCCGCCTCTCCCCCGTACCTCTTTGATATGGGAAATGAAGATCCCCCAGCCAGCCGACGAAATGTAATCCACCCCTGCCAGATCAAAGACGATCTTGTACCGGCCGCGCTTGAGAAGTGAATCGATCACTTCTTCCAGCTCACCGGCCGTCAACGTATCAATGACACCATCGACCCGTATTTCGGATACGGAGCGATCCTGTCCTGACTCTGATAATGATATGCTGATATTTTCCATATTTAGAATTGGCATCCTAGTGGGACCAACCCGACCTCAGAAGGAACGCAGAAATCGAGATTCTGGCAAGGGAAATATTAACCGGCGGAATTCGCGTCGGGAGCCGGATCAGTCACGCTATGCACTGTCTCCGTTGGGATTGCAGTCGATTCACTCTCCCCCTGCACACGACAGACGATAAAGGTGATATCGTCGCTTTGCTTGGTCAGGCCCGAGAAATTGTCGATCTCGTCAACTATCGACCGGGCAAAGTCGGCCACTTTATCCCTGGCATGCGCGAGTTGCCACTGTTGGAAATATTCGCTCAGCCGGTCCATCCCGTACTGCTTGCGCGTCCTGTCTGTTGCCTCACTCAGCCCGTCTGTGAACAGGAAAAAGACATCGTTCGGCCTGAGCTCTATCACCCGCTCTTCCAGCGAATCGGCGAATGTCCGCTTGAGGGTCGCATCGACCCCGACCGGCATACCGGATGGATTGATTCTCCCCGCCTGACCGCGCGAAGCCTCAAAAAAGAGCATCGGATTATGCCCCGCTGATACAATCTGTAACTGGCGCTGAGTCGCCTGGTAGATCACTAACTGGACAGTAATGAACATCCCCGCCGGCATATTTCGTACCAGATACTCGTTCACCATTAGCAGGGTCTCGCGCGCCGACCGATTCCGCTCGGCATAGATCCGGATCACCGTCCGGAGCATGGACATCACCAGCGACGCTGGAACTCCCTTCCCCGACACATCCGCCACCACCAGACAATACTGATCCTCGCCAACGGGAAAGATGTCGTACAGGTCTCCACCGACAACCGAGGCGGCACGGTAGAAAATGCCGACCTCCAGGCCGGGCATGGTCGGGATCTCACGCGGAAGCAGGGTCTTCTGGATCTGCGAGGCTACCTCGATCTCTTTCGCCATCCGCTCACGCTCGATGATATTCTTCCGGTCGCGGCTGAGCCGCGTCGTCATATCATTCAATGCCCGCGAAATCTCGAAAAACTCATCGGCTCCTTCGAGCGGGAGCTCGGTTTCGAGATCCCCCTGGGAGAAGCGACGGACTCGCTCGGTGATCTTGAGAATGGGTGTGACAAAGTAGTTCGACAGCAGGTAGATCCCGACAATCCCGATCAACAGGAGTGCGCCCGTCAGCCAGATGATCTTCCACCGGGCATCTTCAAGCATCTGATAGACCGGTCCCGATGAATACGTGATCAGGACCTTGCCCAGGACCCGCTCTCCCGACTGGATCGGCAGGATCAGATAGTTCATCGATTCGCGCCGCATGGTGAAGCGCTGGGGGCTCCCCAAAACCTCACGGTTTATATGGTCGGGAAATTCATACTGTTTGCGGATATTGCGAATATCATCCGAGTGAGCGACGATCACATCACCGATGTCCACCAACACCACTTGCTCGAGCATCTCGTTCGATTCTACGTATGAAACCAGTAATTCATCGAACTCAACGTCGCTTCGATTATTGATGATATACCCTGCCGCCTGTTGGGAAATGGTCTTCCCAAGCGCACTGACAGTTCCGTCCAGATGCTGGTAGACCTCGCGGGTGGACCGGTCATTGATGAAATAGAACGCCGTACCGACTATCAGGAATACAATAAAGAAAGTCCAGAAGGAGAACTTGGCTCGCAAAGTCGTCATCCGACTAAGGAGCGGCGACGACCCAATGCGGGCCGGCGGCGAGATCCGCTTGAACATCCGAAGTTCGTTGTATTCGGCCGAGGAGATATACTCGACCGAATCCATGATCTTCTGGATCATGTAGAAGCCGAGTCCCCCTTTGCGGCCCGATTCTACCAGTCGCTCCAGATCGATCTTCCCGCTCCCCTGCGGCTGGAATGACCGCCCGGTATCGATCAGCGAAAACGCCATTAACTTCTGATAGATGACCACTCGAAGGCGCAGCACCCCCCGTTCGTACAGGTAGGCATGCCGGATGATATTGGTTGCCCCCTCTTCGATCGCCAGGAGCACCGCGGCGGTATCTTTCCGTGCCATCCCGGCCGCCGCACAACTCTCCTTGACGACTCGACGAATGGAATCGAGATACTTCTCTTCAGCGAGAAATTCTGCGTCGATCTCTTTGACTGGTCGGCGGAACATAGGCGATAACGTAGGTACAGACGGCCAAACGTGCTACAAAAAAAGAGGCAAGTAACGTCGATGGAATACTATTGAGACTGCAGCCTCAGTTTGGCCTGGCGAATGTTCTCTATCGTGCTGGCGTTGTTCGGATACACTTTGAGGACCCGCTCCCAGGCATCGATAGCTTTCTGATAGTCTTTATTCCGCATATGCCTCAACCCTTCGAGGTATAGCGGCCAGATCTCTTTGTCTTTCTGCAGATCTTCCAGCGTCGGCGGCATCGGCGCAACCGCTCCCAGTTTCCCCATATACTCCAGCGCCACCGGATCCTGCGGATTGACCCGCAGCACGGCCTCGAACTGGCGGCGAGCCTCACTCAGCTTGCCACCGTTAAACAGGTCGATGCCCAGTTTCAATTGCTGAGTAACATCCAGGCGGTCCACCAGCCGCTGTTTGGCTGCGCGCACTTCCGCATCATCGGGGGTCAGTTCCAAAATTCGGTTGTATGCCTCGATCGCCACAACTAAATGGCCGTCTTTCTCGGCTTGTGCGGCTGTCGCCCGACTCTCCGCTACCTCTGCCTTGCGCGCACCGACAATATCGTTGCGCAGTTCAAGCGCCCGCTCGTTGTTCGGCTCGATATCCAATACCAGATTGATCAGGTCAAGCGCCGCAGGATAGTACTTCTTGTTGTAGAACAGACGTGCCTGTTCATAATACGTGTTTGAGAAGTTCGCCTGTTCCTTTTGGGCTTCCTGGATCCGGCGCATCTCCTGTTCCTGGATCTTCTGCACCCGTTGAATGGCGCTGATCGTCCCAAGGATCTCGTTATTCCGTTCATCAAACGCCAGTGCGCGCTGATAATAGCTGAGCGCTGAATCCAGCTCCAGACGCTGGTAGAATGTATCCGCTTTGGCCCGGAAGAACTGGAACTGACGATCCCGTTCTCCCTGCAACATCAGATCCCCTCGCTCGGCTTCTTCCGTCTCGCGGCGACGCTTCTGCTCGGTGACGGATGGCCCTATCAGGATGGAAAGCGAAAAGCGGTGGCTATCCTCGATATAGTCCATCAACTTGTATGCATAGTCGATCTTCAGCCGACCATACCCGATCCCCGCACCAAACGTGAAATCATCGCGATCATACCCGCCGCGAAGGGCGTATTTCTCCGCGATCAGCAATTCGACTCCGGTATGAACCAGCAGATCCCGATCCTCGATCTTCTCCAGGTCAACTGCCGCGGACAGAGCCAACGAACCGGAAAGCGGTGCACGGTTCAGCGCCAGACCGCCGATCAGACTGACGGGCGCATCTTCAGACAACGAATCGAGAGTCAGTTGCGGCGGGATAATATCTCGGGCCATCACTCCGAGCGACATATGTTTGAACAGATCCAATTGCATCCCTGCATCCAGACCGATCCCGTAGTCGGACAGATCATCGATCGAGCTATTCAGGACTTTGAACGTCATCCCTGCCGAGAGACTCTTGCCGAAATTCCGGCCGTAGGCCAACAGGAACTGCCAGGATGAATAGTCGAATGTCCCCTGTTCTATGAAGTCGGTTCGCCGAATGATATCGTCGGTGCCGATCCGCATGAAGCCCACGCCAAATCCACCCAGGCCATTGACGGGCGAGGCCCACGTGGCCACATCGTAGATCGTCCCCTCAAACAAACTCATATGCATCAGGGCGATCTCCTGATACTCCAGCCGCGGCAAACCTGCCGGGTTGTAGTAGATCGCGTTAGCATCAAAAGGTAATGAAATGGTCGCGCCCCCCATACCGAGCGAACGCGCACCCGCACCAAGTACAAACGGTGACTCGACACCGGCATCATCAGCCGAATAAGCCGAGGTCGCTATCAGCATCACCAACAGGAGTAGCGTGCGAAGTAACGTCATTTCAGCACCGCCACTTTCAACCTGGCTTCTTCACCAGTTCGTGTCACCAGCAGGCTCACAATGTAGACGCCGTCATGAACCATTACTCCGGCGCCATTCAGGCCATCCCACTCGATAATATGCGGGCCGGGCGACGCCAATGGTGAGGTTGCCTCGATCCGCCGATTGAGCACCAACTCGCCACCGAGCGTGAAGATCCGAAAATCGAGAATAGACTCCTCGACCAGCGTATACGCAAACCTAGCCACCCCGCTTCCGGGATGCCACGGATTGTCTTCGATCATAAAAGATTGCGCAAGCGATGGACCTGCCACCTCAAAAGTCTTCTTGAGAATACTGCCGCCATTCGGAGGAGCTGTCACCATCACCTGTTCGCCGAGCGCCGGACCATCGATGTAAGTCGCGCTGATCCCCGAAGTATCCAGCACCACCCCAAACGCTGAGGCTATGTCCGCATGAATATCTGCGCGCAAGGCGATCGTCCAGGTCTCGCCGACGGCAATTGAATTCTCACCGAAAATGAACGTCAGGGTGTCATCATTAGCGACCACCGAACTCAGCTCGGTGCCATTGTCGAAGAAGGCAATGGTGGAAATGTCTACAACCTCGGAAGCCGCGATCGGGTCACCTTGCTTGTCCGTCATTCGAAGACGCACAGTATCCAAACAGAGAAGATTTACGTCGGACTGTGCCATGTTGGTCAGGCTCAATTGGAATAGTTCACAATTGAGATTTTTGAAGACCGGCTCCGGCAAAGTCTGGACCGGTTCCACAAACAGTGACGCTATGGTCGAGGCTACTCTTATCGTATATGAAAACGTGCTGTCTCCCGTGAAACGCGCAGGCGCGGCCGTATTTATATCGGTCGGCCGATCGGTCAGGGTAAAAGTCAGAGTGAAGGTGGTGTCGAAATCGGGCGCCTTCAATTCAAATATGATCTGCTGATCGGCAATGATATCCCCGATAGTGTCTCGCCCGGAGATCTCATCAGGTAACCCCAGGTCGATTCCCTGGGTCGACAGATGGTACAGCCCTTCGCTCACCGCTGACTGCCCGGTCTTGGACATCACAACACGCAGGAAGAATGTGCCGCCGGTCTCAACGTAATGCTGCGCACCGATAGTCCCCTGCAGGGAATCGCTCAAACGCAGATCAGCCGGTGCCTCGATATCGATCGTTGCAATATTGTCCACCGGGATCTGTTGTCCGTGATGAGTTGAAACAATGTCAACCCGGAAGACAACATCTACCGCGGCATTCGCCGAAACCACGTCGAAATCTATCACCACCGTATCCTGGGGTTCCAGGTGCGGAATCGTGTCATAGAGAGCCGAGATCGTCACACCATCGCAGGTCAATCGAAGTACCACGCTGTCCAGCGGCGAGTCGGAAACGTTCGCCACCCGCGTGCGAATGATAAACGGCTGATTGGTGTTGACCGCCAAAGGCGCATTCGGCGCCACCGAATGTGTCAGCACTACTTGCGCGATCGGCAACGGTTGGACCCGGATCAACTGACTGTCAAAATTGGTCGTAAACGAGAGGAAGCTCCCGGAACCGGACTGCCGGTACTGCAGGGCAGCGCTGACCCGCAGATCACGCCCCAATTCGTTTGCGGGAATGAAAATTGGGTCAGATGTCACTGTATTGCGTCCCGGCTCCAGCACATCTCCGGGTACATTGATCGGTGCGGTAGAGGTAAAGCTGCTCGCCGAATCCGAGATCGTCATGATCGCCGTTCCTGCGGTCGAATCGATCAGAAGCAGATCGACATCCGTAACGCTCAGATCAAAACTGAAGGCTGTCAGACCGCCCGCCGCCGCAGTGACCGGCTTAAACGTCCCCGGCACATATTGCGGTGAAGTAAACGGCAAAATGTAGATCGAATCTGACACCAGATCGGTGAGACTAAACACCGATCCTCCGGAAACCAGACTGTAGTTGCTCCGCAGGTGATACCAACCCGGCAATAGACCTGCCACCAGACTGATCTGTGAGATCACGCCATTGTACTGG